>DATBSK010000191.1:0-1696 GCA_036559825.1 Acidimicrobiia bacterium | reverse complement strand
GACCCGGGCGATGCCCACGGCGACCTGCGCGACCTCGACGGCGTGGGTGAGCCGGGTGCGCAGGTGGTCGTCTTCGGGGGCGATGAACACCTGGCACTTGCCCGCCAGCCGGCGCCACGGCCGCGAGTGCTTCACGCGGTCGAGGTCGCGCTCGAAGCACAAGCGGTACGGGTCGGCGTCCTCGCGGACCAAGCGGTGCCCGGCGCCGACCGGACGGGTCGCCCCCGGCGCCAGGGCGGCGGCGAGTATGGCCTCGCGCTCCTCGCGCCGGGCAAGCCGCCCGCCCACGAAGGCGTCGGCGTCGCGATGGGCGCGCTGCACGGCGACGCCCTGCTCGACGATCACCGGCTCCATGACCCAACGGTACCGGTCGGGTATGACGATTACACCGATGCGGCGGGGCCGCCCGTGCCGAGCGCGGCGTGCGCGGCGGCGAGCCGGGCGAGCGGCACGCGGTACGGGGAGCACGACACGTAGTCGAGACCGATCTCGTGGAAGAACTGCACGGACGGGGGGTCGCCGCCGTGCTCGCCGCAGATCCCGAGCTTGAGGTCGGGGCGCGCCTTGCGGCCGTCGGTGACGGCGTCGCGCACGAGCTTGCCGACGCCCTCGACGTCGATGGTCTCGAACGGGTTGGCGGGGAGCAGATGGAGCTCGAGGTATTTGGGCATGAAGCGGCCCTCGACGTCGTCGCGCGAGAACCCGAACGTCATCTGGGTGAGGTCGTTGGTGCCGAACGAGAAGAACTCGGCCACCTCGGCGATGTCGTGGGCGTCGATGGCGGCGCGTGGTGTCTCGACCATCGTCCCGACGAGGAACGACACGCCCTCGCGTGTGTCGGAGAAGAGCGCCTCGGCGACCTCGCGCACCTCGTCGACCAGGTACTTCAACTCGGGCTCGGTGACGGCGAGCGGGATCATGATCTCGACCTGCGGGTGCCCGCCGGCGATCTTCCGCTCGACTGCTGCCTCGAGCAGCGCCTTCACCTGCATGCGGTACAGGCCGGGCTTGATGATGCCGAGGCGACAGCCGCGCGTCCCGAGCATCGGGTTCGACTCCCGCCACGCCTGGGCGGCGGCGAGAAGCGCGCGGCCGGCGTCGTCCAGCTGGCCCTTGGCATCGCGCACGAGCAGCTCCTCGACGTCGGGGAGGAACTCGTGCAGGGGCGGATCGAGGAGTCGCACAGTCACCGGGAGCCCGTCCATGGCCTCGAGGATCCCGAGGAAGTCTGCACGCTGCAGCGACTCGAGCTCTTCGAGCGCAGCCTGCTCCTCCTTCTCGGTGTCGGCGAGGATGAAGCGCTGCACCAGCGGCAGCCGGTCCCCGAGGAACATGTGCTCGGTCCGGCACAAGCCGATCCCCTCGGCACCGAACTCCCGCGCCTTCTTGGCGTCCTCGGGAAGGTCGGCATTCGTCCGCACGCCGAGCCGGCGGAACTCGTCTGCCCAATCGAGGATCGTGGCGAACGGGCCGGTGGGCTCGGGCGTCACGACCGGCACCGCGCCGACAACGACGTCACCGGTCGTTCCGTTGATCGAGATCACGTCGCCCTCGTGCACGGTCGTGCCGTCGACGGACACGCGCTTCGCGTCGACGTCGATGTCGAGCGCCGACGCGCCGCAAACGGCGGGCTTCCCCATCCCCCGCGCGACGACCGCGGCGTGACTCACGAGCCCGCCCCGCGAGGTGAGAATGC
>DATBSK010000190.1:0-3751 GCA_036559825.1 Acidimicrobiia bacterium | reverse complement strand
ACGACCCCGACCGGAGCCGGCTCGAAGTCGTCGGTGAGCACGCTGTTCTCGGGACCCATGGCGAACCGCGGCTGGGACGGGATCTCGCCGTCCGCGGTCGTCACCATCTGGCCCTGCCCACCCGACTCGGACGAGCCGATGCCGTCGACGACGAGCGTGCCGGGCAACCGCTCTGCGAGCTGGCGCTTCACCGCCGGCGACAGGATCGCGCCGCCGGACAGCAGCAGCTTGAGCCCGGACACATCGACCGCAGGGTCGAGACGCTCGAGCGCCTCGACGAGCGGGCGTCCCATGGCGTCGCCGACGATGACGAGGAAGTTCACGCGCTCGCGGGCGACGAGTCGCCAGATCTCGAGCGGGTCCATCGAGCGCGACGGGTCGATGACGACGGTCCCGCCCGTGAACAGCGAGTCGAGCGCCATCCAGTGCGCGGTGCCGTGCATGAACGGGCATGCCGGGAGGCACCGGGTGAAGCCGGCCTTGGCGCGTTCGGCGATCTGCTCGGGGGACGAGATCGGGTTGCCGATCCCGCCTCCGCCGAGTGCGCCGAAGAAGATGTCCTCGTGGCGCCACATGACACCCTTGGGCATACCCGTCGTGCCGCCGGTGTACAGGATGTAGAGATCGTCCGCCGACCGTGGTCCGAAGTCGCGCGCTGATGAGGCAGCGGCGAGCGCGGCCTCGTACTCGACGGCGTCGAGCGGGGCGAGGTCGTGCGTGCTGCCGTCCTCGACGCTGATGTACGTGTGCAGGCCGGGGAGATCGGTCCGGATCGCGGCGAGCTTCGGCACGAAGTCACGGTGGAAGACGACGGCTACGGCGTCGGAGTTGTCGAGCAGGTAGCGGAGCTCCTCTTCGACGTAGCGGTAGTTCACATTGATGGGCACGGCGCGCAGCTTGTATGCCGCGAGCATGCCTTCGAGGTACTCCGTGCCGTTGTACAGGTACAGCGCGACGTGGTCGCCCGTGCCCACCCCGCGATCGGCCAGCGCATGGGCGAGACGGGTCGCGCGCTCCTCCGCGTCGGCATACGTGAGCCGCCGCTCGCCGCACACCATCGCCTCGCTTTCGGGGACGGTGTCGGCGACCTTCTCCCAGAGATCCGCAAGGTTGTACTGCACCGCGAGCAACCTACCGTCACACGCCGAGACGAAGGAGCGCAGCGTCGACGGCACACCATGCGTCGGCGATGCACGCGTCGTGCGCCGAAGGATCCCCCGCGTCCGCGTCGGCGCGCTGCCAGAGCTCGGTCTCGAGCGGTCCGAGCACGGAACGGATCGCGGCGAGCTCGGCCGTGTCCTCCTCGACCCGGTCGCGCAGTGCCGCGAAGCGCGCCCACGTGGCCGGGCTCGCGAGCTCCGACGGGACGGAGCGCGGCGGGAAGACCGGGACGTACATGCTGGCGCAGGGTGTGCCCAACGCGACCCACGCGCGCACGGGCGCGTCGGCGTCGGTCGGGAGCTCGGCGATCATCGACGACGTCGTGGTCTCGACGATGAAGCCGGGCTCGTCGACGTGGAAGCAGACCGTGAACCCGTGCAGGTCGGCATCGAGACCGGCCGGGGGCGGTGAGCAGTCTGCGGGGTCGCTCCCGGGCGCTCCCCACGGCCGTTCGCCGTGATGCCGGAGCGTCGCCGCGAGGTCTGCCGGCGTGAGGCTGTTCGCCCCGGCAGCGAGGCACGCGCGCGTCACCGCGAGGCGGTCGTCGGACGGCACGGTCGGGACCCGCGGGTCACGCCACTCGTCGAAGTCACGACCGGGTGCGACGTCGGCAGACGCGCGCGACCAGTCGTCGCCGAGCGTCACCCGATTGGAGATGGCCACGCTGTCGTCGACCGGGCGCGCCGCCCACGTGCGGCCGCTCGTCTCGAGCACCCACGCCGAGGTGGGGTCGGCGACGAGGAAGGACGACCAGTACGGGTCGTCCTTCTCGGCCGCGCAGCGCCCGCCCTGACCGTGCTGCTCGAGGAGCGCGGTCATGACGTCGAGCGCGTGCTCCGCGCTCGTCCCACCCTCGAGACCGAGCCGCACGAGATCCATGCCCGTGAGCGCCGGCGGGGACCGGCGCGGGTCGTCGATCGTGAAGATGCGCTCGTTGCCGATGGCGACGCGGTGCTCGTTCACGCCGTGCTCGAATCCCCACATCCATGCGGGCCGCGATCCCATCAGCGCGCACGCGCCCGCGTCGTCGACCTCGACGTGCGTGGCGCGCATCGTCGAGCGAGCGTCCCGGCGAGCGTGCGTCTCCACGAGCTGCACCTCGTCGCGGGGCCGGTCGGAGTTCTTCGCGAACAGGGTTCGCCGCGGCCCGACGGCACACAGCGTGTCGCACACGAGATCAGGAGCCGAGCTGGGCGGCGAGGTGCTTCGGGGTGAGGGGCTCGCCAGTCGCCTGCTCGACGAGCTCGTCCCAGCGCACGGAGGCGCCCGGCGCGAAGAAGCGGTCGGCGAGCAAGCGGCCCGCTGCCGGTCCTGCGAGACCCTCGGTGTCCCGTGCGAGCGTCGCGTCGAGCTGCGACGCGACGAGCTCCCCGTAGAGGTAGTTCTGGTAGTAGACGGGGACGACGGCGAGATGGATCTTCGAGGCCCAATCAGGCGCGTGGCGGTCGTCGGGACGCCGCAGCTGCTGGTAGCGCTCGACGAGATCCCACCAGAGCGTGTCGAGGTCGCGCTCCGGGTCGGCGTAGAGGCTGCGCTCGAAGCTCGTGACCACGAGGACCCAGCGGGCGAAGGTCAGGAGCGCCGCGCGGCGTGCACGGTCGAGCCTTCCACTGAGGTCATCGACCTCCGTCGCCGGGACGGCGGCGATGCGTACCAGCCACGCGGGGTCACGCGCGAGCCTCCCGAACAACATCGCGATCCCTTCGGTGGTCAGCGCATGCGACGCGCCGCGCACCAGCCACGGCAGGTCCCGGCGGACCTCGCGGTCATAGATGCCGTGGCCGAACTCGTGGAGCATCGTGTCCATCCAGCGCTCGTTCGGCTCGAGGTTGCAGAGGACGCGGACGTCGCCCTCGCGGTCGATGTCGATGCAGAAGGCGTGCTGGCTCTTGCCGTCGCGCGCGTACAGGTCGCTGTGCTCGAGGACGGGGCGGACGTCGAGGCCGAGATCCTCGTAGGTGGCCAGCGTCAGCGCGACGAGGTCGCGGTCGGCGAAGACGGGATCGAGGTCCACCGCACCACTCGTCGGTGGATCCTGGAAGAAGGGGTCGTCGACGTGCCAGGGCCGCAGGTCGCCGACGGCGCATCCGAACCGCGCGCTCAGCGCCTCGTCGAGCGCCGCCTTCCAGGTCGTGAAGGGCTCCACGGTCTGGCGGTCGACCTCGTCGAGGGTGGCGAAGAGTCGCTGCTCGTCCATCTCGCCGGTGGCGAGCGCGAGCGCGAAGTGGTCGCGGTGCCCGAGGGATCGCGCGGCCCGGTTGCGCAACTGCGCGAGCTCGCGGACACGGTCGGCGACCTCGGCGCCGATCTGCTTCGAGGCCTCCCACGCGCGGCGGCGCAGGTGCGAGTCGTCACTCGTGCGCAGGATCTCGAGGATCGCGTTGTCGTCGACACGGTCACCGTCGAGCTCGCCCCGGAACGTGTTGTAGGTCGCCTCGACGCTGGTCTCGAGCTCGACGAGCTCCCGGCGGAGGTCCTCCGGGATCTGGTGCGGCGCGAACGAGTCGTGGAGCACGTCGAGCTGGCGACGCACCACGGGGTCGACGCCGTCGGACCCTCGCACAGCCCGGATCGCGGCGAAGGCGGCGGC
>DATBSK010000189.1:0-21251 GCA_036559825.1 Acidimicrobiia bacterium | reverse complement strand
CTCGTGGTCCGGTGACGATCGCACCGGTCCTCTGGTGCGAATCGTAGGCTCGGGACGTGATCCAGGCCTGGTGCTACCGCCACGACGAGGTGGAGCCGGACGAGATCGCCGTCAGCGAGGCGATGGGTCGGGTCGATCCGGCACGCGGGCTCGTCTGGATCGACTGCGACGAGCCGCAAGCACCCGAGATCGATCAGCTGCTCGGTGCGTTCGGTGTCGACGCGTTCGCTCGCGAAGACATCGCGCACGCGGGCCAACGCACGAAGCTCGCCCATTACGCGGACCACTTCCACGTCGCGGTCTATGACTGCGTCCTCGGCTCCGACGGCCTGCAAGCGCGCGAGATCGACATCGTGTTCGCCGCCGGCTGGCTCATCTCGTTGCACCAGGAGCCCGAGAACGGCGATCCGGGTGCGTTCCCCATCGAGCTCGTGAAGCGTCGATTCGAGCTTCAGAAAGCCCAGCACCAGCAGGCTCAGGTCGGGCTCATGCTGTGGGCGCTCCTCGACGTCGTCGTCGACCGGTACTTCACGGTGACCGAGTCGGTCGATGACCGCCTCGATGGCGTCGAGGACGCGGTGCTCGCCACCGACGATCGGCAGCGGTCGGACGGTGCCATGCGGTCCATGGAGCTCTTCGCACTCGGGAAGGCGCTCGTGCGGTTCCGGCGAGCTGCCATCCCGCTCCGGGACGTGACCACGGAGATCGCACGCAAGGAGGTTTCCTGCGTCAGCGATCTCGCGATCGTGCACTTCCAGGACCTCGCCGACCACGTGCTCCGGGTCTCCGACTTCGTCGAGTCGCAACGCGACGTCATCACCGGGCTGCGGGACGCGGAGCTCGCGGTCGCATCCAATCGCCTCAGCCGCTCCCAGCAGAAGATCGCCGCCTGGGGCGCGATCTTCATCATCGCGACGCTCATCACGGGCGTGCTCGGGATGAACTTCCGGAACGCGCCCGAGCTCGACTGGGAGCTGGGGTTCGCCGCGGTGTTCGGGATCATGGTCCTCATCGGGCTCCCGCTCTGGTTCTACTTCAAGCGCAAGGACTGGATCTGATGCTCCTCCACCGTGAGCGGCACCGGTTCCGGAGGATCGGCTGGCTCCGGGCTGCGGTGCTCGGCGCGAACGACGGGATCGTCTCGACGACCAGCCTCATGATCGGCGTCGCGGCGGCCAACGGCTCCAACAGCGAGGTCGCCGTCGCCGGCGTGGCCGGCCTCGTCGCGGGAGCGATGTCGATGGCGGCAGGCGAGTACGTGTCGGTGAGCTCCCAGCGCGACACGGAGCTCGCCGACATCCGTCGCGAGCAGCGGGAGCTCTCGACGAGCCCCGAGCTCGAGCTCGCCGAGCTCACCCAGATCTACGTGAGGCGCGGCATCGCACCGGACCTCGCCCGTCGCGTCGCCGAGCAGCTCACCGCAAGCGATCCCCTCGACGCCCACCTGCGCGACGAGCTCGGCATGACCGGCGCGGTCCCGGCACGTCCGTGGCAGGCGGCCGGGGTGTCGGCGGTGAGCTTCGCCCTCGGCGCGATCGTGCCGCTCCTGACAATGGTCTTCGTCTCCGGCGATGCCCGCATCCCGGTGCTCGCCGCGGTCGCGCTCGTCGTGCTCGCTGCGACCGGCGCGCTCGGCGGCCGGCTCGGCGGAGCGCCGATGCCGCGTGCCGCCGGGCGGGTCCTGGCAGGAGGCACGATCGCGATGGGGCTCACGGCGCTGATCGGCGACCTGATCGGCAGCAACGTCTGAGAGTCACAGCCTCTACGCGACGCTCCGGCGCCTCGCGACGACGCGCGACGTGCGCCAGCCGATCTCGAGCAGCAGGATCGCCCCGCCGGCGATGAGCGCGGCGAAGGCGAGGACGCGGGCGGACGGGAGCTGCAGGGCGTAGAAGTCGCGCAGCGGCTCGATGAGCAGGATGAGCGCGACCGCTCCCGCCATCGACCCGACGAGCAGCGCCTTCCACCAGTTGAAGGGACGCGCCAGGAGCACGAGGATCCACAGCCCCACGGCGACGAGCACGAGTGCGGCCGTCGTGCGGGCTTCCCGGAGCGGGAGGTCCTCCTGGAATCGCGCGTACCAGTACGTGAGCAACGAGGCCGCGAACGCCACGACTCCCGCGGGGACGCAGAACCGGAGCACGCGTTCGAGGAACCCCGGGATGTAGCGCCTGGTGTTCGGCGCGAGGGAGAGGACGAAACCGGGGATGCCGATCGTGAAGGTGCTGACGATCGTGAGGTGGCGCGGCAGGAACGGGTAACGCCAACCCGTGAGCACCACCGCGACCGCGAGCAGCAGGGCGTACACGCTCTTGGTGACGAACAGGTTTGCCGACCGCTCGATGTTGGCGATCACGCGCCGGCCTTCGGCGACCACGCCCGGCATCGTCGAGAACTTGTTGTCCAGCAGGACCAGCTGCGCGACGGAACGAGTCGCCGGTGCACCCGACCGCATCGCGACACCGATGTCGGCGTCCTTGAGCGCGAGGGCGTCGTTCACGCCGTCACCGGTCATCGCGACCACGTGACCTCGTGATTGGAGCGCCGACACCATCGAACGCTTCTGCTGCGGGGTGACGCGGCCGAACACCGCATGCTCCTCGAGCACGTTCGCGAGAGAGTCCGTGTCCTCCGGGAGCTCACGGGCGTCGTACGCAGTGTCCGCGCCCTCGAGCCCGACGCGCCGCGCCACGGCCGCGACCGTGCGCGGGTTGTCGCCGGAGATCACCTTGAGGTGGACGCCCTGGTCACGGAAGTAGCGCAGGGTGTCGGCCGCATCCGGGCGCACGCGTTCCTCGAGCATCACGAGCGCTGCGGGCACGAGGTCCGGCGGGAGCGTCTCGCCGTCGAGGCGGTCTGCTCGCCCGAGCAGCAGCACGCGCCGGCCCTCTGCCGCGATCTCGTCCGCACGCGCACGCACCGGGTCCCGCGCCCCGGCCGACGGCAGCGTCATCTCCGGCGCGCCGATCACCCACGCGCGGTGACCGTCGAAGCTCGCGCCGCTCCACTTGCGGGCCGACGAGAACGGCACGGCGCCACCACGAGACCACCCCGGCGACCGGAACGCCTCGCCCAGCGCGCCCAAGGTGGCGTTGCGGTTCTCGTCGTCGGCCAGCGCCCCGAGCGCCTCGGTGACGTCGTCTTCGTGGATGCCGGCCTGCCGCGCCGCGTCGAGCATCTCGAGCCGGTCGAACGCGACGCCCTCCTCGGTGAGGGTCCCGGTCTTGTCGAGACAGACCACGTCGACCCGCGCCAGCACTTCCACGGCCGGCAGCTCCTGCACGAGCACGTTCCGTCGCGCCAGCGTCACGGCCGCGATGCCGAACGCGAGGCTCGTGAGCAGCACCAACCCCTCGGGGACCATGCCGACGACGCCGGCGACCACGCCCACGAGCGCGTCGTCGATGTCGTTGTGGGCGAGCTGGCGCCAGAGCAGCAGGGCGGACACGGGGAACAGGGCGTACTGGATCAGGCGCAGCAGCGTGTTGATCCCCTCGACGAGCTCGGACCGTACGAGCGTGAACCGCCGGGCTTCGGCAGCGAGCTTGCGCGCGTACGCGTCGTCACCGACCTTCGTGGCCTGGAACCGGCCCGATCCGGCCACGACGAGGCTCCCCGACAGGACCTCCGCACCCTCCCCCTTCTCGATCGGGTCGGACTCGCCGGTCAGGAGCGACTCGTCGACCTCGAGGCCGTCCGCCGCACGCACGTCGCCGTCGGCGGGGATCTGGTCACCGGTGCGCAGCTCGACCAGGTCGTCGAGCACCAGATCCTCGACCGCGATGTCGCTCGTCTCGCCGTCGCGCACGACGCGTGCCTTTGGCGCGCTCAGCACCGCGAGGCTGTCGAGCGTGCGCTTCGCGCGGATCTCCTGGACGATCCCGATCAGCGCGTTCGCGACGAGGATGATGCCGAACGTCGCGTCCTGGATCTGGCCGACGACGAGGATGATCGCCAGCATCGTGCCGAGGATCGCGTTGAACCGCGTGAAGACGTTTGCGCGGATGATCTCGCCGTAGGTCCGGCTCGTCCGCTCGCTCGACGCGTTCGTGAGACCGCGCTCGACGCGCTCGCTGACCTCGCGTCCGGAGAGACCTTGCTCGGCAGTCTGCTCCCCCAGCGCCACGTGCGGTCAGGACGCTGACGGCACGAGCTCGATCTCACCGGTGTCGTCGTCCTCGAGGACGCGATAGCCGCAGCGCTCCGCCAGCTTCGCCTGCCCCTCATCCGGTCCGCTCGCGATCAGCTCGTCGCCGGCGCCCAGCCGGACGTGGCCACGTGGCCGGTAGACGTACCGGCCGGCGCGGCGGATGGCGAGCAGGTAGAAGCCGGTCTCGAGCTCGAGCTGGGCCTGCGCGAGCGTCACACCGTCGAGTGCGGATCCCGGCGCGATCGGCACCCGTGCGATGACCTCGTCGGTGTCGCCGAGCGCGACGCGGAGGATCGGATGCATCTCCTCCTGCTCCTCCACGAGCCACACCATCTGCTGGGCGGCATCACCGATCTCCTCGGCGGCACCACCGAGGTGCAGCAGGCCTCTCAGCGGTGACGGGTCGAGCTGGTCCGCGGCCGAGCGGAGCACCCACACCTCGAGACGCTCCCGCATCTCGTCGAGTCGGTCCTCGAGGTGGTTCACCTCGTCGGCGAGGCTCTGGTCGTTGAAGAGGATGGCGGAGTACGCGAGGCCGACCGCCACCTCGGAGATGTTCTTCATCTCGACGAGGACGTCGACGGCGCGGTCGAGGTCGGTGATCGCCGGGTCCTCCTCGACCGTCGGCGGGCGCCACTCGGGCGCCCCCGCGAGCTCGCGCAGCTCGGCGATCCCCGCGGGTGGGCCGCGGAGGATCAGGACGTCGTCGGGGAGGAACGTGTCGTCGCCGTCGGGATCGATGAGCCACTCCTTGCCCCGCCGGATCGCGACCACCCGCATGCCGACCTCGACCGGGAGCTCGACGTCGGCGAGCGAGCGCTGCGCGAGCGCCGAGTCGCCGCGGACGCGGACCCGGTGCGCGACCTCTTCGGCATTCGCGAGGTCGGCGACCAGCGCCGCCGGTATGCCGAGGTGGTGGGTGACGATGCGCGACACGCCCACAGCCGCGTTCGCCATGCGCTCGATCGCCGAGATGACGTGGAGGACGCTCGACATCTCCTCGGCCTCGCGCGGCGATCGCGCCGCGAGCACGCAGATCTCGCGCATCTCGTGCACGAGGTCGTTGAGGCGCTCCTCGAGCTCGTGCACCTCCTCCGCCATTCGGTCGTCGGAGAAGAAGAGCGCGGCGTACGCCAGATCGACCATGAGCTCGGAGGTGTCCTTGGCCTCCGAGAGCATGGCCTTGAGGTTTCGTGGAGGCTTGTCTTGGTCGGACATGGTCTTAGGAGAGTCCCAGGATAACCAGCGACACGATCAGCGACGTTGCTCCCAGGAAGTCGGACGCCGAGGAGACGAGCGGCACGCCGTTGTTGTCGGGATCCCACCCGAGCCGGTAGGTGGCGAGCGCGGCGCCATAGGCCACCGCGCACGACAGCACGGTCGCGAGGATGCCTGCGAGCAGCATCAACGCGACCATCTCGGCGGGGCCCGGCGTCCCGAGGTCGACGACCACCGCGAGCACGTCCGCGGCGAGCCCGAGCACGAGGAAGATCGGCAGCGCGACGACGAACACCAGCGTCAGGTCCTCGGCGACGGGTCGGAGCGACAGCCGATCGGGCTCGAGCACGCCGAGGTGCAGCTTCGTGGAGACGCGAGCCGACAGGATCCCGGCGAGCGATCCCGAGAGCGACAGCAGGGGCGGCACGACGATGAGGAGCGCGGGCTCGTCCGCGAGCGTGGTCAGCCGCGACTGGATCGTGATGCCCGCCAGCGTGCTGACGAGGCCCGCGACGAGCAGGAACGGCAGCGACTCCGCGGCCACGCGCCGGAGCACGTCGAGGTGCGAGCGCAGTGCCACGACGAGCGCACCGAGGGCGATCACCGCGCAGAGCGCCGCGAACACGCCGACGATCGCCTCGGGCACGTCGAGCACGAGGTACGTCGCGAGGAACAGGCTGGGGAGCGTCACCATGTCGCCGGCGGCCGTGACGACCGGCACGCTGACGTTGTCGACGTCCCACTCGCGTCGCACGCCGATCGCGGCGATGCCGACGGTGATGGCCATGACGACCGCGGTGGGGATCACGGCCCCCACGACCGACACGACGACGAAGTCCGCCGTGCTGATCGCGTTGCGGACGTTGAACGCCTCGGCGACGCCCTTGGCGACGACGGCGAGCAGCAGCGAGAGCCCGAACGACAGGGCGACGGAGGCGAGGAGGTTCTGGCCGACCTCGGTCTCGCGCCGGCGCGAGAGCCGGAACTCGCCGATCGCGACGAGCGTGCCGAGACGGCTCCCGAGCGCACCGAACACGTTGCCCCGCAGCCCTACGGCCGCGGGGACGAGCACGAGCAGCCCGGGGAGCTCCTCGAGCGTGCCGGTGATCGAGCCGAGGATCAGCCCGGCAACGAGGCCCGTCGCGGTGGCGAGCAGGTGCGCGACGAAGCCGGCGCGGACTCCGGCCGGGTCCGCGCGGACCAGCGCGCGGAACCGCCGCACGAGGCGGAGGCTGCTGAGCACAGACTCGGAGGCTCGCTGCTCACGGTTCTCACACCTTCGATCACGACTGAGGTCCGAACAGGCTACCGGTGATCACCGGAAGTCGCGTGAGCGCGGGAGACCCGCGGCATCTCGTTGGTTCGTGGAGACTCGTTGGTTCGTTGAGAGGAGATCGAGTGGCTCGAAGCGGCGCGCCAGCAGGTTGACGACGCCCTGATGCCGCTCGAGCAGGCCGCGCACCACGACCGCGGGTGACGTGCGCGCGACCTTGCGATAGCGGTGCCACACGTCGGGCGTGCAGATCACGTTCACGAGCCCGGTCTCGTCCTCGAGGTTCAGGAACGTGACGCCGCTCGCGGTCTCGGGTCGCTGACGGTGCGTGACGACCCCACCGACCTCGACGATCGAGTGGTGCGGCAGCTCACGCAGCATGCCGGCGGTGACCGCGCCGCGCGCGGTGAGCCGCTCGCGCGCGAACTCGGTCGGGTGCCGGCTCGCGGACAACCCCGTGGCCCAGAGGTCGGCGGCGGTCTCCTCCATCGGGTCCATCCCGGGCAACGGCGGTGCCTCGACACCCGAGACGATGCCCGGGAGCGTGCCGGGCCGCGCGTCACGGAGCGCGCCGGCCGCCCACAGCCCGCCGCGACGGTCGACACCCAGGCACGTGAACGCACCGGCCGTCGCCAGCGACTCGAGCGCGTCGACGGGCGCGCCGGTGCGCCGGGTGAGGTCCTCGAGATCGCGGAACTGCCCACCCGCCGCGCGCGCTGTGTCGATGGCGTCGAGCAGCGCGTCCGCCAGCCCCCGCACGTAACGCAGGCCGATCCGCAGGGCGCGGGTCGACGCGTCGGCATGCCAACCCGGCTCAGGGTGCCCGAGCGGCCCCGCCGCGACGGTGCGGGGCTCGAGCGTGCAGTCGCGCCGCGAGGCGTTGATGCACGGGCCGAGCACCTCCACCCCGTGACGCACCGCGTCGCGCACGAGCGTGTGCGGCGAGTAGAAGCCCATGGGCTGCGCGTTCAGCAGCGCGCACGCGAACTCGGCCGGATGCCGCAGCTTCAGCCAGGAGCTCGAGTACACGAGGTAGGCGAAGCTCACCGAGTGGCTCTCGGGGAAGCCGAAGTGCGCAAACGCCTCCAGCTTCGTGGCGATCTCGTCCGCGGTGTCCCCCGTGATCCCGCGCTCGGCCATCCCGTCGAGCAGGCGCTCGCGCATCGCCGCCATGCGCGCCTTCGACCGCTTCGATCCCATCGCCTGGCGCAGGTGGTCGGCCTCGCCGGGCGTGAAGCCGGCGGCGTCGATCGCGATCTGCATGAGCTGCTCCTGGAACAGCGGCACGCCGAGCGTCTTCTCGAGGCATCCCTCCAGGATGGGATGGGGATACGAGACCGGCTCCTCCCCGTTCCGTCGCCGGAGGTACGGGTGCACCGAACCGCCCTGGATCGGCCCGGGACGGATGAGCGCCACCTCGATGACGAGGTCGTAGAACGAGCGCGGGCGCAGGCGGGGCAGCGTGGCCATCTGCGCGCGGCTCTCCACCTGGAACACGCCGACCGTGTCGGCTGCGCAGAGCAGGTCGTAGACCTCGTCCTCCTGCGGGATGGTCGCGAGGTCGACCTCGATCCCCTCGTGCTCGCGGACGAGGTCGACGGCGAGGTGCAGCACACGGAGCATGCCGAGACCGAGCAGGTCGAACTTCACCAGGCCCGCGGCCGCGCAGTCGTCCTTGTCCCACTGGAGCACCGAGCGGTCCTCCATGCGGGCCCACTCGACGGGGCAGAACTCGACGAGCGGTCGGTCGGCCATCACCATGCCGCCGGAGTGGATGCCGAGGTGCCGCGGGTAGTCGAGCACCTGGCCCGCGAGCTCGAGCGCGAGCTCCGGGACCGCGACTCCTTCTTCCCCGAGCGGGTCGTACGCCGTGGCGTCGTGCCCGTAGCGGTCGACCCACGTGCCGAGCGCGTCGGCCTGCCCCGGTGAGAGACCCGTCACCTTCGCCATCTCGCGCAACGCCGAGCGAGGCCGGTACGTGATCACGTTCGCGACCTGCGCGGCGCGGTCACGGCCGTACTTCCCGTAGACGTACTGGATGACCTCCTCGCGGCGGTCGTGCTCGATGTCGAGGTCGATGTCGGGTGGGCCGTCGCGCTCGGGCGAGAGGAACCGCTCGAACAGCAGGCCGAGCGCGACCGCGTCGGCCTTGGTGATGCCGAGCGCGTAGCAGACCGCGCTGTTCGCGGCGCTGCCGCGCCCCTGGCAGTAGATGTCGAGACGCCGGCAGCACTCCACGATGTCGACGAGGAGGAGGAAGTAGCCGGGGAAGCCGAGCTCCTCGATCACGTCGAGCTCGTAGGCGATCTGGCGGCGCGCCTGCTCGTGCTGCGCGTGCGTCACGGGGTACCGCACCGCCGCGCCCCGCCGGGTGAGCTCGCGGAGCCACGACATGTCGCTGTGGCCCGCCGGCACCTCGAGGTCGGGGAGCGCCGGTGCCGCGAGCCGCAGGTCGAAGGCGCACGCCTCCGCGACCTCGACCGAGCGCTCGACCGCGCCCGGCCAGCGCGCGAACCGGCGCGCCTGCTCGGCCGGCGAGCGGAGATGCGCGCCCGCGCCCGCCGGCAGCCAGCCGTCGAGCTCGTCGAGCGAACGCCGCGAGCGGATCGCGGCGAGCGCCGTTGCCAGCGAACGCTGACGCGGGTTCGCGTAGTGCACGTTGTTCGTCGCCACCACCTCGACTCCGGCGCGCATCGCGACCTGCGCGAGCGCGTCGTTGCGGTGCCGGTCGAGCGGATCACCGTGGTCCCAGAGCTCCACGAGCACGCGGTCGCGCCCGAAGACCTCCGTCAGCTGCGCCAGCGCCCGCTGCGCCGCCGCCGGGCCGTCGTCGAGCAAGGCCCGCGGCACGCTCCCCTTGCGGCACCCCGTCAGCACGAACCACGAGTCGTTGCCCGTCGCGTCGCGGTAGCCGTTCAGGTGCACCCCGGTGCGCGCCGCCGCGTCGAGCGCCTCCAGGGAGAAGCGCGGCGCACCCTTCTCCCCCGCGAGCTGCCCTGCGCTGATCGCTCGGGCGAGGCGGGCGTACCCCACCGGTCCGTCGGCCAGGACGACGAGGTGCTCGCCGGGAGGATCCGGCTGGTTCAGGTCGAGCCGCCTCCCGCTGGCTCGCTCACTGCGGGCCGGGATACCCGGCTCGCGGTCGTTCGCTCGCGGGTCGAGCCCGAGCGTCAGCTCGGTGCCGAACACCGTCGGCACGCCCGCGGCCCGTGCCGCCACGGCGAACCGCACGATCCCGTAGAACCCGTCGTGGTCGGTGATCGCCAGCGCAGAGAGCCCGAGCCGAGCCGCCTCCTCCGCCAGCTCCTCCGGGTGGCTCGCCCCGTCGAGGAACGAGAAGTTCGTGTGGCAGTGCAGCTCGGCGTACGTGGCGTCCTCCATGGGATCTCCGAACGTATCGAACACATGTTCGACCGGCAACCGGGCGGGCTTCAGTTGTCAAGGAGCGGGCGGGGAAGCTCGGGGCTCCTCTCGACGCTCGGCTACGGACCGGGTCCGGCGCGGGCGTCGATCAGCTCGTCCCGGTGGACGAGGCGGAGTCCGTCGATCTGCTCGGGATCACCGACGAGGTGCCAGGGGCCGTGGGGCACGAGCATCCGGTGGTGGTACGGGCACACCATGGCGAGGTTGTCGATCCCGTCGTGACCACCGCGACAGCACGGCACCAGGTGGTGGGGCTGGAGCCGACGGGTGGCGTTGCACCCGGCCACCCGACAGTGAGGATCACGCTCGCGCACATGGCGCTCGACGTCGGCGGGCAGCGCCTTGCGAGCCCGCGTCGTGGCGCGCTCGACGCCGTGGCGGTCCTCGCGGCGGGTCTTGACCTTGGTGCCCGGGCGGACCGCCGCGACGGTCTCGGGTGCGACCTCCAGCCCGTCGCAGTCGGCGGTGCCGTCGTCGCGGACATGGGTGACGATCGTGTGCCTGAACGCCCCGGTGGGTTCGACGTCGGCGTAGTTGGTGCAGAGGTCGACGAGCGCGTCGGCCTTGCGGTGCGCGAGCGAGTCCCATGCTTCGCCCTTTGCGGGGCGGATCTGCTCGGCCATGTGCTCGAAGACGCGCTCGACCAGGATCCCGTCCAGCTCGGGGATCCGGAACCGGCCTGCGACCATCCCGAGCTCGGGCTCGCGCCACGTGCGCAGCTCGCGTGCCTCGGTGCGCGCTCGGGCGTCCTCGGCCGTCAACGCACGCGCCCGGCGTGCCAGCTTCTGCAGGTCGAACGGCGTGCAGCTCGGCCCGCGCCGGGCCCACTCCGCGTCCGTCTCGGGCGTCGCGATCCGCGTCAGCGGCTCGAGCTGCTCCCACGACAACGCGCCCTCCGCCGCGGCATCCGCCAACGCCGGCGTGGACTGCAACGCGCGTGCCACCTCGACCGTGGACTTCTGCGTGCTCGCGGGCACCGATGCATCCGGCATCGGATCGCGTGCGTCACGCTCGTCCAGCACCTTCGTGATCGCGAGCTCACGCACCTTCAGCCGGCGCTGCTCACCCACGACCCGGGACCGCTCGACCCGCAACCACTCGTTGGGGTGACAGCGCAGCTCGTCGACCATCGCCTGGTACGTCGCCATCGCTGCTCACCTCCTGGCGGCTCGGTGCTCGGTCCTGCGGGTCTCCGTTCGGGGGAAGCAGGTCACCGTACCGAACACATGTTCGATTGTCAACCCCCAAGACACGGTCTCTGCAGCCCCGTGACCCGTTTCGCCGGTGATCGACTGGCGCCGGCCACGAGCGCTGAGGGTTCGAGGCGATGAAGGCCACTCTGGCGGCCACGACGCGACTCTGCGCGGCGCACGTCGAGACGCACGACCGCCACCTGGTCAGGACCCCCGGCGACGGCCTGCACGCCGCATTCGGCACTGCGCGCGACGCCGTCGCAGCCGCGACGACGCCCAGCGCAGGCTTCGCGACGACGAGTGGCCACTCCCCGATCGGCGTAGAGTGCCGCCGTTCGCGCCGACCGACCAGAGGGGGCCCGGCGTGCCGACCACAGACGAGCTCTTGGCCCAGGTGCCGCTCTTCAAGGATCTCTCGAAGAAGCATCTCAAGAAGGTGTCGAGCCTCGCCACGCGCATCGACGGCGCACCGGGCAAGGTGCTGACGACGGAAGGCGAGATCGGGCGCGAGTTCATCGTCGTGCTCGAAGGGGAAGTCGAGGTCCGCCGCGGTGACGAGGTGCTCGCCACGCGCGGCGCCGGTGACTACATCGGCGAGATCTCGCTCATCGAGCACCGGCCGCGGACGGCCACCGTGGTCGCGACGACCCCAGTCGCACTGGACGTGATCGACACCGGTGCGTTCCACACGCTGCTCGACGACGAGCCCGAGATCGCCGAGAAGATCAAGAACACGGCCAAGGAGCGGCTCGCGGCACTCGAGGGCTCCGACCTGTAAGGGTCTTCACGGAACCTTCGCATCTGCAGCGCCCCGCCTTGACGCACGAGGCGGAGGATCACGGCATGCAGGGCGAGCACGATCGCGCCGGCGTCCTCATCGGGTTGCTCGGCGTCGCGGTGCTGATCGGCGGCGTCGCGCTCCGCGGGCCGGCGGTGATCGGCGTCGGCCTCCTCTTCCTCGTCTTCCTGCCGATCGAGAAGCTCTTCGCCCTGCGCCCGCAGAAGGTGTTCCGGCGCGGATGGCTCACCGACTTCACCCACATCCTCGTGAACAACACCCTCTCGACCATCGCAGGGATCGCGCTCGCGGTCGCGATGGCGATCCCGCTGCTGTGGCTCCGGCCGTTCGATCTCGAGGGGCAGCTCCCGGTCGAGGCTTCCGTGACGCTTGCGGCCGTCATCGTGCTGCTCGGGAGCTACTGGGGCCACCGGCTCAGCCACACCGTGCCGTTGCTCTGGCGGTTCCACGCCGTGCACCACAGCATCGAGGACATGGACTGGCTCGCGTCGGGCCGCCTGCACCCGCTCGACCAGGCCTTCACACAGGCGTGCTTCCTCACGCCGCTCATCGTGCTGGGGTACGGCGGCGGCGTGTTCGGCGGTGTCGCGGTGTTCTTCACCGCGCTCGCGATCTTCCAGCACTCGAACACGCGGCTGCGGTTCCCGGGCCTCCGCTGGGTCGTCAACACGCCGCAGTGGCACCACTGGCACCACTCCAGCCACGAGGAGGCGCGCGACAAGAACTTCGGCGTGCCCGTCGTCGACCGCATCTTCGGCACCGCCTACATGCCGAAAGGTGTGTACGCGACCGAGTTCGGCATCCCCGACCCGGTGCCTGTGACCAGCTACGTGCGCCAGATGGCGTACCCGTTCACCAAGGCGGCACGCGCGCCCGTCGCATGACAGGATCGGCCCGTGCCGATCGAGCTGGTTCCTCTCGGGAACGCGACCATCAGCCTCGCCGAGGCGTTCGTGCTGCCGGGCACGCCTTCGGGCACGCGCGTCATCGCCGAGGTCGAGGACGCCGTCATGGAGGGCGAGCGTCTGAGCGGAAAACTCAAGGGACACGCCGCGGCCGACTGGATGATCCTCAGCCCGGAGCTCGTCGGAACGCTCGACGTGCGTGCCCTCTTCGAGACGCACGACGGCGCGCTCGTCTACTCCTGGTATCACGGGCGACTCGACCTCTCGCAGCCCACGGGCTCGGCCCCGATCTACGCCGCGCCGCTCTACGAGTCGGGCGACGAGCGGTATCGCTGGCTCAACACGATCCAGGCCGTCGGGAAGGGAACGCTGTCGCAGGATGCCCGCACGCTGACGTACGAGCTGTACGAGCTGCGGTGACCGACGCGCTCGGCGCGGCGCGTGACGACGACTTCTGCTACCTGACGACGCGTGGCCGGGTGACCGGTCGGCTGCACGAGATCGAGATCTGGTTCGCGCTCGACGGCTCGACGCTGTTCGTGCTCTCGGGCGGCGGGGATCGTTCCGACTGGGTGCGGAACGTGATGGCGGAATCGAGCGTGAGCGTTCGCCTCGGCACGCGCACGTGGGACGGCGCCGCGCGCGTCCTCACGCCCCGGACTGATGAGGATGCCCGGGCTCGCCGATCGGTGTTCGACAAGTACCAGGCTCGCTACGACGGCGACTTGACGGCGTGGCGCGAGCGCGCGCTCCCGGTCGCGATCGACCTCGACGTCTCTCAGTCGTAGACGGCCTCCACCGCGGCGCGGCCCCGCTCGAGCGCCACCAGGCAAGCCACGCCGTCCTCACCGTGGCCCACCACCACCTGCCAGAGCACGCGTCGGCGCCGGGCGCGGGTCCACCACCGCAGGTCGTGGAGCCAGGGCCCGGCCCAGGCGGTGACGTCCCCGCCACCGCCCGGCAGGGCGGCGCACCGCAGCACCGCGGGCTCCGCCGACGCCTCGCCGCGACCCGAGACGCGCACGGGTGAGCCGGCGGCATCGAGCAGCTCGGCGGCGACGGGCTCGCGATGCACGCGCGCCGGCGCGGGGCCGGGAACCAAGCCGGGCCAGGGCGCTCCGGGCGCGTCCGCGTCCTCACGAGGCTCCCCCCACGGCACCCAGCGCACCCGCTCGCTCGGCGCGCGTCCGCCACCGACGACCGCGGTCACGACGGCATCGTGCCCGAGCATGCCCTGGAGCCGGGCCAGCACGCGCGCGGCGCGGTCGTGCGCGGCAGCGTCACCGCCCCAGAAGCCCAGCTGGCGCGCCTGCGCGGGCACCACGCGGTCGGGCGCGAGGCGCAGCAGCACCAGTCCACCGGTCGCCTCGTCGTCTTGACGGTCGCACTCGCTTGCTCCGTCCACCAGCCACGCCTCGAGCTGCCAGCGCACCCGAGCGACGAGGGCGGCCGCGGTGAGACCGCCCTCGTGCCGCCAGCACCGCACGTGGCGCTCACCGTGCTCGGTCTCGGCTTCCACGACGACGCGGTCACATGCGAGCCCGAGCACCGCGAGGCGCTCCAGCAGGTCGTCGGCGAGTGCCTTGGCGACGAACGCGGCTTCGTCGACGCGGGATGCGGGTGGGTCGAGCTCCGCGGTCGCGACGAGGTCGGGCGGCGGTGGCGCCGGCGGCGCGGTCAGCTCGTCGTCGCCGGCGGCGAGCCGGTGTGCCCGCGCACCGTCGACGCCGAAGCGGGCGAGCACCGACGACGCGGGCAGCGCCGCGAGATCCCCCAGGGTCCGCAGACCGAGCCGCGTCAGGAGGTCGGCGAGCGCGACGCCGTCCTCGCGGCGCTCGCCCACCACGTCGGCCAGCACCATGACCGGCCAGGGCGCGAGGAAGCGACGCGTGCCGCCGGAATGCACCACGTGCGCGGTACCGGGTGGCGCGGCGCGCGCGGCGAGCCGTGCCGCGAACGACCCGTCGGCCACGCCGACGCGAGCCTCGGCGGCACCCGCGTCGGCGGCGAGCGCGAGCACACGTGCTGCCAGCGCCTCGTCGCCACCGAAGTAGCGCGCGGGACCGCGCGTCGGGAAGGTCAGCACGCCCGGACGCTCGAGGACCACCGCGGGGGTGATCGGCTCCGTCGCGCGCGCGACGGCCTCGAACGCCCGCGCCTCGGCCGCGGAGTCACGCTCGACCACCGTCAGCCCCGCGCAACGGGCCTCGGCCTCCCGGCGCCGGAGCCCGATCCTGACCCCCTCGGCGCGCGCTTCGGGCGACGCCGCGCAGACGACGAGTCCCCTCGCCCCACGTTCGACCACCACGACCGGGATGCCCGCGAGCGACGGATCGACCCGCCGCGCGGTGCTGAGCGCCCACGCCGGGCACCAGAGGGCGAGGGTGCGCTCGGGCGGCACGCGGTCAGCCCGCCCGCGCCAGCTCCGCCTCGTGGGCTCGCGCGGCCGCGCCCTTCCCGCTGATCGTGAGCCGGAGCACGCGCTCCTCGAGCAGCCCGCCTCCCCTGGCCAGCCCGGGCCAGCACCCTCCTGCTGCGACGAGGCGCAGCGTGGCATCCCCCGGCCAGCGCGCCCCGGGGGCGGGCAGCGCCACGAGGACCGCGCCGCGCTCACGAGCACGCGCGACGAGCCGGCGCACGTCGCCCGCGCGGGCGTGCGGGGGCACCTCGGCGAGCACGAGGGTGACGCCGTCGAGCAACGTGGCGACGGTCGTCGCCCACCGGTCGCGCGAGCCGCAGCGCACGACCGCGAACCGCTCGAGCGCCACCCCGGCCCTCGCGGCGGCCTCGAGTCCCAGGGTCCCCTCGAGCTCGACCGCCGCGGCCCACTCACCGGTGGCGGTGACCGCCGCGACCAGGGAGAAGGCGACCGACGTGGCGCCCGCGCCGCGCGCGCCGTCCACCGCGACCACCGTCCCCCGCTGGAGCGCCCCGAGTGGGAGCGCCTCGCCGAGGCGCCCCGTCACCGTGAGCGACTGCTCCCGGGCGAGGGTGACCGGGCGGCTCCGCCCTGCGATCTCCCGCAGGCGCGCCCGGGTCTCGGGATCGCGGCGGGGCAGGGCGGCCGGAGCGGCGGGCGTCACCCCCACGTTCTATCGAACATGTGTTCGCCCACGCAACCGGGAACCCGAGGCCCGGGACGCCGAGCAGAAAGCAGCGGTAGGCGGCCAGGGGGTTCAGCCCGCCCCACCGCCTACCGCTGCCGACACCAACGTTCACGCCGCGCCGGCGTTTCGCCCGCCCGACCGGGGGCGCTCGCCTCAGGCCGTCGGCTCGGGACGCGGATAGGGCTCGACGCCGATGGCGCGCAACGAGTCGTCGGACCACCCGGCGTCGTCGCCGTAGAAGCCGAAGAGATGCTCCATCGTCTCGACGATCTTCGCCTCGAGCTCGGGCCAGCGATCCGCGGGTGCCTCGACGATCACGTCGTTCGAGTACACCGTGACCTTCGTCGCGCCCAGGGAGAAGAGTCGGTGCGCGAGCACGTCGGGAGGCCGCACCCCCGCGGTGTCGTCGGCCGACGAGTAGCGCTCGATCGCCATCCCCGTGAGGGAGCGGTTGCAGTCGAAGATGCGCACGTTCGCGGACGCACCCGCGCGCGCCGTGACCGTGATCTCCTGGCCCATCGCTATGGCGTCGCTCGCTGCGCCACACGATACGTGCGGCGCGGTCGCTCGCGCCGCTGCTGACGCCCGCTCGGGCGCAGGACGCCGGCCTGCTCCATCGCTGCGACCCTAGGCGCGCACGTCGCGTCGACCCAGCACCGCGAGCAGGGTCGTCTGCCGGTCGGCGTCCGGCGCCACCGTGACCTCGCTCCCGAACATGCCGCTTCCCGCGAGCAGCTCGCGCTGGGGCTCGAGCACCTCCCAGCACGCTTCGACGAGCTCCGAGTCGAGCGTGGTGTCCTGACCGGTCGACGCGGCGAGGTCCCACCCGTGCACGAGCACGTCGATGAAGCGGTGACCGCAGTACACCGAGCCCGGGACGGGTCCGTACGACACCGCAACCGGCCGGTCCATCGCGCCGTCCTCGCGGAACGCGGCCGCGGCGACCTCCGCGGTGCGGTCGTACGCCGCGACGGGGTCCGCGCCCACCATGTCGCCGTCGAGCCGGTCGCCGACCTCTTCGATCGTCCTGCCACCCACGAGCTCGGGCACCCACAGGTTGCCGCTCACGACGTGGTTCAGCAGCGCGCGCACGTCCCAGCCGTCGCAGACCGACGCGTCGTCCCAACGGTCGTCCGAGATCCCCGCGACGAACGCGTGCGTGCGGTCGAGAGCACGGGCGTGCACCTCGGGAAGGTCGACGGGCATGTCACCTCCTACGCGAACAAGCGGCCGGGTGGCGGCGGGAGACCGCGCCAGCAGAGGCTCTCCATGAAGATCCACGAGCGCCGGTGGATCGCGCTCGGGCCGTAGCCGCGCAGCGCGTACTTGTGGGCCGGCGCGGGGTACCCGACGTTCGACGCGAAGTCGTACGGCGGGTAGTGATCGGCCTCCTCGACCATGAGCGCGTCGCGTGTCACCTTCGCGACGCAGGACGCGGCCGCCACCGCGAGCACCGACGCGTCGCCCTTGATCACGGTCGTGCACCGGTCGCCGAGACCGATGTAGTCGTAGTTCCCGTCGAGGATGACGCGGTCCGGTTCGTAGCCCTGCGCTGCGACCTGCGCGAGCGCGCGACGCGCCGCGGCGCGCAAGGCCGCGGTCATCCCGAGCTCGTCGCACTCCTCGTACGAGGCGTGACCGATGCCGATCGCGACTGCCCAGTCGGCCACGGCCGCGGCGGCTCGCTCCCGCTCCGCGCGCGTCAGCTCCTTCGAGTCGCGGATCCCGCGCAGGTGCTCGGGTGCCGACACGACCGCCCCCACCGTGACCGGGCCCGCCCAGGCCCCCCGTCCGACCTCGTCGATCCCGACGACGACCGGCTCCCCCGCCTGCCAGCACCGCCGCTCGAGGCGCAGCGTGGGCGTGACGGGCACGGCGCCGAACCTACCGTTCTCGGGCGCCGCGGCCCGGCACCCACCATTCATCCGCCCGAAACGCCCCGGTGACCGGGCCGTCGCCTGAGGGTCGTAGCATCGTGACCCGTGGAGCCTGGCACGCGCGTCGAGGTGCGCACCCGATTCGACCAGCGCTGGACGCGCGGGTTCGAGGTCGCCGACGTCCTGCCGGGCACCGAGGGAGGCGAGCGCTACCGCATCCGGCGGCGGAGCGACGACAGCGTGCTGCCCACCGAGTTCGGATCCGAGGAGGTCCGCTCGGAGAAGAAGGGCCGCACCATGTGGTGGATCTGAGCGAGCCTTCCCTCAGCCGCGCAGCGACTCGATCAGCTCGTCCACGCTGACTGCCTGCAACGTCGTCGTCCGCATCGTGCCGCGCGCCGCGAGCGCGACCGCGGCGCGCGCCATCGTCGCCTCGTCGGGGCTCTCGATCACGTTGAGGAAGTCCCACTGGCCGAGGAGCGCGTACTGCGCGAGGACGGTGAGGCCCATCGCCTCGACCTCCGCGGTCACCTCCTTGATGCGCTCCGGCTGCTCCCTGATCCGCGCCCAGCCATCCGGCCCGACGGTCGTCAGCATCACGTAGGTGGGCATCGTCTCACTCACCTCTCCCAGAACGTCGGTCCCGATGTCACGACCGCGCGCGCCCACGGGTCGAGCAGCGCGAACAGCTCTTCGGCGTCGTTGCCGAGCACCTCGGCCGGGACGGCCTCCTGCCGGTCCGTCGCCGACTCGATCTCGTCGCGCACCGCCTTGCCGTCCGGCGTGAGCTCGCCGTCGGCGACGATCCCCGCGTCGGCGAGCCGCGCCAGCGCGCCGTCGCAGTCGTCGGCGGACCACCCCATCTGGTTCGTCGTCACCGAACCCACCGGCACGCCGCGCCACAGCTCGGTGAGCACGTTGATCTCGACGGGGTCGAAGCCCGCGGCGACCCATGCGTTGCGGTGCGAGTCGCCGCGCCGCTCACGGACGAGGTCGCACGCTCGCCAGAGGTCCCCGAGCGGCGAGCCCGGCAGGCCGAGGGACCGCAGCCCCGAGTACACCGGGTGGCCCTCGGCCGGGCCCGCCAGCGCAACCGGGACGAGGAGCTCGATCGCCCGCCCGATGCCCTCGGGCTCGGGGCCGATCACGTTCGCGAGGTGACCGGTCGCCGCGTCGAGCCGGGCGTCGAGGAGCTCCCCGGGCGTGGTCACCTCCCACGCGGCGTCGAGCGCGCCCACGACGCCGGCCGGGTTGATCGGCGAGAGCAGCGCCGCGGCCGCGTCACCTCGGACCGCGCCGAGACACGCCGCGCGCGAGGCGATCGAGGCGACCGCGGGTGAGAGGTCGATCCCCGGGTACCCGCTGCTCGCCTCGGGCATGAACCAGGCCGCGGCGAGGATCCCGTCCGCACGCGCGCGAAGGCGGCGTGTGACCTCCGCGAGCCGGTCGTCGTTCACGGGCTGTGCTCCAGTGAGGCGATCGCGTCGGCTTCGCCGGGATCGGCGTCCGTCGAGAACCACGCGTCGAGCATCTCGTGGGCGACCTCGGGGCTGGTGAGGCGCAGACCCATGACCAGCACGTTGGCGTCGTTCCAGCGCCGTGCGCCGGCGGCCGTCGCCGCGTCGGTGCAGAGCGCCGCGCGCACGCCCGTGACCTTGTTCGCCGCGATGGACGCGCCCGTGCCGGTCCAGCAGAACAGCACCGCGGACTCGCACTCGCCGCCCGCGACGAGCTCACCCACCGAGCGGCCCACCTCCGCCCATCCCTCGGTTCCGCCGTCGAGCGGACCGACACGCACGACGTCGTGCCCGCGTGCCGCCAGGTCGCCGCCGACGGCGTCGGTGAGCGCTGTCCGCTCGTCGGAGCCGAGCGCGATCCGCACGCCCCCAAACTTAGAGCCCGAGCGCACGGTGCACGTCGGCCAGCCGCTCGAACTCGTGGTGGCGGACGTCGGTGAGCTCGCACCACTGCGCCAGCGATCCCTTGGCGAACACGACGTCGGCGAGCAGCGCGGCCTTGCGGTCGCTCGCGCCGTCGCCGACGAGCACGGTCCGCTGCCCGCGGTGGCGCGCGTCCTTGAGAGGGGCCTGCTTGCACGTCCCGCACGTCGAGCACGGGCAGCACCGGTCCTCGTGGGGGAACTCCAGGCGCCATGCCTCCCAGTCGACGCGGTTGCTGAGCACCTCGACGCCGAGATCGGCAGCCACCTCGGCGACGCGGATCCCGAAGCCGTCGGACACGATCGTCACCTCGGCACCGGCGGCGTGCAGTGCCTCGACGAGGGGGCGCGCACCGGGGTCGAGCGCGACCTCGTCGATCGCGGCGCGGACCAGCGCCTCGTCGCGCGGGAGCAACGACCATTCGTCGAGCAGGCACTCGCGGCTGCCGATCTCCCCGCGGCGGTACGCATCGCCGATCGCGCGCCACTCCGCCGGCGCGAGGCGCTCGAGCACGTGCACGCCCGTGTCGGCGACGGTCACCGTGCCGTCGAAGTCCAGGAAGACCGACGTGCGCGCGAGGTCGTCGTCGGTGAGCAGGGCCTCCGGCACGGCCGCGATCGTACGAGCAGGACCGCGGACGACCGGCTCATAGGCTGGTCGGCGATGTCTCCGCCGGTCCCGGTCGCCATCGTCCCCCACACGCACTGGGACCGCGAGTGGTACGCGCCGTTCCAGTCGTTCCGGATCCGGCTCGTCGGGCTGCTCGACGAGCTCCTCGACCTCCTGGAGCGCGACGAGTCGTACGAGCGCTTCCTCCTCGACGGCCAGACGGTCGTCGTCGACGACTACCTCGCCATCCGCCCCGACGCCGCCGAGCGCCTCGCGAAGCTCGCCGCCGCGGGCCGTCTGCAGATCGGCCCGTGGATGGTGCTCATGGACGAGTTCATGGTGTCCGGTGAGACGATGATCCGCGACCTCCAGCTCGGGATCGCGCGCGCCACTGAGCTCGGCGCGGTGATGGAGGTCGGGTACCTCCCCGACATGTTCGGGCACGTGGCCCAGATGCCTCAGCTGCTCCGGCTCGCCGGCTTCGACCACGCGGTGGTCTGGCGCGGCGTGCCCGCCACCATCGACCGGACTGCCTTCTGGTGGAGTGCGCCCGACGGCTCCCGCGTCCGGGCCGAGTATCTCTACGGCTCCTACTCGAACGGTCGCGACCTGCCGCCGGACGCGCCCGGTCTCGTACGGCGGGCGCACGGCTACGAGGCCGAGCTCGGCCCGGCCGTGCTCCCCGGCGGCGGCCTGCTCCTCATGAACGGCACCGACCACCAGCTGCCGCAGGCGTACCTCGGGGACGTCGTCGCCG
>DATBSK010000188.1:0-3057 GCA_036559825.1 Acidimicrobiia bacterium | reverse complement strand
CGGTCCGGATCCCAGACCGTGTTGAGCTCCGAGGTGCCCGTGACGAGCTCGGCGGCGCGGAGCACCGGCGCGTTGTCGACGGTGACAGGTGTGTAGCGCTGGCGCGTGCCGACGCGCCGCAGCAGCCGCTCCGTCGTCATCCAGCCGTTGATGTCGTACGCCAGGCCCGTGGCCAGATAGGCACCGAAGGCGTCGGGGCCCGACGTCTCGATCGCACCCTGCACGATGCCGGCGAGATCGTCGAGCGCGTCGTCCCACCTCGTCGGCTTCCCCCGCACGACCGGGACGTCGAGACGGTCGGGCCCGTGGTGCCAGTCGGGGAGGGCGCGCCCTTTCGAGCACGTGTACCCGCGTGAGACCGGGTGCTCGGGGTCACCCCGCACACGCTCGACGTGCTCGCCGTCGACGGTGACGACGATCCCGCACGAGGCGGCGCAGATCCGGCAGAACGTGCGCACCTGGCGCCGCAGCCCGCGGTCGGCAGTCACGGGACCATCATCGCCGGGCCCGAGTCGGACGCGCGCCCGTCGGTCTGCGACGCTCGGGCCGTGCGACGAGCGACGCCGGTGGCGCTGACGACACTCGCGCTGCTCGCGGCGGCATGCGGTGGTGGCGGCGACGGCGCCTCGACCGCTCCCTCGACCACCCCAGCCAGCGTCGCGACCACTGTCGCGACCTCTCCTCCGACGACCGCGCCGGCGAGCCGCCTCGACGCGACGACGCTGTCGTGGTCGCTCCCGGCGCCCCGATCGCGCGAGGTCGCCCTCGTGGACCGGAGCTCGCTCGTCGTCCTCGGCGGCCAGGACGCGGCGCACGCATCGGTGGCCGACGTGTACCGGATCGATCCCGGCCCGGGCACGACCACGAACGAGGCGCGCCTCGATCCGGCCGTCCACGACGCCGCGGGCGTGCAGCTCGGCGACGACAGCGTCGTCATCGCGGGCGGCACCCCACCCGCGCGGGCGACCGTCCAGGCCGTGGCCACGGGCCGACCGACGCGCGCGCTCGGTGACCTGCCGGTGGCGCGCACCGATCACGTAGCCGCACTGCTCGACGGCACGATCTTCGTGCTCGGAGGCGGTGACGCGTCCGAGGTCACGCTCGACTCGGTCGTCGCGAGTCCCGACGGTGCGACGTGGTCGGACGCGGGCACGCTCGTCGAGGGTGTTCGCTACCCGGCCATCGCGGTCGTCGACGGAGCCATCTACCTGTTCGGCGGCGCGCGGGCGAGCGGGCCCGACACCGTGTCGGTGCAGCGGTACGACCCGAAGACGCACACGACGGAGGTGGTGGCGCGGCTGCCGGCGCCGCTCTCGCACGCGAGCGCCGTCGTGCTCGGGGGTCAGGTCTGGGTGCTCGGCGGGTACGTGAACGACACGCCCTCGCAGCAGATCCTCCGCTTCGACCCCACGACGCGCGCGATCTCGGCCGCGGGGTCGTTGCCGGCGGCGGTCACGGATGCGGCCGCGGTCACCACCGACCCGACGACCGGCTATCTCGTCGGCGGGGAAGGTCCCGGCCGGACCACGACGGCCGCCGTAGTCGTGCTCCGCGCGCACTGACAGCGGGCGCCCGCGCGCGCCACAGATATCGTCCGTTCGACATGGCGGTGCTGCTCGGCGTGCTCGTCGCGGCGTCCTTCGGATCCGGCGACTTCTTCGGAGGACTCGCGTCGCGGCGCGCGGCCGTCCTGAACGTGCTCGTGGTCGTGCAGGTCTGCGCGGTCGCCGGCGCCGTCGTGTACGCGCTCGCGCTGGGCGGCGGCCCCACCGGCCGCGATCTCGGCCTCGGGGCCGGCGCCGGCGTGTTGAACGTCATCGCGCTCGGCGCGCTCTACGCCGGCCTCGCGACCGGGCGCATGGGCGTCGTCGCGCCGCTCACGGCCGTGATCGCGGCGTGCATCCCCGTCGTGTGGGGGCTCGCGAACGGCGAGCAGCTCTCGACCGTCACGTTCGCCGGCGTCCTCGTCGCGATCGCGGCCGGCGGGCTCATCGCCCGGGAGCGGGACGAGAGCCGTGCCGGTGGCGTCGGACGAGCGCTCGCGTACGCAGCGGTCGCGGGAACGCTGTTCGGCTGGTCGTTCGTCCTCTACTCGGAGACCGGCGACGGCTCGGGCGCGTGGCCCGCGCTCTCCGGGCGCATCGCCTCGGTCGTCCTCGTCGTGGGCGTCGTCGCGATCCGGGCGTGGCCGCCCCGAGTCGACATCGGTCCGCGCCGGCTCGCGGTCGTTGCCGGACTGCTCGACGTGAGCGCGACCGCGCTGCTCCTCGTCGCGGTGCGGGAGGGTCTCACCTCGGTGGTCGCCCCCGTCGCCGCGCTGGGCCCCGCCTTCACGGTGATGTGGGCCTGGATCGTGCTCCACGAGCGCGTGGGGCGGCTGCAGCTCGTGGGCCTCGTCGCGGCCGTCGGTGGGCTCGCGATGATCGCGGCCGGCTGACGACCTCTGGGAGAATCCCGCGATGCCGTGCAACGGCGCCGACGTGCCGCGCTGATCTCGTGGCGCTGTTTCGCGACCGACGCGACGCCGGCGCACGGCTCGCCGAGCGCCTCGAGCACCTGCGCGCCGAGTCGCCGGTCGTGCTCGGCCTGCCGCGGGGCGGCGTACCGGTCGCGTACGAGGTCGCGACCCGGCTCGGAGCGCCGCTCGACGTCATCGTCGTGCGCAAGCTCGGCGTGCCCTTCCAACCCGAGCTCGGGATGGGCGCCGTCGGCGAGGACGGTGTGATCGTGCTCAACGACGACGTGCTCCGGCTCGCGCGCGTCCGAGACGACGAGCTCGCGCGCATCGAGGCGCGTGAGCGCCAGGAAGTGGAGCGCCGCGCGCGACGCTTCCGCGGCGGACGGCCGCGCGTGGACGTGACGCAACGAACCGCGGTCATCGTCGACGACGGCATCGCGACGGGCGGCTCCGCCCGCGCCGCGCTCCGGGTGGCCCGTGCGCAAGGAGCCCGACGCGTCGTGCTCGCCGTCCCCGTCGGCTCGCCCGACACTGTCGCGGAGATGCGACAGGAGGCCGACGAGGTGGTGTGCGTCGAGACGCCGTTCGGCTTCCTCGCC
>DATBSK010000187.1:0-15756 GCA_036559825.1 Acidimicrobiia bacterium | reverse complement strand
TGACCACCGAGGTGCTGCGCAACATGATCTATGCCGCGTCGCCGACGCTGGACGACCTCCACGTCGTCGTGCTCGACGAAGTGCACTACCTGCAGGACCGCTACCGCGGCGCGGTCTGGGAAGAGATCATCGTGCACCTCGCACCCGAGGTCGCGCTCGTCTGCCTCTCCGCGACCGTGTCGAACGCCGAGGAGGTCGCGGCGTGGATCGAGACCGTGCGCGGCGAGACGACGCCGGTGATCGAGGAGCGCCGTCCGGTCCTGCTGCAGCACCGGTACCTCGTCGGCGAACGAGACGCCGATGCGCTCCACCTGCTGCCGACGTTCGTCGGCGAGGGTGACGAGCTGCGCCCGAACCCCGAGGCCGAGCGGCTCGACCGGAGGGCGGGCCGCCGGTTCCGGGGCCAGCCGAGCGGCTCACGCCGTCTCCGTACCCCGGCACGCGTCGAGGTCGCCGACCTCCTCGCCGCCCACGACCTGCTGCCTGCGATCGTCTTCGTCTTCAGCCGGGCGGGCTGTGACCAGGCCGTCGACCAGTGCCGCGCGGCCGGCGTCCGCCTGACGACCGCGGACGAGCGCGCGCAGATCCGCGCCATCGTCGAGGCGCACGTCGCCGGGCTCGACGACGGCGACCTCGCGGTCCTCGGCTACGACCGGTGGCTCGCGGGGCTCGAGGCCGGGCTCGCGGCGCACCACGCGGGCATGGTCCCGCCGATGAAGGAGGCGGTGGAGGAGGCGTTCGCAGCCGGGCTCGCCAAGCTCGTCTTCGCGACCGAGACCCTGGCGCTCGGCATCAACATGCCTGCCCGGTCGGTGGTCATCGAGAAGCTGACGAAGTTCACCGGCGAACGCCACGAGTTCCTGACGCCGGGCGAGTACACGCAGCTCACGGGGCGCGCCGGGCGCCGCGGCATCGACGCGGTGGGCTACGCCGTCGTCCTCTGGAGCCCATGGGTCACGTTCGACCAGGTCGCCGGACTCGCGTCCCGCCGCACCGACGCGCTCCGCTCGTCGTTCCGCCCGACGTACAACATGGCCGTCAACCTGGTGCACCGCTACCCGCCCGACACCGCGCACCGTCTGCTGAACCTTTCGTTCGCGCAGTACCACGCGGACCGCGAGGTCGTCGCGCTCGAGCGGCAGCTGGAGCGCACCCGGGAGCTGCTCGAACGTCAGCGCGACCTCGCCCGGAGCGACCACGGCGACGTCGCCGAGTACCGGAGCCTCGTGGACCGCCTCGAGGCGGCCCGCCGCGGCGGGAGCGCGGGGCGCCGCATCGGGCGCGCGCTCGAGGCGCTGCGACCCGGCGACGTGCTGTGGATCGGCTCTCGCGGGGGGAAGGTGCTCGTGCTCAGCCAGGAGGCGCGCAAGGGCACGACCCGCCTGCTCGGGCTCACCACCTCGCGACAGCTCGTCCGCCTGGGTGCCGGCGACTTCACCGATCCACCGGCCGCGATCGGGCACGTCGACCTCCCGGTTCCGTACGCGCCGCGCACGCGCTCCTTCCAGCGCGAGGCCGTCGAAGCGCTACGGCGTGTGAAGGGTCAGGGATCGCGGCGCGCGACGTCCGACGACGAGGTCAGCACCCTCGAAGCGGCGGTCGCCGAGCATCCGGTCGCCTCGGATCCCGATCCGAGCTCGCGCCTGCGCGCCCTCGCCGCGGTGCAGCGACTCGAGCGCGACCTCGCGCGCTTGGAGCGCAGAGTGCAGGGGCGGAGCGAGAGCCTCGCCCGCCAGCTCGACCGGGTCCTCGGCGTCCTCGAGTCGTGGGGGTACCTCGCGGGCTGGCAGCTCAGCGGCGCCGGGGAGATGCTCGCCCGGCTCTACACCGAGACGGATCTCCTCCTCGCCGAGTCGGTCCGCGAGGGACTGCTCGACGACCTCGCCCCTCCCGACCTCGCGGCCCTGGTGTCGTGCTTCACGTACGAGCGCCGCGGCCCCGAGGGGGCCGAGCCCGCACCGCCGGCACGCTGGCCGTCGAAGACCGTGGCGGGGCGCGCGCGCGACGTCGAGGGGCTCTGGCGCTCGCTCGTGGCCAACGAGGACGACGCGGGCCTGCCGCAGACGCGGCCGCCGGATCCCGGCTTCTCCCCGTACGTGTACGAGTGGGCGCGGGGCGACGAGCTGGCCGAGATCCTCGACACGGACGAGCTCACGGGAGGCGACTTCGTGCGACACGTGAAGCAGTGCATCGACCTGCTCCGTCAGGTCGGTGATGTCGCGCCCGTGCACGACACGCGTCGGAGTGCCCGCGACGCCGCAGCCGCGTGCCACCGGGGCGTCGTCACCGCCGGGTTGGCGACGTCGTGATCCAGCGCGGTGCGCCGTGGGGGGAGCCCGCGACGGGACCGGCGGACGTCGTCGTCGGAGGCGCGGACGCGGAGCTCGCGGCCGTCGTGGGCCGGCTCCCGGGCGCACGCGTCGCACTCGATGCTGCCTCGGGCAGCGACATCGGGCGAGCGGTCGGGCACAGCGGCTCTGCCGGCCCGGGCACGGAGCTGGCGCTCGACGTCATCGTCATCGACGACGACCTGATCGCGGTGAACGTCGTCGTGCTCGGAGTGCCGCCCGACCGGCTGCGGCGCCGCCATCGCCGCGCGCCCGTCCTCGTGCGCGTCGACGGTCGGACCCGCTTCGAGGGTCGTGCGACCTCGGTCGTGATCGCGAGCGGACAGTTCCTGCGGGGGTGCGACCTCGTGCCGGGAGGCCACCCTGGTGACGGCCGGATCGAGGTGCAGGTGTACGCGCTCGCGCCGGGCCAGCGCGGCCTGATGCGCCGCCGCCTGGCGACGGGGACGCACGTCCCGCACCCCGCGATCGCCGAGGCGGCGGGCCGCCGCGTCGAGGTGTCGGTCCCCAACGGCTGGCCACTCGAGGTCGACGGGGAGCCCCGGAGCGCCCACGGTGGCGTGACCGCCACGGTCCGCTCCCACGCCTGGCGGCTCCTCGTCTGACGACCGGTCCCCGGCCGCGCAGGGGACCGTCGGTACGATCGACCTCCGCCACCGAGTCGGGACCGAGCATGCACTACGTCGCGGAGGAGTTCACGCCCGAGGAGGCGGCGATCCTGCGCCCGTACTTCACGAACCTGGACGGGCCGGTGTTCGCGCTCGTGAACCTGCCCGAGGTGGTGAAGGGTGCGCTGTTCGCGCGCTACTCGCGCAGCCCGAAGAGCCTCCGGCGACTGTTCCTCGACGAGTTCGTGGGCGACCTCGACCTCACGGGGGACCTCACCGTCGACGCGACGATCGGGCTCCGCCGCGCAGAGGAGCTCTACGACCGCGTCTTCCTCGAGTACGGCGACGACTCCGTCGCGCAGCTCGGTGGCGTGCACCTCGCGTGCGAGCAGGCGTCGAACCTGCTCACGAAGATCCTCGAGTGGGGCCGCCTCATGGCGTACCTCGAGCAGTCGACGCGGTACATCCCGTACGACGTGCGGCTCGGCGGGCTCTACCGGTACCTGCGCCCGCCCGAGATCCTGCGGTCGCGCTTCGGGGCGCGCTACATCGGTGACCTCGACGCGCTGTTCGACTCGTATGCATCGTGTCTGCCGGGGCTCATGGAGTGGGCGCGCAGCCGCTTCCCCAAGGAGCCGGGCGACTCCGACTTCGTCTACAAGCAGACGATCAAGGCGAAGGCATGCGACGCGGCTCGCGGCATGCTGCCAGCCGCGACGCTGTCGAGCGTCGGCATCTACGGGACCGGCCAGGCGTTCGAGGCACTGCTGCTGCGAATGCGCGCGCACCCCCTCCCGGAGGCGCGCAGCTATGCGGCGCTGATGCTCGCCGAGCTCCGCAAGGTGATCCCGTCGTTCCTCACCCGGGTCGACCGGCGGGACCGAGGAGTTGCCTGGAGCGATTACCTCGAGCGGACTCGGGCGGACACTCACGACGTCGTCGCACGCATGTTCGGCGGTGAGGAGCCCGAGAGCCGCCCGGACGTGACGCTCACCGACTTCGACCCCGAGGGCGAGGACAAGGTCGTGGCCGCGATCTGCTACCCGCACGTCGACCTACCGGACGACCAGGTCCTCGCCCGGGTCCGCCGCATGCCCTCCGACGAGCGAGCCGCGCTGTTGCGCGCCTACGTGGGGGAGCGCGAGAACCGTCGGCACCGGCCAGGCCGCGCCTTCGAGCGCACGGACTACCGATTCGACGTCCTCGTCGACTACGGCGCGTTCCGCGACCTGCAGCGTCACCGCATGCTGACGATCGAATGGCAGCCGCTCTCTCCGTGTCACGGCTACGAGGTCCCGCCCGCGATGGACGACGCCGGTCTCGCGGAGCGCTTCGAGGACGCGATGGCGCGCAGCGCTGCGTTGCACGACACACTGCTCCCCGAGCACCCGTTACAGGCTCCGTACGCCGTGTCGCTCGCGTACCGCATCCGCTTCGTGATGCAGATGAACGCGCGCGAGGCGATGCACGTGCTCGAGCTCCGCAGCTCGCCGCAGGGCCATCCGGCGTACCGCAAGGTGTGTCAGGAGATGCACCGTCTCATCGCTGAGCGCGCGGGGCACCGCGCGCTGGCCGCCGCGATGTCGCACGTCGACCACGCGGACCACGATCTCGAGCGTCTCGCGTCCGAGCGCGCCGCCGAGGTGCGGCGCCGGGACGCGGTGGCCGGCAGTCACCTGACGGGCGCCTGATCGTCGAAACGTCTCGCATCGGTGCAGGTCAGGGCGGTGGAGGTCGCTTGACACGCGGGCGCTCGTGCGGCGTACTTGTGGGCGCTCCAAGGACTTGCGAATCGATGGCACCCGGGAGGGGATCGTCCGTTCGTCAGGAGCGCGAGGCCCAGGAGACCAAGTAGAGAACGCCGGAATAACCCGCCTGCCGGGCAGGCAGGGCCAAACGGTGGCCCCAACGGTCTCCTGGGCCTCCTGTCGATCGTCGGTTCGCCCGCGCCGCGTGCCGCGTCCGCGGTCATGACGGGAATGCCACGAGTGCAGTCGCGGTTCTCGGCGCGCGGGCACGGGGTGCGCGAGAAGTCGAGCGTTATGCTCCGGCCCCGAACCAGCCGGATGGGAACGATGAGCGACGACACCTACGAGGACGAGGCGTCGGTCGACGAGGAGGCCCTCGACGAGGAGGACCTCGACGACGACGATCTCGTCGACGACGAGGACCTCGAGACCGAGGACCTCGACGACCTCGCGCTCGACCCCGACATCGACGACGTCGTCGCGGAGGACGAGACCGTCGCCCGCGTCGTCGAGGCCCCGGCACCGGCCAAGGGCGACGACGAGGACGACGAGGACGTCCTCGACCTCGACGAGGAGCTCCATCCGGACGACGTCGAGGCTCCGCTCGATGCGCTGCTGCAGGAGAAGACGGCGGCGGCGACCATGGAGGACGAGGAGGAGGAGCTCGAGGACGAGGAGCCCGAGAGCGACGACCGTGGCGACGGACCGGCACGCATCGTGCCACGCCGCCCGGGGGAGTTCCTCTGCTCCTCGTGCTTCCTCGTGCTGCCACGCAACCAGCTCCAGGACGAGGAGCGGATGCTCTGCCGCGACTGCGTCTGACCCCGCGTCTGCGGGCGCTGCTGGCCGCAGCCGTCTCGGGCGTCCTGGTCGGGATCGCGTTCCCACCGATCGATGCGGGACCGCTCGTCCTGGTCGCCCTCGTGCCGCTGGTGTGGACCTGGAAGGACGCGTCACCAGGACACGCCGCGCTGGCGGGGTTCGTGTTCGGGCTGGTCTCGTTCGGGATCGTCCTCGAGTGGTCGCGGTACTTCGGCGCCGTCGCCATCGTGCCGCTCGTGGCCGGCGAAGCCGCGTTCGTGGCCGGAGCCGGCGCCCTCGTCGGGCTCTACGGCACGCGCGGCATCCGCTCACCATGGCTGGTCGCCGCGGTCTGGGTCGTCGTCGAGGCGTTGCGCGGCACGGTCCCGTTCGGTGGGCTGCCCTGGGGCCAGCTCGGTGTCGCGCTGCACGACCTGCCGTGGGCGCGCGCGCTCGCGTCGGTCGGCGGTGTGCCGCTCGTCTCGTTCATCGTGGTCGCGTGCAACGCGCTCCTCGTCGAGCTCGTCACCGCCGTCCGCTCGCAGCGCCGTCGCAGCGCCGTGCTCGCTGTCGCCGGACTCGTCGCGCTGATCGCGGTCACCGCGGTCGTCGACGTCACCCGGTTCTCGCCGCGAGAGACCGGTCGCGTCCGGTTCGCGCTCCTGCAGGGGAACGACCAGAACCGCCGATTGACCGACACCGAGGTCGAATCGGACTACTTGTTCCGGCACCACCTGGCCCTCGCCGATCGGCTCCGTGGCCGCTACGACCTCATCATCTTCCCCGAGTCGAGCCTGGAGCGGTCGCCGACCACCAACCGCGACGTGAGGAATGCGCTGCTCGCGGTCGGTCGCGACCACCACGCCGTCGTCCTTGCCAACGCCCGGGTGCCGACGAAGGACGGGGGTCTCGCGAACGCGAACCTCGCCTACTCGCCGGACGGCCAGCGCCAGGGCATCTACGCGAAGCAGCACCTCGTGCCCTTCGGGGAGTACGTCCCGTGGCGTGACGAGCTGTCGTTCATCGGAGAGCTCGAGCAGATCCCGTACGACTTCGAGGCGGGCCACCGGCGGGTCCTGTTCCGCGCGGGCGGGCACCCGTTCGGGACGGTGATCTGCTTCGAGTCCGCGTTCGCGCCTCTCGTCCGTGACTACGTGCGAGACGGCGCGGAGCTGCTCGTCGTCTCGACGAACAACCGCTCGTACCGACGCTCGGGGTTGGCCGCCCAGCACCTCGCGCTCAGTCAGATGCGCGCCGCGGAGACGGCTCGGCCGGTGCTCCACGCATCGATCTCGGGCATCAGCGGCGTGGTCGATCCGTCTGGCGACGTGCACGACACGAGCGAGCTCTTCGAGAACACGATCACGACGGGGACGATCGCGACGACGACCGGAGAGACGCTGTACGTCCGGTACGGGGACTGGGTGGTGCTCGCCTGCGGCGTCGCGCTGATCGTCGTCGCGGCCGTTGCGGTGCGTCGCGGACGACCGACCCCGGCCTCGTAGAATCGCGCCGGATCGACCAGGGAGCGGAAGGTGCCAGACGACAAGGATGCCGTCGAGCGCGCGAAGGAGATCCTCGTGTACGGGCCGATCGGCCTCGCGATGTACCTGAAGGACACCGCACCGTCGTTCCTGAAGGTGTTCGTCGCGCGCGGCAGGGCCGAGGTCCAGCAGCGACGGCGCGCCGTGGGTGACCAGCTCGACCAGGCGCGCGAGGCGGGCGAGGCCGCCGCCGAGGGCGGACCCCAGATGCTCCGCCTGGTCACCGACGGGCTCGCCCGCGTGCGCGAGACCGCCGAGGGAGCGCTCGTTGCCCTCGGCGGGCTGTCGAGCGACTCCGGGGTGCCCGAGCCTCGAGCCGCGGCCGCGGGCGGTGCGTCCGCTGACGGCGATGCGGAGCTCGCGATCGCCGACTACGACGACCTGTCCGCGTCGCAGGTCGTCGACCGGCTCGAGGGCCTCGACCGCGGTGATCTCGACGCCATCCGGCGCCATGAGCTGGCGCACCGCGCGCGCGCCACGATCCTCGGGAAGATCGACCAGCTCACGCGTCCCGACTGAGCGGCACCGGTGGAGCACGCGAGGAGCGCGACCACCGACGACATCGCGGATCTCGTCGCACTCGCCCGGCAGCTGCGTGACGAGCTCACCCAGCAGCGTGGGGGACTGCTCTGGGCGACCCGTGAGGTGGCGGGCGAGCCGCTCGAGGTCGCGTTCGCGAACGCGCTGTCGAGCCCCGAGACGATGGTCGTCGTCGGAACGATCGACGGGGTGGCGGTCGGCTACGGCCTCGTGACGATCGAGGTCCTGCGCGACGGCAGCCGGCTGGGGTGCGTGCACGAGCTGTTCGTCGAGCCCGCGGCGCGTGGCGTCGGGGTCGGCGAGGCGATCGCCAACGAGGTGCTCGCGCGCTGTCGCGCCGAGCGCTGTCGTGGGGTCGACGTCATCGCGCTGCCCGGTCACCGTGCGGCGAAGAACTTCTTCGAGGAGCAGGGGTTCATCGCCCGCGCGATCGTGATGCACCACCAGCTCGACGACGAGCCGTGAGCACCGCGGGCGCGCCGGTCGTCGCCGTCGGAGGCGTGGCGGTCGTCGACGGTCGCATCCTCCTGGTCCGGCGCGGGTACGGGCCTGCCGCGGGCACCTGGTCCGTGCCGGGCGGGCGCGTCGAGCTGGGAGAGACGCTCCACGAGGCGGTCGTGCGCGAGGTCGCCGAGGAGACGGGCCTCCACGTCGTCGTCGATCGATTCCTCGGGTGGGCCGAGCGCGTGGACGCCGATGCCTCGGACGCCGTCGCGCACCACTTCGTGCTCCTCGACTTCGCCGTCACGCCACTCGACGCGACCGGTGAGCCCGTCGCAGGCGACGACGCAGCGGAGGTCGAGTGGATCGGTCTCGCCGAGCTCGACGACTACCGCCTCGCCCCCGGGCTGCGTGAGTTCCTCGTGGACGTGGCGGTCCTCGACGACTGATCGAGCACGCCGGTGAGGAGCTTGATGGCGTCCGCGACGGACGCGACGGAAGCCCAGCACTCGTCCCGGTCGGGTTGGCCGTGCCATTCGCCGGTGCGAACGCGGACGGGCACCAGCCCTGCCGCGGACGCGCCCGCGACGTCCTTGTCGGGGCGGTCGCCGATGTAGACGGTGTCGGCAGGATGGACGCCCAGCAGCTCGACGGCGATCGTGAAGGGGAGCGGATGAGGCTTGCGGTGCTCGCGTCCGTGCTCGTCGCTCCAGACGACGGCGGCAAAGTGCTCGGCGATCCCGAGGGCGGCGAGCTTCGCGCGCTGGATCTCGGGATCGCCGTCCGAGACGAGCGCGAGCGGCACACGCGCGGCGAGCTGCTCCAGCCCGGCTCTGACCCCCGGAAACGGCTCGAGGTGCTCGGCGCGATACGCGCGGAACGCGGCGACGAGCGGTGCGACCGGCTCGTGCACGGCACCGAGCCGGTCGAGCGCGCGATCGATGATCCGGCCCCGGTCGGAGCCTTCGCCGGCGATGTCCTCGAGGGCGGCGCGCAGCGCGGCGGCGTCGATGCCGTCCTCGCCGGCGCGCTCGGCGACCGCGGCCCACGCGCCCGCGAGCCAGTCCGCCTGGGAGTACAGGGTGTCGTCGAGATCGAAGCAGACCGCAGCGATCGTGCGCGGAGGGGGCCTCACGCGGACGCGCCGTGCGCGACCGCTGGCGGCAGGTCCTCGGCAATGGGCGGTTCCGCGAGCGACAGCAGGCCGAGCCGTCGCGCGTCGTCGAGCGCGTCGACGACGCGCGGCGCCACATGCCCGTCGCCATAGGGGCAGGGGAGCGCGGCGGCTCGCTCCTGCTCGAGCGGCGATGCGAGGTCGGAGGCCGCGCGCCGCGCGCGCTCCGCGTCGAGACCGGTGAGGCGCGTCGTGCCTGCGAGGACGCCTTCCCAGCGGGGCGTCGTCGTCCGCAGCACGACGACGGGGACGCCGAGCCAGGACGCCTCTTCCTGCAGGCCACCGGAGTCGGTGACGACGACGCGAGCCGTGGCGACGGCGCGCAGCATCTCGCCGTACCGGAGTGGTGGCTCGAGGCGGAGGCCCGCGGTGTCCTCCAGCGCGGCGAGCGCGCCGGCCTCGTCCAGGCGGCTCCGGGTGCGTGGGTGGACGGGGAAGCGCACCGGTGCAAGGTCGTCGGCGAGCGCGCGCAGGAGGTCGACGAGCTGACCGAGCCGATCGGGATCGTCGACGTTCGTCGCCCGGTGGGCGGTGACGAGCAGACCTGCTCGCGACTCCGGCGGCTGGCGCGCCGGCGCGCACCGACGGAGCACGTCCGTGATGGGATTGCCGACCACACGGATCCGTTCGGGCGCGATGCCCTCGTCCCGGAGGAACGTCGCGGCCAGCTCCGTCGGCGCGAGCTGCAGCGATGCCGCAGCGGCGCCGACACGGCGGTTCACCTCTTCGAGCGACCGCATGTTGAAGGAGCGCAGCCCGGCCTCGAGATGCGCGACCGGCACGCCGAAGCGGCGAGCCGCCAGTGCGTATGCCGGCACGGTGTTCGTGTCGCCCAGCAGGACCACGACGTCCGCCGAGGCACCGGCGACGTCGTGGTAGGCGTGCGTCAGGAGCGCGCCGACCCGCGCGGCTTCGTCGCCGGGGAGGTCGTGACGGACGTCGGGCACGAGCGACAGATCGTCGAAGAACGCGTCCGTCATCGTCGGGTCGTCGTGCTGACCCGTCGCGATCGCGTGGACGTCGTGCCCTGCAGCACGCAATGCCTCGACGACCGGTGCGAGCTTGACGATCTCGGGTCTCGTCCCGAACGCCGTGAGGACGCGCATCACGAGGCCACGGGGCTGGGCTCGAGGAACACCTCGGTGAGGTGGCGGGTCATCACGACACCGTCGCGGTGCGTGAGACGCTCCGGGCGGATCGGCAGCCCGAGCGTGCCACGCAGGAACTCGCCGACGAGGTCCGCGCCGGCGGCGAGCGCCAGCGGGAGACCGCCCGAGAACCGCGGGTTGACCTCGAGGAGGTCGACGGCGTCGCGATCGTCGTCGACGAAGCCCTGGACGTTGCACGCGCCCAGGAGCCCGAGTGCCGCGATCGTCGCCCGGACCAGCGCGGTGACGCGCTCGTCCGAGAACGTCTCGCCCTTCGTGCTGATGCCGGCCTTCGTCTCGAGTCGCCAGCGCGGGACGAGCCCGACGACCGATCCCGAGCGATCGCTGAGCACATCGACGGTGAACTCCCGCCCGGTGCAGCGCGTCTGCACGATCGCGTCCGGCGTGCGACGGATCGCCTCTGCCAGATCGGCGGCGTCGTCGACGGCGCACACGGACCGGGAGCCGCGCCCGAAGCGCGGCTTCACGATCCAGGGACCAGGCACGCCGTCGGCGGACCCGGACCGTGTCGTCGGTGCCGGGAGGCCGGCCGCCGCGACCGCGGTGGCGAAGCGCTGCTTGTCGATGCAGGTGAGGACCGCGTCGAGCGGCGGGAGCCAGGTCGCGGCGCCGACGGCCTCGAGGTCGGCGACGACGGTGACGAGCGCCGGCATCTCCTCGGCGACCGTGCAGATGACCGCGTCGACTCGTGACGCGGCAGCCGCGCGGACGACGGCGCCCGCGAAGTCGTCGTCGGTCGCGTAGGGGAGCGCGACGTGCTCGGCCGAGAGGTGGCATCCGGCGGCGAGCGGGTCGGGGTCGGCGGCGACGGTCTCGATGCCGTCGGCGACCAGCGCCCGGATCACGGCGACACCGGCCGCCCCGCCCGCGCCGGTGACGAGGACGCGCGTCATCGGGCGCTCGGGTCCGCGTGCCACGACACGCCGGCGTCGACCGCTGCCGGGGCGGGTGCCGGTGGCGGTGCCGGCGCGTCAGCGGCCGCCGGCCGCTGGTCCGCGTCGGGTGGGCGCGGCCCGCCCATGTCGGAGAGACGCGTCACCGCCGGCCCGAAGCTGCTCACGCCCCCGCCGTGCAGCGCCAGCTCCTGGGAAGCCCACTCGCGGAGCTGGCGCACACGCAGCGTGTTCACCGGCTCCCACTGTCGCCGCGCGACGGCCAGCGCGATCGCGTGGCAGACGCGGGGGTCGGTCTCGCGCGCGACGTGCCCGAGCAGCGTGGGCGCCGACCGGTGCAGGCCCTCGTCGGCGAGGACGATGCCCGCGCGGGCACGGTCCTGCGGATCGGGTGCCTCGAGGCCGTCGCGCATGCGCCGGCGGCGCCCGTGCACGACGATGACACGCCACACGATCGCGAGCGTGATGGCCACGACGCCACCGACGATGAGACCGAGACGAACGTCGTCGCTCACGGTGCCGGCTCCATCTCGCGCGCCGGCCCGGGCTCGCGCTGCTCGCGTGCGCGTGTGTACTCCGCGAGGAGTCGACGATTGCTCGGGAGCAGCATCCACAGGTACACGGTGAAGCCGCCGAGCACGTAGAGGAGCCCGAAGGCGGTCCCGACCCAGTCGTGGAAGAGCGTCATGCCCTTCACGTCGGTCTGCAGCCCCACGTACACCGACAGGCCGATGCGGAGGAGGTTGCACGCGACGACGATCGCCGACGCGGCGAGGAACGCGACGAGGCGGCGCATCGGGTCGCCCCGCACCAGGAACAGCGAGATGGAGCCGAACGCCAGGATCGCCGCGAGCGCCGAGCACGACGGGCTGACCGTCGCCAGGAACGGGGCTGCGGCCGAAGGGAGCACGAGGATCTGGTGGCCGAACGCGTGGCTCGCGCCCGCGAACCCCAGGTTGCCCATGATCCCGGCGACCGTGCTCGCCTCGGCGTCACGCCACGGATCCAGGAGCAGGGCGAACACCACGACCGGTACCGCGAACGTGAGCGTGAGGCGCACGACGACGCCGAGCACATGCCTGCTCATGCTGCTGCCGCCGTCTCGACGGTGCGCGTCTGGCCGTGGCCGGTCCGCGGCGTCTTGGCCCAGGTGTACGGCCGCCCCAGGATGCCGTCGAACCACGACTTCGTGCACACGACGGTGAAGATGACGAAGGTCGGGAGGAACAGGAGCACGCCCCACGCAGCTCGACGGGGAGCGCGGCTGACGATCAGCCCCGCCGCGAGCTCGAGCAGAGGACCGAGGAAGAGCAGCGTCGCGATCGGTGTGAGGTCGATGCCCGAGCCCCAGTCGAGGACACCCGCGGCGCGCAGCGCGACCATCACCAACCCGAGGGCGCACAGCACCGGCACGTGGTACACGAGCAGGAACATGAACATCTCGATCCTGCGGGCGACCGACAACCGAGGGGTGAGCAGTGCAGCGGCTCGGAACTCGCGCCACGCCTGCTGGTGCCCACGCGCCCACCGGTAGCGCTGCCGCCAGAAGCGACGGAACGTCGGGACGCTCTCCTCGGTGTCGATGGCAGTGATGTCGTACCGGACGAACTGCCCGACCATGACGAGGCGGAGCGTGAGGTCGGTGTCCTCGGTCACCGTCGCCTCGTTCCAGCCCCCGAAAGCGTCGAGCCACGTCCGGCGGACCGCGCAGTTCGACCCGCCGTAGGCCGGGAGGTCGTAGAGCGACTGCCGCCCGTACTCGTTGACGAGATAGCCCGAGTAGTAGTCGACCGCGATCGTGCGCGCGAGCTGCGACTCGCTGGAGTTGCGCACGATGCACCGTCCCTGCACCGCGCCGACGTTCGGGTCGGCGAAGTGGCGCACGAGCCGGCGCAGCACATCGGCTCGCGGTCGGTGGTCGGCGTCGAAGACGACGACGACATCGCCCCGAGCGATGCCGAGCGCCTCGTTGAGCGCGCCGCTCTTCCCGCCGCCGCTGTTCGGCGCCCGGTGCAGGCACCGAAGGCGCGGGTGCTGCCCGCCGATGCGGTCGACGATGTCGCCGGTGGCGTCGTCCGAGCCGTCGTCGATGACGATGAGCTCGTGACGATCGGCGGGGTAGTCGAACGCGAGCAGCGTCTCGAGCAGACCCTCGATGACGAGCTCCTCGTTGCGACACGGGACGAGCACGGTCACGAAGGGCCGGTAGCCGAAGTCGAAGCCGATCCGCGAGCGCATGTCGCCGGGTGCGGACGACAAGGCCGACGCCGCGAACGCGAGGTGCCGCAGGAGGAAGATCATGAAGACCAGGAGCAACCCGATGACGATGACCGAGCTCGCGGTCTGGACGCCGAGCGCGCCGTACAGGACCGCCGTGAGTCCCGCGAGCAGGAGCAGCGTCCAGGGGCTCCCGGGTGGCCCGGCGTGACCCGCCGACCCGCTCACGCCCGAGGGGTCCGAGAGCCGCGGCGCGAACGCCAGAACATGACGAGACCGAACACCGCGGTGACGATCGCGAGCGTGACGAGGGGCGCCCACTGGCCCGACGAGGCGATCGGGACGGGGTCGGCCCCGGGGTCTGCTGCGGCGTCAGCCACCCCGGCGAGGGGGAACGCGCCGAGCAGCACCACCGTCCCGAGCAGCGCGATCGCACTGCCGGCTCGCGCGCGCCGGCCAGTCTTCGCCGCCGGCTGCCTCCCAGCCCGCCGCGCTGATCGCGCCATCTCGTCGCCCCTTTGCCTGACCGCAGGAATCCCCAGGTCGAGGCCACGCCGAGGGCACGAGTCGTGCCGCGGCGAGCCTACGTTCTGGGTCGTCAAACGACGGGGACCGCTTGAGCCCAACGCTTGCGGGTCGTCGCAAAGTGCCGAGAAGCCTCGTTATGTCAAGTACGCCCGTGGCGCCGAAGGCGCCGGGCGTACGTGACATAACGAGCATGGGTGCCGGGCCACCACCCCACCTTCGTGCCTTGGTGCCGCGGTGCCTCAGTCGTCGTAGCTGTCGATCGGTGGGCAGCTGCAGACGACGTTGCGGTCGCCGTAGGCGTTGTCGATGCGGCTCACCGGGGGCCAGTACTTGTCGTCGCGGAGGTCGGGGACGGGGAAGGCGGCCTGGTCGCGGGTGTACGGGCGGTCCCAGGCGTCGGTGGCGACGGCGGTCGCCGGGTGGGGCGCCTGACGCAGGGGGCTCTCGGGGAGGGGCCAGGTGCCGTCGGCGACCTGCCGGATCTCCTCGCGGATGGCGAGCATGGCGTCGCAGAACCGGTCGAGCTCGTGCTTCGACTCCGACTCGGTGGGCTCGACCATGAGGGTGCCGGCGACCGGGAACGACATCGTGGGCGCGTGGAAGCCGAAGTCGATGAGGCGCTTGGCGACGTCCTCCGCGGTGACGCCCGTGGTGTGGGTGATCTCCCGCAGGTCGAGGATGCACTCGTGCGCGACGAGGCCGTTCGTGCCCGCGTACAGCACCGGATACGCCTCCCGCAGGCGCGCCGCGACGTAGTTCGCGTTCAGGATGGCAACCTCGGTTGCGTGGCGGAGACCGTCCGCGCCCATCAGCGCGACGTACGCCCACGAGATCGGCAGGATGCCCGCGGAGCCCCACGGTGCGGCCGAGATCGGTCCGATCCCCGTCGGCGGTCCGGCCGCGGGCTGGAGCGGGTGGTTCGGCAGGAACGGCGCGAGGTGGCTCCGCACCCCGACGGGGCCGACACCCGGTCCTCCCCCGCCGTGCGGGATGCAGAACGTCTTGTGCAGGTTCAGGTGCGACACGTCGGCGCCGAACTCACCCGGCTTGGCGACGCCGACGAGCGCGTTGAGGTTCGCGCCGTCGAGGTACACCTGGCCGCCGTGCTCGTGCACGACGGCGCAGACGTCGCGGATCTGCTCCTCGAAGACGCCGTGCGTCGACGGATACGTCACCATGAGCGCCGCGAGGTCACCGCCGTGCTCGTGTGCCTTCTTCTTGAGGTCGTCGAGGTCGACGTTGCCGCGGTCGTCGCACGCCACGACGACGACGCGCATGCCCGCCATCGTCGCGCTCGCCGCGTTCGTGCCGTGGGCCGATGCGGGGATGAGGCACACGTCACGGCTGGTGTCGCCGCGAGCGCGGTGGTACGCGCGGATCGCGAGCAGGCCGGCGAGCTCGCCCTGTGAGCCGGCGTTCGGCTGGAGCGACACGGCGTCGTACCCAGTGATCTCGCACAGCCAACGTTCGAGGTCCGCGAACAGCTGGACGTAGCCCTGCGTCTGGTCGATCGGGGCGAACGGATGGAGCCGCGCCAGCTCGGGCCACGTGATCGGGATCATCTCGGTGGTCGCGTTCAGCTTCATGGTGCACGAGCCGAGCGGGATCATCGTGCGGTCGAGCGCGAGGTCGCGATCGGCCAGCGTGCGCAGGTAGCGCAACATCTGCGTCTCGGAGTGATACGTGCGGAACACGGGGTGCACGAGGATGTCGGAGGTGCGCGCCGTCGGCATGGTGCGGTACAC
>DATBSK010000186.1:0-15158 GCA_036559825.1 Acidimicrobiia bacterium | reverse complement strand
GCCCAGCATCGACCAGGTGCGCGAGCTGGTCGCTCGGGAGAGCGGCCTGGCTGTGGCCGTGACGACCCGAGCGGACGGCACCGCGCAGACGTCAGTCGTGAACGCCGGCGTGCTCGCGCACCCACTCTCCGGTGAACCCGTGCTCGGCTTCGCGGTGCGCGGTCGACGCAAGAAGTTGACGAACCTGCGTGCACGACCTCGGATGACGCTCGTCGTGCGGTCGGGTTGGGACTGGATTGCCGTCGAGGGAGATGCGGAGCTCGTCGGTCCTGAAGATGCGCTTGACGGGTTCGATCCCGCTGGTCTCCTGCAGCTCCTTCGCGAGATCTATGCAGCCGCTGTTGGCGGGAGTGCCGACGACTGGGTTGGCATGGATCAGCAAATGACCGAGGAGCATCACAGCGCCGTCCTCGTTCGCCCCGCCCGCATCTACTCGAACCCACCGGCGTAGCCGACAAACGGCCGAGGTGGCAGCGGTGGACCTCTGACCTTCATCGCGGTCGCTGCTCCCACGCAGCGTCGGCGGTGGCACGCAGCGCCTCGGCCTTCGCGAACCCGTAGTAAGCCGCGAAGTGGAGCGCGAGCTCGTCCATCTCCGGCTTGGTGATGTCGCCCGAGTGGAGGGCAGATGTCACGTGGGAGAACAGCGGCATCGGGGCATCGTCGATCGCGACGCACGCGACGGTGATGAAGCGGCGCTCCCGACGTGTCAGGCCCGGCCGCTGCCACACGTGGCCGAAGACGTAGCTCAGGATGCCCGCGTGCATGTACGGCGAGTCGGGCTGCGGCGCCTGCACGAGGTTGACGTCGACGAACTCCTGCGCGCCCCGCGCCAGCCGTTGCTCCCAGTCGTTGCTGCCGAGCGTGTGGTCGTCCAGCAGCGGCCACGGCTCGACTTCCTCGCCGCGCTCCTGGCGGATGCGCGCCCACTGCTGGCGGATCGTGCCTTCGACGTGTGACGCCTTCGGCCAGCCGCAGTAGACCGCGAACTGCAGGACGTACTCGAGCATCGCCTCGAGCTCGATGTCGCCGCTGTTCATCGCCGCGTAGACATGCTCCTCGATCGGCGCCGGCGCGTCGGCCGCGGCGACGCACGCGAGCGTGACCCACCGCCGGTCACGCCGCGAGAGCCCGGGCCGCGACCAGACCTCCCCGAAGACGAAGTCGAGGGTCGCCTGCTCCAGTGGGGTGGCCGCGGCCGGGGGGTCGACGGTCATGACCTCGCGGTAGATGCGGGCCGCGTCTGCGTTGGTCATCGGTGCCCTCTCGTTGCACGTCGGTCGGCTGGATTCTAAGAATGGTCCTCGAGATGACGCGCGTCGGGTTCATCGGCCTCGGCAGCCAGGGCGCGCCCATGGCACGGCGGATCGTCGACGAGGGCTATGCGCTGACCCTGTGGGCGCGGCGCGAGGCGTCAATCAAGCCGTTCCGTGACACACCCGCGACCGTCGCGTCCACGCCGGCCGACCTCGGCACGGCGAGCGAGGTCGTGGGCATCTGCGTCGTGAACGACGACGACGTCGAGGACGTGCTGCTCCGGCCGGACGGCGTGCTCGCGGGCATGGCGGCCGGTGGCGTGATCGCGATCCACTCCACCATCCGTCCCGAGACGTGCCTCCGGATCGCCGAGACGGCTGGCCAGCACGATGTCGCGCTCGTCGACGCGCCGGTCAGCGGGGGAGGCGTCGCCGCGAGCGAGCACCGGCTGCTCGTCATGGTCGGCGGTGCCGACGACGACGTCGCGCGCTGCCGGGCGATCTTCGAGACGTTCGCCGACCCGGTGATCCACCTCGGCCCGCTCGGCAGCGGTCAGCTCGCAAAGCTCCTCAACAACCTCGTGTTCACGGCGCAGGTCGCCGCTGCGCTCGACACGTACGCCTTCGCGGGCGCGCTGGGGATGGACCGCGCGGCGGTCGCGCAAGTGCTCGCGCACGGCAGCGGCGGCAGCCGCGCCGCGGACATCATCGCGGCGACGAGCTTCGACACGAGCGGCTTGAGCCAGGTCGCGCTGCCGTTGCTGCGCAAGGACGTCGGCATCATGCTCGACGTTGCCCGGGCGTTGGGCGTCGACGGACCCGCATCGCTCGTGGGCCTCGCCGATCGCGCGCTGGCGCTGCTCGACGAGCGGGAAGGGTGACGCGGGGATCAGCCTGCGGTCTTCCGGCCGATCACCGTCTTCAGGCCGACCGGGAGCTCCTCGGTCCCGAACGAGTCGCCGACGACGGCCTCCACACCGTGCTCGGCGAGGAGCGCGGGCACCCGGGCGGCATCGACGAGCACGTTGTCGTGGCGCTCGAAGTCGCGCCGCCAGGTGCCGTCCTCGTTGCGCACGAACGTCGTCATCTCACGCACGAACCGATCCGGTGCCGGCACCGAGAAGAGCGCCACGATCGCCCAGTCGTCGCCGACGCGACCCGTGTTCGTGAGATCCCGTCGTGCGGCGCCCCACTCGAGGTCGCAGAGGTCGAGGGCGAGCACGCCTCGCGGCTTCAGCGCGCGTGCGATCGCGACGAGCGCGCGATCCACGGCCGCAGCGTCGGGCAGGTAGTTGAGGGCATGCCCGATCCCGACGATGGCGTCCGCCGCCGGCAGCGGATCATCCGGGAGCACGAGCGTCGCGATCGACTGCACGTCGGGGACGGTCTCCCGTGTCAGCTCCAGCATCGCCGGTGAGGCGTCGGTTGCGATGACGCGGTGCCCCGCGTCGACCAGGTACCGGGTGAGCAGCCCGCTGCCGCAGCCGATCTCGAGGACCTGTCCGTCCCGCTCACGGACCGGGCGAAGCAGCTCGAGGACACCCGGCGCGCAGAGGTCGGCATGGAAGCCGTATCCGAGGTGGTGCACCAGCGCGAGGTCACGCCGGTAGTAGGGCTCGTCCACGCTGCGCTCAGGTCGAGATCGGGAGGGTCGCGATCACGACCGTGACGGCGACGAAGAGCACTGCCGCCACCACGAGCGAGGTCTCGCGGGCTCGCACCGTCCGGAGCTTCACGCTCACGGCCGCGAGAGCCAGCACGGCCGCGTATGCGACTGCGAGCGCGACGTACTCGCGCGTCGTGTCGGCCTCTTCGTCGGATGTCTCCATCAGGCGCGTCGCCTTGGCGCGCAGCTGATCGGACTCCTCGTACTGCGCCAGCTGGTACTCCGGCAGGCTGAACGGCACCGGCGACGCGGACGGGTCCACCAAGGGGTCGGTCTCGAGCCAGGCCTTGAACGCGGGCTTGAAGTCGGAACGGAACCGGCGCTCGGTCGACGCCGAGTCGGTGCCGGGTGTCGGCGTGTAGCCGGGCCCGGGGAGCGGTCGCGACGGGTCGGCGGCGTGCTCACGGTTGACGTCGTTCATCCACTGGTTCCAGAGGACGACGTCCACCACGGTGTACGCACCCGCGGCGCTGCTGAAGCGTGCCGACTCGATGAGCGCTTCGGATGCGGCATCGTCGGCCTTGTTCTGCTCGTCGCTCCACGCCGCGGCCTGGAAGGCGGCCCACGCCGTCAGCACTGTCGCGAGCGAGAGCAGGACCGTGCTGAGGAAGTCATGGCGCTCGAGGCGGCCCGTGCCGCCACCGTCCTTCGCGGATGTGTCGTTGACGCTCACCTACGAGCGGCCCGCCGGCGCCACACGGTGCGTGCCCTTCACGAAGGGAAGCTGCATGCGGTTGAGGATGCCCGGCGGCGCCGCACAGACCTCGGGGATGGCGTTGACGACCGGCATCGCAGTCGTCGTTCCGGCATCGAAGTGGGCGCCGATCTTCGGGGGACCGGGGTCCATCGGCTCGAGGCGGCAGCGCACGCGCGGGTCGCCGTCGATCTCGATGACGTAGCCGTCCTCGACGGGCCAGCGCGGCGTCATCTCCTCGCCGAGCTTCCACACGAACTGGCACTGGATCACCGGCCGGTCGCCGACGACACCGGAGATCACGCCCTTGAACCCGGCGATCCGTCCCTTCCCGATCGTCATGAACCCGAGGTCGAGCGTGTCGTCGGCGGTTGCCAGCTGGGGCTCGAACCGGATCTCGTTGAGCTCGATCCCGAGGGCGTGGCCCATGACGTGGATCTGGTCCTTGAACGAGCCGCACGCCTCCTCGAGCGCGCGCAGCGCCTCGGGGTCGTCGACCTCGCGGTCGAAGCCCATCGACCGGCACATCTTCTCGGACTCGTAGCCCCGGATGTCGAGCGACTCGAGCACGGAGATGCGGTCGATGCGCGCGCACATCGCGCTCGCGGCGAGGGCCACCATGGGCGCGTGGCCCGGGTACACGCCGCTCGCGTAGAGCGACGACCCGCCTCGCTGTGTCGCGTCCTCGATCCGTTCGAGCACGTCGTCGCCGTAGCCACGACCGGCGAGCCGGTACATCGTGGTCACGATGTTGATGCCCGACTCGAGGATCCGGACGACGTGGTCGAAGTCGGGCCGGTAGGGCATGTAGCTGACGCAATCGGGAGCGAGTGCGAGCAGGGCGTCGACGTCGTCGCTGGCGATGACCCCGATCGGAGCGATGCCGCAGAGCTCGCCGACGTCCTTGCCGACCTTCTCGGGTGAATACGCGTAGCAACCGACGAGCTCGAGCACCGGATGCCCGACCATCCCGCGCACCGCGGCGCTGCCGGTGATCCCGGTCGTCCACTGGACGACGCGCAGGGTCACGGCAGGATCATCGGCACCCGCGCGTAGCCGCGCACCGTGCTGGTGTGGACCCACTCGAGGTGGTCCTCGTCGACCTCCCACATCGGGAAGCGGGCCAGGGTCTCCCGGAGGGCGATGCGGCCCTCGAGGCGCGCCAGCGCTGCGCCGACGCAGTAGTGCGCACCGTATCCGAGGGAGAGGTGCTTCGCGAACTTGCGGCGCACGTCGAGCCGGTCCGGGTTCTCGAAGACGCGCTCGTCGCGGTTCGCGGCTCCGTTCAGCATGATGAGCTTCGAGCCGGCCGGGATCGTCGTGCCGTGGAGCTCGACGTCACGGGTCACCCAGCGCGCGTTGACGGGCGACGGTGCTTCGTAGCGGAGGAGCTCCTCGACCGCGTTCGGGATCAGCGACGGGTCGTCGACGAGCAGCTGGCGCTGCTCGGGGTGACGCGCGAGCAGCACCGCCGCCCAGCTGAGGAAGCGGGCGACGGTCTCGGTGCCGGCGATCGCCAGCATCTGCACGAAGGCGTAGAGCTCGGACTGGGTGATCTGACGCTCCTGTCCGTCCTCGTCGATCCGGGCGTGGACGAGGGCCGAGAGGATGTCGTCGGTCGGCTCGCGCCGGCGCTCCTCGATGAGCACGGGGAGCGTGCCGAACACCGTCGTCCCGAGCTCGCTCTCGGTGACGACGGACTGCGCGTCTTCGGCCGTTCGCATGACCGACGACGGCAGCGCGCCGTCACCGGTGACCGCGTCCGCGCCGGTGGCACCCATCTCGTGGAACATGTGGTCGATGACGTGGCGCCACTCCTGCTCGCGACCCTCGGGGAAGCCGAGCATCTCGAGGATCACGGTCGGGGGGAGGAGCGCGCCGAAGTCGTCGACGTAGTCGAACCCCTTCGTGCCCACGAACGGATCCAGCAGGCGCGCACAGATCCGCTCGACCCGTTCCTCGAGTCGCTCGATCGCACGGGGCGTGAACGCGCGATTGACGAGCTGACGGAGCCGCGTGTGCTCGGGCGGGTCGAGCCAGATCATCATCGGCACGTCGACCGGCTCCGGTCCCATCATCTCGAGCGTCGTCGTGTGCGACGAGCTGAACGTCTCGGTGTCGGTCGTGGCGCGGAGCACGTCGTCGAAGCGCGTGACCGCGTAGAAGTCGAGCTTGTCGTTGTAGTAGACGGGGCACTCGTCCCGCATCCGTTTCCAGATCTCCTGGGCGTGCACGTCGACGTCGACGTCGTACGGGTCCCAGTAGATGTCGGGCAGGACCTGGCTCATCTGTGGCTCCCCCGAGAGGCGGCACCGCCGGAACGCGTCCGGATTCTAGGTACGCGGCGCCGCGACCCGGTTCGGAGGGCTCGAGCCACGCCCCCGTTACTCACCGGTAGGGTCGAGCTCGAGTGAGGCTTTCGCGCAGATGAGCTCCGACGACGTGACCGCGGCGACCTTCGAGGACGTCGAGCCGTACGACTCGGGGATGCTCGACGTCGGCGACGGGCAGCGCGTCTGCTGGGAGGTGCTCGGGAACCCCCGCGCCAAGCCGGCCGTCGTGCTGCACGGCGGTCCGGGTTCGGGGTGCGCGAGGAAGTACACGCGCTTCTTCGACCTCGACCGCCATCGGGTCGTGCTGTTCGACCAGCGCGGGTGCGGTCGCAGCACGCCACACGCGGGCGATCCCGGCGTCGACCTCGCCGCGAACACGACGCAGCACCTCGTCGCCGACATCGAACGGCTCCGAGACCATCTGGGCATCGATCGGTGGCTCGTCTTCGGCATGTCGTGGGGCTCGACGCTCGGACTCGCCTATGCGGAGACGCATCCGGCGCGCGTGACCGAGCTCGTGCTCGGCATGGTGGTCACGACGACCCGTGCGGAGGTCGAGTGGCTCACGCGCGACGTCGGCCGCATCTTTCCCGAGGCGTGGGAGCGCTTTCGCGACGGCGTGCCCCAGGCGCTGCGTGACGGCTCGCTCGTCGACGCGTACGCCGAGCTGTTGTCGAGCGACGACGCCGCGGTGCGCGAGCAGGCGGCGCGCGACTGGTGCGCCTGGGAGGCCGCGCACGTGAGCGCCACGAGATCCGGCCAGCCGCCCGACCCCCGCTACGACGACCCTCGTTTCCAGATGTGCTTCGCCCGGCTCGTCACCCACTACTTCCGTCACGCCGCGTTCCTCGACGACGGTCAGCTGCTGCGCGACGCGGGATCGCTCGCCGGGATCCCCGGCGTCATGGCTCACGGGCGGCTCGACCTCAGCGCACCGCTGGGCGTCGCGTGGGCCCTCCACCGGGCGTGGCCCGGGAGCCGGCTCGTCGTGGTCGAGGACGCCGGTCACTCAGCCGACGGCGGCATCGGCGACGCGATGACGGCCGCGGTCCGAGGCTTCGCGTCGCGCCGGGACTGACGGAACCGTCAGCCGTAGAGCTCCTCCATCGCGTCGACGATCTCGAGCATGGCGCGGACCTCCGCTTTCAGCAGGGCGTCGTTCGCGGCGGCGTTCGCGTCGTCGAGCACGGCGAGGGTCGCGTCGACCTGCCCGCCGACCGCGGCGCTGCGACCGGTGACGTCGCTGCGGATCGCTTCCCACTGCGCGCGGGCGGCGGCGATCTGCTCGGTGACCCCGGCGCGATCGTCCCGGTCCAGGTCGAGGAGGATCTGGCGGCCGATGACGTCGAGGCGCCCGATCTCGACAGGGTGGCCGAGGCCGTAGTGGGCGAGCAGCTCGACGGTCGTGCGGCTGAGATCGTTCGCCGCCTGCAGGGTCTGCGGAGCACGCCTGGCCTTGGCCTCGGTGGAGAGCCGCGCCAGCGCGGCGTCGAACTGCTCCACCAGCGTCGGGTCCACGCCGTCCGCGTGTGCCCGGGCGCGGTACTTCGTCCACGCGCCGTGCACGGACGCGACGTCCGCGGACACCCTCGCCCAGTGCTTGCCGGGGACGCGGTCGATGATGTCCTCGGCCTGCTCCTCGATGGTGACGAGCTGCTTCGGCGGCGTGGCCGCGACCGCGGTCGTGCGGCCGAGCGCGACGGTGGGAACGAGGAGCGCAACGGCCAGCAGGAGCTTCATGGAACGCCTCTCTCTCGGGTTCGCGGGATACGTCTTAGGTCTCGCGGAGCAGCGACGTCGGATCGAGGCGCCGCAGGATCGCCGTGGCGGCGAGCGCCGACAGGATTCCAGCCGCCAGCACGAGCGCCGCGAGGCCGGCGACGTCACCGGTCGCGAACGTCGTGCCCGGATCGAGCACGAAGAGGGGGCGGAGGATGCGGACGAGGAGGAACGCCATCGCCGTCCCCACGGCGATGCCGGCCACGAGGCCGCTGACCACGACGATGCCCGCCTCGCCGACGACCAGCGCGCGCACCTGGCCCGCACGCGCACCGAGCGCGCGGAGCGTCACGTACTCCCGGCGTCGCTGCAACATGAGGCCGAAGACGAAGATCGCGATCGCGGCTGCGCTCATGAGGAGCGTGAAGAGCGAGTCGAGGTCGACGAGCCCGGTCACGTTGAGCGCGGTGAGGCTCGACCGGTCCTTGTCGAGGCTCGTCGCCGTCGATTCGACGTTGATCGGGTCCTCGCGGGCAGGACCCGCCCGCAACGCCGCGACGGCGCGATCGATCCCCGCTCGACTGCGGTTGCCCACGCGCGCGAGGAAGAAGCTCGCGTCGTCGAGGTGCGTCGCGTCCCGGTAGAAGCCGAGGTTGGCCACGAGGTTCGTGCCCTCGGGGAACCCCGGGAACCGCTTGTAGAGCCCGACGACGCGCATCGACTCGAGGACCTGCTGCTTCGTGCCCCGGGCCAGCAGGACCTGCACCCGGTCGCCGGGCGCGACCTCGAGGTCGTCCGCCGTCGTCCGGTCGACGAGGACCCCGCGGGGGTCGGCGCGGAGCGCAGCCATCGCGCTCGCGGCCGTCCGTCCGACGAAGAACGCGTCCGACAGCGCCGCGACCCGTTCGAAGCTCGACGGATCGATCGCGGTCAGCGTCTCGCGGTCCTGGTTGTTGGGCCCGATCAGCACGGAGTTGTCGAGCTCCGAGACCACCGGCGTGACGCCCGCGACGCCCTGCACGCGGAGCCCGTTCCCGTACGCCGGCGGATGCGGGCGCGGGCTGAGCGCGCTCGGCGTGATCCGCAGATCGGCGCCGACGGTGAACCGAGCGTCGGCGGCCTTCGCCTCGTCGTAGGTGGCGGCGAAGATCACGATGCCGACGCCGAACGCGCTCACGAGCCCGACCCCGGCGATGCCGGTCGCGAGCGCCCGCGGTCGTCGCCGCAGGCTCCGGCGCATGGTCCCACCCACGAGCGGTCCGAAACGCGGGTTCGGGAGCCGGATCCGACCGGCGAGCGTCTGCGACACGCGTACGGCGACGAGCACGCCGGCGGCCCACGCCAGCATCGGCGCGACGAGCAGGTACGAGGGCAGCGACACCGCCTCGCCGGCGGCGACCGACGTCACGGGCGCGTCGAACGCGCCCGATTGCACCGCCACGACCTCGGCCACGATCGCGATGCCGAGCAACGCGAAGTCGAGGCCCCAGCGTTGCCACGCCGGTGTCGTGCTCGCGGCGATCTCACGGCGCTCCTGCGTGATCTCCCGCCGCAACGCGCGCCGACCGGGCACGTACAGCGCGAGCGCCGTGACCGCCATGCCCACGGCGGCGCCGATGAGGCCCGAGACCACGAGCTGGCCCGCCGAGGCGGAGAACAGGGTGTCGGTGCCCAGGATCGCCATGACGGCCACGAACCCGAGGGCGGCGCCGAGGATCGAACCGGCGCCGGCGAGCGCCGCCGTGCGGTACAGCAGCATGCGTCGCAGGTGCAAGGCGTGCGCCCCGCGGATGCGCAACGTGGCCTGCTCACGACGTTGCGCGTCGGCGAGGATCGTCCCGGCGTACGCCGCGAGGAACGCCGCGAGCACAACGCCCGGCAGGCCGAGGAAGAGGAACGTCCGCTTGCCGACGCGAGCGTCGTCGCGTGCGACCTGGAGCGTGTTCGAGATGTTGTCGATGAGGTAGTCCTGCCCGGGGGCGACCCGCTGGATCGAGCGCGCGATCGCCTTCGTCTGCGCGAAGGCGCGTGCTGGGTCCGACTGCAGGCGGTCCCGGTCGACGAGCGCGTCGACCTCGAGCACCGGGAAAGTCTTCAGCTGGTTGCCCAGGGTCGCGGCCGCGGCCTGGTACGCGGGGACGATCGTGTCGTCGAACACGGCCGGACTCACGACGATGGCATCCGGGACGTAGATGAACCTCTCGAGCTCGCTGGTCTTGCGACTCGAGAACAGCGGCGTCGCCCGCGACAGGTCGACGACGCCGCTGACCGGCAGCGACAGCGGCGCAGCGCGACCCGGCACCGTGACCTGCACGGTGTCGCCGGGGTGCACACCCAGGTGGCGGGCGGCCTCGGCGCTCAGCAGCGCGCCGTCCCGGGTGAACGAGCCCCGCGCGAGCCGGATCGACGGATAGTGCCGCCGATACGTGCGGTCGAACGCGAACACCCGCACGGGGTCCTCGACCGTCGCGGTCCCGGAGCGGAGCGAGTCGGGACCGAGATCGACGAACGACAGGCGATCGGCCGCGGCGACGCCCGGCAGGCGGGCGATCCGTGTGCGCACCTGGGAGATCGCGAGCGGCGCGCCCGTGTTCGCCCGCTGCGGGATCACGTCCTCGCGGCTCGACACCGTCCCCGCGAGCGGCAGGGTGCCGACCGTGCGGACCGACCGGTTCGCGCGGGCGGCGTACGTGAACGTCACGCTGCTGTTCGGGGGCACCGTCCCGATGTTCAGGCCGCTCCGCGCCACGCCTTGCGCGAGCGGGCTCGAACCCGCGGCGTCGGGGACGGGTGCACCGTCACGCGTCATCGTGCCGTGCACATAGGCGAGCGGAGGTGGCGGCTCGTCGTTGACCACCACCTCGTTCGCCGGCTCACTGCCGGAGTTCACGACCCGCAGCGTGACGGTCGCGTCCTGCCCCGCGCGCAGGCGCCCGGTCGGGCTGATCGCCTGCTCGAGACGCAGCGTGCGCCCCAGCGGCGACGAGATGACGCGTTGCATGTCGAGGGCCAAGGGCGCGAGCGACCGCTCGGTCATGGTCGCGCCCGAGCCGTCGACGAAGAAGAGGACACCCGAGAACAAGCCGATGCCGAGCGCGATGCCGGCGATCGACGCGATCGTCCGGCGCGGGTTGCGCACGAGGTCGCGCCAGACGTAGGTCAGCATCAGGCCACGCGGCCGTCGCGCAACGCAAGGGTTCGATCGAGCTGCGCAGCGACTCCGAGATCATGCGTGACCATGACGAGGGTCGCGCCGCGCTCGTGCTGGACGTCGAGCAGCAGCTCGAGGATGCCCGCGGCGCTCTCGGCGTCGAGCGAGCCGGTGGGCTCGTCGGCGAGGATGACGGCAGGCTCGTGGACGAGCGCGCGCGCGACCGCGACGCGCTGACGCTGCCCTCCGGAGAGCTGATCCGGCAGCTTGTCGCGATGACCCGCGAGGCCCAGCCGATCCAGCAGGCTCACCGCCCGTTCGCTGCCGGCGTCCCGCGACCGGAGCGCGAGCTGGAGCATGACGTTCTCGACGGCCGTCAAGAAGGGGAGGAGGTTGTCGGACTGGAAGACCAAGCCGAGCTCGTCGCGGCGGATCCGGGCGCGCTCGCGCTCGTCGAGGTCCGACACGCGATGCGCTCCGACGGTCACCGTTCCCTGGCTCGGGACGTCGAGCCCGCCGATCAGACCGAGCAACGTCGACTTCCCGCACCCGCTCGGGCCCGTGATCGCGACGCTGCTGCCCGCCTCGATCCCGATCGTGATGCCGTCCACGGCGCGCACGACGCCACCGGGGGTCTCGTAGTGCCGCGAGACGGAGTCGAGCGAGATGTCGGCCGCGGCGCTCACGCGGGTCTGACCTCGCCGTCCTCGAGGCGGAGCTGTCGCTCGGCCCGCGCGGCGAGCTCTTCGTTGTGGGTCACGAACAAGACGGCGAGACCACGGTCACGGCACGCACCGAAGACGATGTCCATGACCTGGTCCGCGCTCTCGGAGTCGAGCTCGCCCGTCACCTCGTCCGCGAGCAGGAGGTCGGGCTCGTTCGCGAGTGCCACCGCGACGGCGACCCGCTGCGTCTCGCCGCCGGAGAGGCGCCGCGGCAGGTGATGCAGCCGATCCTCGAGGCCGAGGTCGTCGAGCAGGTCGACGGCGCGGTGGTCGCGCTGCGTGTGCTCGGCGAGGTCGATCGCGAGCTCGACGTTCTCACGCGCGGTGAGGAACGGGATGAGGTTGCCGCTCTGCATCACGACCCCGATCTGCCGGGCCCGCAATCGGGCGCGCGCGCTGTCGTCCAGCGCGGTGATGTCCTTGCCCTCGACGACGATCGCGCCCGAGTCCGGCACGAGGAGTCCGGCGATCAGCCCGATCAGGGTCGTCTTCCCGCTCCCCGACGCACCGACGAGGCTCGTCGTCGTCCCGCGTTCGAGCGTCAGCGTCGCACCCCGCAGCACCGGCGTGTCGACGCCGTGCTCGCGGTAGGTCTTCGAGACCGCGTCGACCTGGAGGAGCGGGGGTGTCATCCCCCTCAGAGGGTTCGCTTCGCGGCCCGCGACTGGCCGAACACGTTCGAGGCGGTCTCGCGCGCGTGCTCGTCGAGCTTCAATGCCTCGTCGCTGAGCTCGGCGAGACCGGTCTGGCTCAGCTTCGTGAAGTTGACGAGCTCCTCGACCTCGTCCTCGCCGCTGCCCGACGGCGGTTCGGTGCGGATGCCGCCCACACCGGGGGCGAAGTACTTGCGCTCGCCGCCTTCCTTGATGACGAGGACCTTCTTGTAGCACTTGAAGGGCACGCAGTTGGAGACGTTCGTCTCGGCCACACTGGCCGTCGCGTGCCCGTGGGAGGTGTCCTCCTGGACCCAGGGTGGCGTCTTGGGGGTCGCCTTCGCCTTCAGCAGCAGTCCCGGCTTGGCGCCGTCGATCCCGGCGAGCCACGCGTCGGCGGCGTTGACGAACTGACCGCCCTCGTAGGACTCGGTGTACGAGCCGAGCGACCACACGTTGCCGAACTTGTCCTCGGCGAGGTAGTCGACCGCCTGCTCACCGATCTCGCCGCCGTCGAAGTCCTGGTCGAGGACGGCGACGGCCTTGACGCCGTTGATCTCCTTCGTGACGTCGGTGACCGTTGTGACGACGCGGTGCTCGAGCTGGCGGTGGCCGCGGTTCACGTGCCCGACCTTCACCGTCTGGTAGCCCGGCACGAGCGGGAGGTACCTGCTCTTGCCGGTGGCCGGGTTGCTGAAGTTCTTGGCGTTGAACTGGTCCGATGCCGGCGCGGCGGCGCCGCTCGTCCCGGCGAGCAAGCCGCTCGCGACGAGCGCGAGCGCCGCGATGCCCGCGACCCGGTTCCAGCGAATGCCCAGGTTCATGGCGCCATCTTCGCACGCCCCTCCTCGCGTGCAGCCGCAGGAGAGTCAGGTGAGGTTCAGCGTCGTCACGCGCCGGGGGTGCTTGCACGGCGGGCGTCTGATGTCGATCATCGCCGCATGGAGCTCGAGCGGGTCGAGCCGCCGTTCGCGGCCGACGAGCGGGAGACGCTCGACGGCTGGCTCGAGTACCACCGAGCCACGCTCGAGCTGAAGTGCTCGAGCCTGAGCGCAGCCCAGCTGGCGGAGCGCTCGGTGCCGCCCTCGACGTTGTCGCTGCTCGGCTTGGTCCGCCACATGGCCGAAGTGGAGCGCAACTGGTTCCGCAGGGTCTTCGCGGGAGAGGAGGACGCTGGGCCGATCTTCTACTCCGACGACGATCCCGACGGCGACTTCGACAACGTCGATCCGGGCAACGTGGCCGAGGGGTTCGCGACGTGGCACGAGGAGATGGAGCGCGCGCGGGAGATCGCCGCCGACGCGTCGCTGGACGCCCGCTCCGTCGGCACCAGCCGCGGCGAGGCCGTGTCGTTGCGGTGGATCATCACGCACATGATCGAGGAGTACGCACGGCACAACGGTCACGCCGACCTCCTCCGTGAGCGGATCGACGGCGAGACCGGCGATTAGCCGCGCTCGTCAGACGAAGGTCGACTCCCGGCTCAACCCCAAGTCGGGGAATGCGCCGATCGCGATCGTCTGGATCGAGCCCCCGCCGCGCCCACCGCCGACGGGGTCGTCGACGACGACGACGCAGTCGCGGTGCTGGTGGATGCGGCGCGCCACGTCCGGGCTGTCGCAACGGTCGACGTGCTCGCCGTCGAGGTGCAGCTCGCCGCGCCACTGACCGTGCCGCGCGCCGTCGAGCCCGAAGTAGAGGCCGGTGCCGAGGTGGAAGCCGGTGCCGGATGCGACCGGCGTGACCTCGACGGGCCGATCGCTGCCGTCGATGCCGATGAACACGATGGTCCCGCCGAGGAGACGACGGTTCTCGTCGTCGAAGGCGACGTCGAACCGCGCGTCCACGAACGGATCCTCCGTTCCGTCGGGGTGCTCCGCCCCGCCGCGCAACCGGCGCGCCGGTGCGCCGGGGAGGTTCGACTCCATGAAGTAGTGGAACAGGCAGTAGTGCGAGCCGTCGGGGCGCTCGAGCAGCCAGGGCGCCCAGCTCGAGAACGAGCGGGGATCTCGCACGCGCGGGTGCGGTTCGAGATCGGGTGGAGGATCGCCGACTTGCATCCGCACGCCCCACGAGTGGTCCCGCGTGCCGACCCACCCGTGCTGGACGTCGACACGGGTGCCCTCGACGTCGATCCAGCCCTCGACCCCGCCGGCCTGGTGGTAGCGGACGACGTCGTTGATGACCCGGTTGTCGTGCGGTGACCGGTGCAGCTCGCGGTCCTCCATCCGTGGCGGCACGCGGCCCGTGACGGTGAGGTCGAAGGCGATCGGCTGCACGTCGTTCGCGGCCAGGCGGACGCGCACGGTGGACAGCGGCTCGACCACCTCGTAGTCGAGTGGCCCCACGCCGACGCGCTCGCGGTCCGTGTGCACCGCCCGTGAGCCCCGCACGGTCCACTGCTCCGTCCCGCGTGAGACGCCACCGAACGCGTCGATCACGTTGCGGTTCGTGTACTTGCCGAGGCCGAAGCAGACCTGCAGCGAGCCGTCGAGCGCGCAGGCCTGGAGCCAGAGCTTCTCGGTCCAGTTCACGTCGGTGGTGCCGACCGAGGCGAAGGTGTCGACGGCCTGGTGGAGCAGGCTCTCGTCCGCCCCGACGAGCGGCCCGATCGACGGGTCGCTCATCTTTCCCGCTCCTGGCGGCTGCGCCGCCGGGGCGCTCGGCCCCCGCTCGCTACGAGCCGGGATACCCGGCTCGCTTCACGCTCGCTCATGCGACGGCGCGGCCCGACGGCGCGAGCACCACCGGCAGCGCTTCGATCCCGTTCATCAACGTCGATCGCAGTCGCCGCGGCGGCCCGGTGATCGCGTAGTCGGGGCACCGGACGAGGAGCTCCTCGAGCAGCGCTCGCGCCTCGAGGCGGGCGAGGCTCGCACCGAGGCAGAGGTGCGGGCCGAACCCGAACGCCATGTGCGCCGGATCGGGGACGCGCTGCACGTCGACGCGACCCGCGGTCGG
>DATBSK010000185.1:0-5902 GCA_036559825.1 Acidimicrobiia bacterium | reverse complement strand
GTCCGCGGTCGAGCCGTACCAGGGCGCGGCGACCGGCGTCGGCGGGATCATCCGCGACGTCTTCTCGATGGGCGCGCGGCCGATCGCGCTCATGGACCCGCTGCGCTTCGGCACGCTCGACGACGCGCGCACGCGCTACCTGTTCGAGGGCGTCGTGTCCGGCATCAGCGGCTACGGGAACGCGGTCGGCGTCCCGACCGTCGGCGGCGAGGTCGCGTTCGACGGCTGCTACCGCGAGAACCCGCTCGTGAACGTGCTGTGCCTCGGCCTGCTCCCGAAGGATCGGCTGGTGCTCGCGCGCGCCGACGGGCCCGGCAACCTCGCCGTGCTGCTGGGCTCCTCGACCGGCCGGGACGGGATCGGCGGCGCGAGCGTGCTCGCGTCGGCGGGGTTCGACGAGGGGTCGCACGCGAAGCGCCCGTCGGTGCAGGTCGGCGACCCGTTCGAGGAGAAGCGCCTGATCGAGGCGTGCCTCGAGATGCTCGACGCGCACCTGGCCGTCGGTGTCCAGGACCTCGGTGCCGCGGGCCTCTCGTGCGCGGCGTCGGAGACCGCGGCCAAGGCCGGCGCCGGCATGGACGTCGACGTCGCACGCGTCGCGAAGCGCGAGCCGGGGATGACGCCCGTCGAGGTGCTCACGTCCGAGAGCCAGGAGCGGATGCTGGCGATCGTCGAGCCGCGCAACCTCGACCGCGTCCTGGAGCTGTGCGCGCGGTGGGAGATCCGCGCCACGGTCGTGGGGCGCGTGACCGACACGATGCGGTTCCGCGTGTTCGACGGGCTGTTCGACGCGCTGGGCGTTCCCGGCGAGAACCCGCCACCACCGCGCGGCGACGACGCTCCCGCTGCCTCGTCGGACGCCCTGCCGCTCGCCGACATCCCCTGCGACAGCCTCGGGGACGGACCGTCGTACGACCGGCCGGTGGCCGTCCCCGCCGATCACGAGGCCCGGCTCGCCGGCGACCCCGCGCCTCTCCTCCTGGCGCGCTTCCCCGACGGCGCGGATCTCGGTGACGAGCTGCTGGCGCTCCTCGAGAGCCCGACCATCGCGGAGAAGGCGTGGGTCTGGCACCAGTACGACCACCAGCTCTTCCTGAACACCGTCGTGGGGCCGGGTGCCGACGCGACGGTGCTACGCCTCAAGGAGACGGGCCGCGCGCTGGCGCTCTCGACGGACGGCAACGCGCGCTTCTGCCGGCTCGATCCGCGCACCGGCGCGCGCCTCGCGGTGCTCGAGGCGGCGCGCAACGTGTCGTGCGCGGGCGCGGTGCCGCGGGCCCTCGTGAACTGCCTCAACTTCGGCAATCCCGAGCACCCCGAGGTCATGTGGCAGTTCTCCGAGGTGGTCGACGGGATGGCCGAGGCGTGCCGTGCGCTCGGGATCCCGGTGATCGGCGGGAACGTCAGTTTCTACAACGAGTCGGAGGGGCGTGACATCGATCCCACGCCGGTGGTCGGCGTCGTCGGGCTCATCGACGCGCTCGACCGGCCGCCACCGGTCGCCCGCTTCGTCCCCGGGCACCACGTCGTCGTGCTCGGCACGTCCGGGATCGAGCTCGGGGGCTCGGAGTGGGCCGCGGTCGTGCACGGCCTCGTCGACGGCGCGCCGCCGGCCGCCGATCTCTACGTGGCGGTGCGGGTGCACGGCCTCGTGCGCGACCTCGTGGCCTCGCGCCTCGTCGGCGCGGTCCACGACGCGGCCGAGGGCGGCCTCGCGGTCGCGCTGGCGGAGGCGGCCATCACGGGCACGTGCGGGTTCGCGGTCGCGCCCGAGCGCGACCTGCCCGCGGCCGCGTGGTGCTTCGCCGAGTCGGCGTCACGCGTCGTCGTCACGGTCGACCCGCAACGCCTCGACGAGGTGCTCACGCGCGCCGCCGACGCGGGCGTCGCCGCACGCGACGCGGGGATGACCGGTGGCTCCCGGCTCGTCGTCGACGGCGTGCTCGACGTCGCGCTCGCCGACGCGGCCGCGCGCTGGCGCGGCGCGATCCCGTCACGCGTCGCCGGCTGAGCCTGCCGCGGTCAAGCTGCGTCCCTCGACCCTCCCTATGACGGTGAGAGACGCAACATGTGCTACGGCGCGGTCGTCGTCGTGGTCGGAGCCGTCGACGTGGTCGTCGTCGGCTGCGTCGACGTCGTGGTCGGCGGAGGGTTCGTCCGCGGCGACGTGCGCGGTGTCGTCGGCGGGACCGTCGTCGACGTGCTCGTGGACGTGGACGTCGTCGTGGTCTCGGTCGTCGTGCCACCGTTGCCGCCCCCGCTCGACGCGAGGACGACCCCACCGCCGATGAGCAGCAGCGCCACCGCCGCGGCGGCTGCGACGATGAGGAGACGCCGGCGCGGGCTGTTGTCGTCCGGGTCGCCACCTCGCCCGTAGCCCCCGCGTGGCGGTGGGGTGCCACCGTTGCCCCCTCCACCGCCGGCCGACGAGTACGTCGTCGCCGGCTGCGTCGCGTCACCACCGGCGCCCCCGCCGGATCCGGCCGCGGTCGGCATCTCGCCCGTCTCGCCGGCTGCGGCTGCGGCAACGCCACCCGCGAGCACGGCGCCAGCCGCCCCGGCGGCCGCGGCCGCGGCCGCCGTCCGGGGCGGAGCCGTGGCCGGCGTGGCGCGCTGCTCGCTCTCACCCGCCGCTGCGAGCGCGGCCCCGAGCGCGACGGCGTGCTTCGGGTGCACGTCGACGTTGACGGGCCGGTCGAGCGCGGAGGTCACCATCTGCGCGACGAGCGGGATGCGCGACGACCCGCCGACGAGCAGCACGACCTTCACGGTGTCGGCGCTCAGCTGCGCGCTCGCCAGCGCACGCTGGAGCGCCTCGATGGTCATCGTGACCTGCGGGCGGATCATGTCCTCGAACTCACCGCGCGTGAGGCGCACCTGCGTCTGCACGTTCGGGAGCAGCACGGGGATGGACGCGTCGGTGTCGGACGACAGCGCCTCCTTCGCGCTCGAGCACTCGTCACGGAGCCGCCCGACCGCGGCCATCGCGGTCGGGTCGTCCTCGTCGAGCTCCTCGAGCGCTCCGCCCAGCGACCGCTGCACGTGCGCGAAGACCGCGGCGTCGAAGTCGATCCCGCCCAGGCGCTCGATCCCCTCCGGGGTGCCGAGCGTCTCCCACCCTCCGGGTGTCTTGCGCAGGACGGCGGCGTCGAATGTGCCGCCGCCGAAGTCGTAGACGGCGATGACGTCGCCGGGGTCGACGCGCTCGAGTGACGAGTAGTGGATGGCGGCGGCCTCGGGTTCGGTGAGCATGATCGCATTGCCGAGGTTCGCCTGGTGGATCGCGTTGTCGAGCAGCTCCCGCTTGTAGGCACCCCAGTTCGCGGGGTGACAGACCGCGACGCGGTCCGGCGGCCCGCCCTCGCGGGTCTCGACCTCGCCGACCGTCCACGCGAGCAGCTCGCCCATGAGCATCTCGGCCGAGTACGGAGAGCCGCCGAGGAAGATCGGTGTGGTGTCACCGACACGGCGCTTGAACTCCCGCGCGACGCGGTCGGGCTCGGTGGCGGCGCGCCGGTCGGCGGCCTCGCCCGTGAGCACCGTGTCGCCGTCGCGCACGAGCACCACCGAGGGCACCGCGGCGCTCCGGCTCCCGAGCGTGGCGATCTCGCCCTTCCCGTCGCGCCACGTCGCCGCGGCCGTATAGGTGGTTCCGAGATCGACTCCGAGCGCGTATCCCATCGCAACCCCTCCCCTGGACGCCGCGAACGCTACCGGGCCCCACACGAGGCGTCGTCGGGAGGTCGCCCCCACTGCGCCGGGCGCGTTGGGGGATCTCCCCGATGCCGCCCGGCGTGCGCGGGCGTACCCTGCTCCCGAACGCGGAATGTCGGATCCGCGTCCCGACAGGGCGGCGCCGGGTATCCCGGCGCCGAGCGGATCCGACCAACGGAGGCGGAGAAGATGACCGCGGCGACGTTCCTCGAGATGGCACACGACCTGATGCACGACGGCGACGCCAAGGCGGCGTTCGACCAGGACCCCGAGGGGTTCCTGGCGGCGCGCGGCTTCGACGGGCTCTCTCCCGACGACCTCACCGAGGCGGTCGGCTTCGTGGCCGAGACGCTCCCGCCCGAGACCGCGCACGCCCTCACCGGACCGGACGCCGGTCCCGACGCGCTGGCGCGTCTCGCCCAGGTCGAGCCGACCGTCGAGGACCCGGCCGACGACGCCGACGAGGACGACGGGGACGACGGCCTCGGTGCCTTCGACGCGGACGACGGCCCCCTCGACCACGACGAGTCCGAGGACGACGGTGAGGACGAGGAGGACGACGACGAGGACGAGGACGACGACGACGACCTCGGCTTCTCCAGCGGTGACGACCCCACCCAGCTGCCGGACGACCCCGGGCACGCCGGGTTCGAGCCGTTCCGCGACGACGAGGTGGGGAGCGGCCTCGGGGTGGGCTACGAGAACGAGGACGTCGACGACGCCTCGCCCCCCGAGCACGGCGACATGCCCGACTTCCACTTCTAGTCACGCCCCCCTCGACCGGCGCGACGCCATCCCCTATCGTCACGCTGCCAGGAGAGGGGGATCCCCGATTCGGATCGAGCGGGGCATCTGCACACTTCGTGGTGGTCCTCGAGATGCGAGGCCCGACTGAAGGAGGACACACCATGCCGATCACGCAGATCGACATCGACGACGCCAGCAACCTCATCGATGAGCTCCTGGGCAACCAGGACGAGGCGCAGGCGTACAGCCAGGACCCGGAAGGCTGGCTCACCGAGCACGGCTATGACGGGCTCAACCCGGAGGCAGTCGCACAGTGCGGTGCGAGCGCGAGCGCGGGGGCCGGCGCGGCGGTCGCCTCGAGTGGCGCGGCCGCAGCCGGTGCGAGTGGTGCGAGTGCGGTGGCAGCCGTGCTCAACCCGGTCGTCTACAACCACTACTACGAGGTCGACAACTCGATCACCAACAACATCGAGGCGAACGGCGACGTGCAGGTGGTGCAGGGCGACGGCAACGTCGTGGCCGGTGACGACCTCGACAACACCGGTGGTCAGATCCAGACCGGTGACGGGATCCAGGTCGGCGGCGACGTCTCCGATTCGAACCTCAACACCGGTGACGACGTGCAGCAGGCCATCGACCAGAGCACGAACATCGAAGGCGATGTCGACCAGCACACCGACGTGAACATCGACGACCACAGCGTCGGCGACGGCTCGATCGGCACGACGACCGACTCCAGCACCACGGTGCAGGACCAGGACATCGACGTCGACGCCGTCTGACCCGCATGCGGGTCGATGCGTGAGGCCCCGGGCGTGCCCGGGGCCTCGTCGCGTGGGTCGTCCGCCGCGCCGCCGCCGCCGGTTCGGACAGGATGATGATCGTGAGTGACGAGGAGGTCGCGGACCGGCCGGAGGCGTCCGCGCCCGATCCGGCGGTCGACGCCATCCTCGGCGCGCTGACGCTCATGGCGCGCGCGATGGCGGCCTACGGACGCGAGGACCTCGGCGCGCGCGTCGCGGCCGCGCGCCAGCGGATCGAGGACCCGGCCTTCCGCGTGCTCGTCGTCGGCGAGTTCAAGCAGGGCAAGAGCTCGCTCGTGAACGCGCTCCTCAACGAGGACGTGTGCCCCGTCGACGACGACATCGCGACGTCCGCACCCACGGCCGTGCGCTACGCCGCCGAGCGCACCGCGCGCGTGCTCTACAAGCCGAGCGACGACGACCCGGACGGCAAGCAGCGCTCCGAGGACGTCGACGTCGAGCGGATCCGCGAGTTCGTGACCGAGGCGACGAACCCCGAGAACGAGCGACGGGTCCAGTGGCTCGAGATCGGCGTGCCGAGCCCGCTCCTCGCGGACGGGCTGGTGCTCGTCGACACACCCGGGGTCGGCGGCCTCGGGTCGGTGCACGGCGCGATCACCGCGGCGGCGCTGCCGATG
>DATBSK010000184.1:0-2133 GCA_036559825.1 Acidimicrobiia bacterium | reverse complement strand
ACATCGTCAAGGGCTCGGTCACGATCGATCCCGACGGCTTCCCGCTCGTCTACTCGGGCTCGCGCGACGGCTACTACCGCGTGCTCGCCATCGACCGGCCGCAGGCGACCGAGCTGTGGAAGCTCTCCGCGACGGACGTGTCGCCGACGAAGTGGAACGACGACTGGGACGGCAGCGGTCTCGTGCTGAACGACTACCTGTTCGAAGGCGGCGAGAACAGCCAGATGCACGTCGTGAAGCTCAACCGCACGACCGGCGCCGACGGTCTCGTGTCGGTCGCCCCCCAGCTCGTGTGGAACACGCCGGGATGGGACGACGAGCTCATCGCCAACGTCGGCTCGGAGGTGTCGATCGAGAACTCCGTCGCGATCTCGGGGAACACGCTCTACTTCGCGAACTCGGGAGGGCTCGTCCAGGGCTGGGACATCGCCCCGCTGCTCACGGGCGGGACGCCGACCCGGATCTTCCGGTTCTGGACCGGTGACGACACCGACGCGTCCATCGTCGTGGACGAGGCCGGGATGCTGTACGGCGGCTCGGAGTGGGAGCGTCACAACGCGCAGGCGTCGACCGTGGGGCAGATCTGGAAGCTGAACCCGGCCGCGCCCGACGCCCCGCTCGTCTGGTCCCAGCACGACGACGCCGAGGGGAAGGCGGGTGTGTTCAGCACGCCGGGGCTCGTCGGTGACCTCGCGATCTACACGACGTACAGCGGGCGCGCGATCGGTGTCGACCGCGCCAGCGGTGCGATCCGGTGGGAGAAGCGCCTCACCGCGCCGCTCATGGGCTCGCCGGTGATCGTCGACGGCCGCTGGATCCAGGGTGACTGCGACGGCGTCCTCCACGCCTACGACGTCTCGAACACCGCGGTCGACCCGCCCGAGGTGTGGCAGGTGGGGCTCGGGAGCTGCATCGAGTCGACGCCCGCGGTCTGGAAGGGCCGGATCTACGTCGGCACCCGCGGGGGCTTCGTGCACGCCATCGGCGACAGCTAGCCAGGAGGCGCACCGCGAAAGGCCTGGTCAGAGGCCTCTTCGGACCATCCCTGCCACTGTCACACCCCCGTGCGACCCTCGGCCCATGGAGATCGTGCTGGGAACCGTCGTGGTCGTCCTCGCCGTGACCCTCGGCGTGCTGGCGGTCCGGGCGCGGGCCCGCCCGGGCGCCCTCGACGCGGCCGTGGGCCGGGCCGTCCAGGAGCAGCGGCGCGTCGCGGCCGACGAGCGGGACGCGGCCGTCCGGGCCGCGGTCGAGCAGGTGGTCCTCCAGAACCGTGAGGTCATCGGCCGCGAGCGCGAGCTCGTCGGCCAGGACCTCGCGACCACGCGTTCGGTCATCGACGACAAGGTCCGCTCCATGACCGACGAGGTGGTGCGCGTGCAGGAGCTGGTGCGCGAGCTCGAGCGCGACCGCCAGCTGAAGTTCGGCGAGCTCGCCAGCGCCATCCAGCACTCGCACGAGCAGCTGTCGGTGCTGGCGGAGACGACGCAGGGCCTCCGTCAGGCGCTGTCGAGCACCAAGGCGCGCGGGCAGTGGGGCGAGCGCATGGCCGACGACGTGCTGCGGCTCCACGGCCTCGTGGAGGGGGTCAACTACCGCAAGCAGCACGCGATCGAGGCCGGGATCCCCGACTTCACGTTCCTCCTGCCCGACGGGCTGTCGCTGCACATGGACGTCAAGTTCCCGCTCGACAACTACCTGCGCTACCTCGACGCCGATTCGGAGCTCGAGCAACGGCGCGCGCGCGACGACTTCCTGCGGGACGTCCGCGGGCACGTCAAGTCGCTCGCGGCGCGCGGCTACAGCGCGGCGGCGGGGGAGACAGTCGACTGCGTCCTGCTGTTCATCCCGAACGAGACGCTGTACGCGTTCATCCACGAGCAGGACCGCACGATCCTCGACGACGCGCTCGGCCAGAAGCTCGTCTTCTGCTCGCCCCTCACGCTGTACGCGGTCCTGGCGGTGGTGCGACAGGCCGTCGACAACTTCCGGGTCGAGCGGACGTCAAACGAGATCCTCGCCCGCCTCGGCGCGTTCCACAAGCAGTGGACCGCGTTCGTGGACCGGATGGACAAGCTCGACCGGTCGCTCGGCACCGCGCGCCGCGACTACGACGAGCTCGTGGGCACCCGC
>DATBSK010000183.1:0-18291 GCA_036559825.1 Acidimicrobiia bacterium | reverse complement strand
CGTGCGCGGGCTGCAGCGAGGGGCACACGACGCTCTGCCGATCCCAGTAGTCGAGCTGGCGGTAGCTGATGCCGACGATCTCGCACGCCTGCTTGCCGCTGAACCCGCCCGCGTCGTCCGTGTGCCCCGCGTGCCCGCGCGTCTCGCCCATCGTGCGCCCCACCTCTCCGGGTTCCCCCGGGTCTTCCGGGTCGGCGTGACCCCGCGGTCCACCGCGCCCGTGCCTCGGGGCCGGACCGAGGACGACTTACACCGGCGTAGTTACGTCCGTGTGACGGTACCGGAGCCCGCGCGCGAGGTCAACACACTCGCCCGAACGGAGGAGGGCGGGTTGCTACGACCCCGCCCTCCTCGGACGCGAAGTCACTCTCTCGGCTCGCTCGCTGCGGGGCGGGATACCCGCCCCGCGGGCGCTCGCTCCCCCCTGCGCTCGGCGGGTTGCTACGACCCGCCCTCCTCGGACGCGAAGTCCTCGGGGCGGACCTGGTTGAGGAACTCCCGGAACTCCTCGATCTGGGCCTCCTCCTCGTCCTGGTCGAACAGGACGCCGGCCTCGTCGAGGACCGCCTCCTCGGCGTAGATCGGGACCGGAGCCGGGTAGCGCGCTGCGAGGGCGAGGGCGTCGGACGGGCGGGAGGAGATGCGCTGGGTCTCCCCACCCCGGTCGATCTCGATCTCGGCGAAGAACGTGCCGTCGTGGAGCTCCGTGATCACGACCTGCCGGAGTATGACGCCGAGCTCGTCGAGCACCGTCTTGAAGAGGTCGTGCGTCATCGGGCGCGGTGTCTCCATCCCCTGGAGCGCGTACACGATCGCGGTGGCCTCGGGCGGGCCGATGAAGATCGGGAGGTAGCGACCGCCGTTGCCCGCCTCCCCCTCGCGCAGCAGCACGATGGGCTGGTTCGTCGGGACCTCGACCCGCACTCCCACGAGCGACATCTCGATCACGTGCGCCGCCTTTCGAGCTCGTCGGCGACCATAGCATCGGGCTTCTCGGGCTCAGCCCCACCGTCCGGGGGGTCCGTTCCGGGTGCGTCGACCGCTCCGTACCACTGCACGCACGCCGCCGGATCTGCATCGAGCGCCTCGCGGTCGACCTGGAGCACGAAGGGAAGGTTGCGGTAGCGCTCGCCGACGTGCAGCCCGTACCCGACGACGAACGCATCGCCGGGCACCTCCTGCCCGACGTAGCGCACGTCGGTGGGCACGATCCGCCGTTCCGAGCGGTCGAGGAGCGTGCACACGTCGAGTGAGCGCGGCCGCAGCGATTCGAGGTGGCCGAGGAGATACGCGAGCGTGAGGCCCGTGTCGACGAGATCCTCGACCACGACGACGTCGCGGTCGGCGATCTCGACGTCGACGTCCTTCAGGATCCGGACCCGCCCGCTGTCCGCGGCATACCGCGAGATCGCGAGGAAGTCGATGACCACGGGCACCCCGGTGATCGCGCGCGCGAGGTCCGCCGTGAACACGAGCGCGCCCTTGAGGACGCCGATGAGCACCACCCCGTCGACGTGGTCAGCGGCGACCTGCGCGGACAGCGTGCGCACCCGCTCTCGGAGCGCATCCCGGGTGAGCAGGACCCGGGCGTCGATCGTCACTCGGCGAGCTCGGCTCGCAGCGCGTGTCGGAGCATCGCGGTGCGCAGCTTTCGGCCCAGCCGCGTCAGCTCCTCGAGCTCCTCGACGAGTCGAGCGCGTGCCGCCGGGTTTCGCTGTCGCTGGTACGGCAGCAGCACCTGGGCGAAGAGCGCGGCCTCGCGCTCGGTGAAGTGCTTGTACATCTTGAGGTGGCGGGCTTCGATCCCCCGCGCGTGGAAGCCGGCCGCGAGGCTCGCGATGTCGAGCGCGTCCTCACCGTAGAGGGCACGCTCCCCCGCCCCGACGACCGCCGCGAGCAGACCGTGGTCCTCAAGCTCGTCGAGCTGCGCGTCGGTCAGGCCACTCGCCTCGAGCAGCTCCGCGCGCGTGAGCTCGCCCTCGAAGCCGTCTTCGTCCGGTTCGAACGTGTCGAGCTCCTCCTGCTCGTCGTCCGTGTGCGTGATCACCTCTTCGAACGGCAGGGGCTCTGCGCGCGGACGCGGTGGTCTGGGGCGCTGCGGTGCCTCGCGGGGCGGCAGCCCGGTCGTGCCGAACTCGTCGAGACGGTCCTTGATGACCCGCAGCGGCAGGAAGTGGTCGCGTTGCTGCAGGAGGATCCAGCGCAGGCGGTCGAGGTCCCCGTCGGAGAACTTCCGGTAGCCCGACGGCGTCCGCTCTGGATCGATGAGCCCCTGGCTCTCGAGGAAGCGGATCTTCGAGATCGTCACGTCCGGGAACTCACCGCGCAGCTCCTCGAGTACCTCGCCGATCGAGAGGTGCGGTGCGAGCGCGGGAAGGTGCGGCTCGCGGACGGTCATGCCGCGGCCCCGGTGCCGACGACGAACGTGAGGACGAAGCGGCCAACCTGCAGCTCCTGCATGTCGTTCAGGTCGGCCTGCTCGACGCGCTCGTGGTCGACGTAGGTGCCGTTGAGCGACCCGACGTCCGCGACCCGGTAGCCGGTCTCACCACGCGTGATGACTGCGTGCCGGCGCGAGACGGTCACGTCGTCGAGGACGATGTCGGAGTCCGGATGGCGGCCGACCGTCGTCTCTTCTTTCTGGAGCGCGAACGTGCTGCCGGCGTTCGGGCCGCGACGGACGACGAGCATGCCCATGCCCTCGGGCAGCTCGTCGAGGACGTCGCCGAGCTCGGCAGCCAGCGCCTCCCGGTCCTCGATCAGCGACAGCGAGACCGTGGTGTCTTCGAGATGCTCGCTGCTCGCCGGCGCGCCACGCTCGCCCGACAGCGGTGTCCCGCACGACGAGCAGTAGTTGGCACCGGCGGCGTTCTCGTGGCCGCACTTCCGGCACCTCACGTTTTCGAGGGTATCCCTTGCGGGACTCCCTCACGTCGCTTCTGCGTGTGCGCGGTACGCGCTCGCGTCCATGAGCGAGTCGAGCTCGGACGGATCGCTCATCTCGAGGACGAAGATCCATCCCTCGCCGTAGGGATCCTGGTTGAGCAGCTCGGGCGTCGCGTCGAGGCGTCCGTTGACCTCCACGACGGTCCCCGTGAGCGGGCTGTAGACCTCCGAGACCGACTTCGTCGACTCGACCTCGGCGCACGACGCGTTCGCGACGACCATGACACCGACCTCGGGCACCTGCACGTAGACCACATCGCCGAGCGCGTCCTGCGCGAAGTCGGTGATGCCCACGCGCGCTCGATCGCCGTCGACGGCGACCCACTCGTGCTCGCTGCTGTAGCGGAGCTGCTCGGGGTAGTCCATGACCCTCCGTCAGCGACTCGGGAGCCGGGCACTCTACGCTGCGCCACAGACTCTCGGCTATCGCATCGCCTGGCGGATCGCGCGCGCGTACTCCTGCGCGAGCTGGCGGGCCGCGTTCTCGCCGTCGGACTCGGCCCAGACGTGCGTGAACGGATCCTCGGGGTCCGGGAGGACGAGCGCCCAACCCTCGGGGCGCACGACCTTCACACCGTCGACGAGCACCAGCTCGCTGTTGCGCTCGCTCTCGCGCTCGACGAGCTCGCGCATCACGGCACCCTTGCGCTCCCAGGGGGTCGGCACCGTGTCGTGGACGAGGTGCACGCGAGGGAGCGACTCGACGATCGACGAGAGCGGCGTGGTCGAACGTGCCAGGAGATCGAGCAGCTTCGCCAGCGTCGCGGTGGCGTCGTAGGCCGGCAGCAGGTCCGGCCAGATGAACCGTCCGTCTGGAGCTGCGGCGAGCGCGACGTCGGACTCCGAAGCCCGCTCCATCAGGTGCACGTCGGAGCACTTGCTCCAGATGATCTCCGCGCCCCGCTCTCGGGCAAGGCGCTCCGCGACCGAGGTCACGTTGACGGGCAGCGCGATCCGAGCGTCCTCGAAGGCGTCGCCCACGAGGCAGACGAGAGCGAGCAGCGCCTCGGTGTCCGTGAGCACGCGGCCCGTGTCGTCGATCAGCGAGATCGTCTCACCGTCGGGGCTGATGACGCAGCCGAGGTCGCTGCCCGACGTCCCCACGAGCTCGCCGAGCCGCTCGCGGTGCTCCCGCGCGTCCGCGATCGCGCCCTGCGCGGTGCTCGCAAACGGGTTGACGGCCAGGACCTCCGCCCCCAGCTTGGCGAGCACGTTCGGCATAACGATCGATGCCGCGCCGGACGAGTAGTCGAGGACGACCTTGAACGCGCGCTCTCGCATCCGCACGACGTCGACCGCACGCTCGAGTGCCGCGGTGTAGAACTCGAGCGAGCGCGGCGGGAAGACGATGTCGCCGATGTCACCTGCGAACGCGCGCCGGTAGTCCTCGCGGTAGAGCAGTCGCTCGATCTTTCGCTGCATCCCCTCATCGATGTCTCGGCCGTCCGCGTCGAAGAACCGCAGCTCGACGCTGTCGGGATCGTCGGGTGCGAGCCGGACCGTGATCCCGCCGCGCGACTCCCCGTTGCGGACCTGGAACCGGGTCAGGGGCACGGTGGCGAGCTCGACGTCCTCCACGTTCGCCCCCGCGAGGTTCAACCCGGCGATCACAGCACGCTTCAGGGCTCGCGCGACGCGGCTCGTGTCTCGGCTCGTGGTGACGACCGAGCCGCGCTTCAGGGCCGTGCCGTATGCCATCGCGACACGGACGGCGACCTCGGGGGTCACGTCCACGTTCGCGAGCCCGCGGATCCCCCGCCGGCCGAACACGGTGCGCGCGGCCCGACTCTCCCACACGATCGACGAGTTCACGACCGCGTTCGCCTCGACGGCCTTGAACGGGTAGATCTTCACGCCCGCGTTCACGACCGCGTGCTCACCGATGAAGCACTCGTCGCCGACGACGACGCCCTCTTCGAGCCGGGCGTGCGAGCGGAGGTCGGCGGAACGACCGATGGTGGTGCCGCGCACACGGGCGCCCCGTCCGATGAAGACGTGGTCGTGACACACCGTGCGCTCGAGCGACGCGTCGGCCTTCACGACGACGTCGGTGCCGAGCACCGTGTATGCGCCGAGGCGCGCGCCTGCCTCGAGGCGAGAGTTGTCGCCGATGACGACGGGCCCCTCGACGCGCGCGGCGGGATCGACTTCCGCGCCTTCGCCGAGCCAGATGCCGTGCCCCACCTCGAAACCGGCGATCTCGACCTCGACCCGGCCGTCGAGGACGTCGGCGTGTGCCTGGAGGTACGCCTCGTTCGTTCCGACGTCCTCCCAGTAGCCGTCGGCGACGTGACCGTGCAGTGACAGACCCTTTGCGAGCGCCGCTGGGAACACGTCCGCCGCGAAGTCGATGACCTCGTCGGCTGGGATGAACTCGAACACCTCGGGATCGAGCACATAGATGCCGGTGTTGATCGTGTCCGAGAAGACCTGACCCCAGGACGGCTTCTCCAGGAATCGCTCGATCTCCCCGTCCGGGCTGGTGATGACGATCCCGAACTCGAGCGGGTTCTCGACGCGCTTCAGCGCGATCGACGCCAGCGCACCGCTCGCGCGGTGGGCCTCGGCGAGCTCGCTCAGGTCGATGTCCGTGAGCACGTCGCCGGAGATCACGAGGAACGTGTCGTCGAGCTGCTCCGACGCGTTGCGCACCGAGCCGGCGGTCCCGAGCGGCGTGTCCTCGGTCGCGTAGCGCATCGTGACCCCGAAGTCGGACCCGTCCCCGAAGTAGTCGCGGATCTGGTTGCCGAGGTACGCGACCGTGACGACGATGTCGTCGAAGCCGTGGCGCTCGAGGAGCGTGATGATGTGCTCGAGCATCGGCTTGTTGACGAGCGGCACCATCGGCTTCGGCTGGTTGCTCGTGAGCGGCCGCAGCCGGGTCCCTTCGCCACCCGCGAGGATCACCGCCTTCACGCCGGTGCCTCCATCGTCGGGGCAGGTGCCGCGCGCCCCTCCTCGAGCGCTCGGCGCGCGAGCGGCACGTAGGTGACGAGGGCGGAGTAGCTCAGCACCAACCCACCGATGGCCACGATCCAGGTGAGGATCTCCAGGACGTCGCGCTGGGTGCCCGGTCCGAGGTTGCTGATCCAGAGGAAGCCGGGGAACGCGAACATCAGCGCGAAGGTGCCGGCCTTGCCGGTCCATTGGACGTCGATCCGCCGCGCGCCGGCGAGCGCGAGGCCGAGGGTGGCGATGCTGATCACTGCCTCACGGGCCAGCACGGCAACCCCGAACCAGGCGGGCACGGCGCCGTCGATCGTGAGCGCGAGCACCGCGGTGAGCAGCAGGATCCGGTCGGCGGCGGGGTCGAGGACCTTCCCGAGCTCGCTGCCCTGGTCGTAGTTGCGCGCGATCCAGCCGTCGACCCAGTCGGTGGCACCGAGGACCGCCAGCAGGACGAGCGCCGCGGTCCGTTCCTCGGCGCCGAAGAGGAGCCAGACGAACAGCGGGGCGCAGAGCAGCCGCAGGACGCTCAAGACGTTGGGCACCGTGAGCACGCGGCGCGCGCGGTCGCGTCCGGGTGAACCCATGCCTCAAGCGTATGCGCCGTGTCCGTCCGTCGGGCACGCTGCACGAGGGGGCTACATCAGCCCGGCGTACGCGCCTCCGTCGACGGGGATCGCCGCGCCGGTCACGAACGCCGCGTGCTCGGAGCACAGGAACGCGGCCACCGCGCCGAACTCCTCGGGCATACCGACCCTGCGCGCCGGGATCGCGGAGGTGTCCGGCGCCGCTCCGCCGTGGAGCGCGCGGAGACGCTCGGTGTCGTGGAAGCCCGGTTGCAGCGAGTTCACGGTCACGCCGTCGGCGGCGACCTCGCGCGCCAGCGTCCGGAGGAAGGCGGTCGCGCCGGCCCGCGCGGTGTTCGACAGTATGAGCCCGGGATCGGGCTGGCGGACCGTGATGGACGTGATCGCGACGACGCGCCCCCACTGCTGGGCCTGCATCGTGGGCACCGCCTCGGCGCACATGGCGATCGCCGACAGCGCATTGAGCGCGAAGGCACGCGCGTACTCGGCTGGGTCGGAGACGTCCGCGAAGCGACCGGGAGGGGGGCCACCGGCGTTCGGGACGAGGATGTCGATTCCTCCGAGGGCGGCGCGCGCGTCCCGAACGAACCCGGCCGCCCCCTCCGGAGTGGAGACGTCGGCGACGATCGCCACCCCGCCGATCTCACCCGCGGCCTGCTCGACCGCGTCCGCGTGCCGGCTGCACAGCGCCACCGACACCCCCTCGACGGCGAGCGCGCGCGCGACCGCGAAGCCGAGGCCTCGAGACGAGGCAGCGACCGCGGCGCGGCGCCCCGCGATCCCGAGGTCCACTGCTCTCAGCGTCCGCGGCCGTCGCGTGCAGTTGCCGAGGCGTGGATGGGGCCGGTCGCGTCGCGCAGCGAGGGCGCGGGCTTGCCGGTGCGGCGGGCGATGATCTCCGCGCAGATGGCGACGGCGGTCTCCTCGGGCGTCCGCGCGCCGATGTCGAGGCCGATCGGCGCCATGATCCGCGCCAGCCCGGCATCATCGACACCGGCTTCGCGGAGCCGGGCGACGCGCTCTGCGTGGGTGCGCCGGCTCCCCATGGCGCCGAGGTATCCGACGTGCGTGCCGAGCGCGGCGACGAGCGCGGGCACGTCGAACTTCACGTCGTGGGTCAGCACGCACACCGCGTCCCGGGGGCCGAGCGCCGGTCCGACGCGTGCCAGGTGCCGGTCCGGCCAGTCGCACACGACCTCGTCGGCCATCGGGAACCGGGCGTGGGTCGCGAACACCTCGCGCGCGTCGCACACTGTGACGTGGTAGCCGAGCAGCTTGCCGGCGCGCACGAGCGCGGCGGTGAAGTCGACCGCGCCGAAGATCACGAGCCGCGGCGGTGGCGCGAACGACTCGATGAAGACCTCGACGACGCGCTCGCGTGCTTCGCCGTGACGCCCGTAGTGGCGCGTCGCTGTCGTCCCCGCCTCGAGCTCGCCGAGCGCGTCTCGACCGACGACGCGGTCCAGATCGGCATCGCCGAGCGAGCCGACCGGGGGCAGGTCGGGTGCGACGAGCAGCTTCGCGCCGATCCCGGGGCCGCCGATGACCGTCGCCAGCGCCACGGGCCGCTCCCCGCGCAGCGCGTCGTGCAGCACGTCGAAGACCGGAGTGTCGCTCACCGCTGCCCGCTCTCGGCGCTCGCTCATCGCTGCACCGTCACCAGTCGAGTGGCTCGACGAAGACGTGGATCGTGCCGCCGCACGTGAGGCCGACGGCGAACGCCTCGTCGTCGGAGTACCCGAACGAGACGACCGACCGGGGGCGTTCGCCCGCGAGCACCGCGAGCGCCTCGGTGACGACCGCGCCTTCGACGCACCCGCCGGAGACCGATCCCGCGACCTCGCTCGCTTCGCTCACCGCCATCGCGGCGCCCGGGTCGCGCGGGCCGGAACCGTCGAGTCCGACGACGCGGGCGAGCACGACACGCTTGCCTTCGGCGCGCCACCGGTCGATGTCGTCGAGGATCTCCTTCATGGGCGCGAGATCACCTCCACGAGCTCCTCGAGCGCGGCCACGGAGTGACCGGTCACGAACTCGTCCACGTATGGCAGCGCGGCGGCCATCCCCCGCGCGAGTGGCGCGTACTCGGGCGTCGCCTTCAGCGGGTTGACCCAGACGATGCGGTGTACGACCCGAGCCAGGCGCGCCATCTCATCCGCGAGCAGCGCCGGGTCACCGCGGTCCCAGCCGTCCGAGAGGACGACGACCACGGCACCGCGTGCCATCCCGCGCAGGCCCCATTGATCGTTGAAGGTGCGCAGCCCTTCACCGAGGCGCGTGCCGCCCGACCAGTCGGTGACGCGTTGTGCGGCGGCGCTGAGCGCTGCGTCGGGGTCCCGGCTGGAGAGCTCGCGCGTGAGACGCGTGAGCCGTGTCCCGAACGCGAACGCCTCGACGCGCGAGCGTCCCGCCACGGCGACGTGCAGGAAGCGCAGCAGTGCCCGCGTGTACGGCTCCATCGACCCGCTGATGTCGCAGAGCAGCACGACGCGGCGGGGCCGTGACGAGGGGGCGCGGAACGCGCGCCGGACGGGCTCTCCGCCGGCGCGCAGCGACCGGCGCACCGTACGTCGCAGGTCGGGACGCCCACGGTTGCGGTGCACGGGGCGGTATCGGCGGGACCTGCGCAGCGCGCCGGCGAGGCGCAGGTCAGCCATGAGGCGTCGAGCCTCGGCGTGCTCGGCGGTCGTGTAGGTGGCGAAGTCGCGGTGGCGCAGCACCTCGGCGGGGCTCCATCGCACGGCGACGACCGGCAGGTCGTCCTCCGCATCGCCGGTCGGACCCTCGGGCGGCGCGTCGGTGCCCGGGTCGTCGAACGCGAGCACGATCTCGACCGCGGGTGGTGTCGCCGCGGTGGGATCGGCCGGCACGCCGTCCCAGAACGCAGTGAAGGCGCGGTCGTAGACGGCGGCGTCCTCCGGGCGACGGACCAGCGCCGCGCGGCCGGCCCAGTACGCGTCGTCTCGCCGGTCGAGCCCGACCGCGTCGAGCGCCCGCGCGTAGGTGATGGTCGCGCCGACCGGTACGTCGAGGCCGGCGCCGCGCAGGATGCGAGCGAATGCGACCGCGATCCGGTCCGCGCCGGTCTCGTCGACGCCCGCGGCGATGCTCACCGGGCCCCCGCAGCCGCCACCAGCTGGTCGAGGCCGTGCGCGCGGACGCGCTCCTGGTCTTCGCGGTACTTCAGCACCGTTCCCAGCGTGACGTCGACCATGGCCGCGTCGAGGCTCGACGCGGTGAGCGCCGCGACCGCGTGCGCCCAGTCGATCGTCTCGGCGACGCCCGGCGGCTTGTACAGGTCGAGGTCTCGGAGTGCCTCCACCGCGGCGGCGATCTCGCGGGCGAGCGATCCGCGCACCTCCGGTGCGCGGACGCGAAGGATCGCGAGCTCGCGCTCGAAGTCAGGGTGTTCGATCCAGTGATACAGGCAGCGTCGCTTGAGCGCGTCGTGGACGTCGCGGGTGCGGTTCGACGTCACCACCACCACCGGCGGCTGCGCGGCCCGGAAGGTCCCGAGCTCCGGGACCGAGACCGCGTAGTCGGCGAGGATCTCGAGCAGGAAGGCCTCGAACTCGTCGTCGGCCCGATCGACCTCGTCGACGAGGAGGACAGGCGGCGTGGGGTCGGTGGACGCGATCGCCCGCAGCAGCGGGCGCCGAACCAGGAACCGCTCGGAGTACAGCTCGTCCTCGTCGACGGGTCCCCCGCTCGCCTCCGTCGCTCGGAGGTGCAGCAGCTGGCGCGAGTAGTCCCACTCGTAGACGGCCTGCGCGACGTCGATGCCCTCGTAGCACTGCAGCCGCACGAGCTCGCCGCCGGTCCAGCGGGCGAGGACCTTCGCGACCTCCGTCTTGCCGACGCCTGCCTCACCTTCGAGCAGCAGCGGGCGCTCGAGCCGCAGCGCGAGGAAGATCGCCGTCGCGAGGCCTTCGTCCGCGAGGTAGTCGTTCTCGGCGAGCGCGTCGCGCACGTCGTCGACGGACTTCACGTCGGCCACGAGTCAAGGGTAGTCGGGTGCGCGCGTGCTACAGCCCGAGCGCGGCGCTCTCCGCGCGCGGATCGGCGGTCACGCCGTAGCCGCCGTCGGTGTGCCAGATCGCGTGCGCGTGACCCATCCCCGAGTCGTACGCCGTGGTCGTGGCCACGTCGTGACCGCGCGACTGCAGGCCGGTCACGATCGCATCCGGCATGCGCGTCTCGGCACGCAGTTTCCAGCTACCGACGTCGGCGCGCCAGCGCGGCGCAGCGATCGCGTCCGCGGGATCGGCGTCCTCGTCGAAGATGTGACCGAGCACCTGCACGTGCACCGCGGCTTGCGCGTCCCCGCCCATCGACCCGAACACGAGCCAGGGCCGGCCGTCGCGCAGCACCATCGCGGGGATGAGCGTGTGCATCGGTCGCTTGGCCGCCGCGAGCACGTTCGGTCGGTCGGCGTCGAGGGAGAACGAGAACCCTCGGTTGTTCAGGTTGATCCCCCACTCGGGGACGTGGACGCCCGAGCCGAAGTGCACGAAGTTCGACTGGATGAGGCTGACGAGCAGGCCGTCCGCGTCCGCCGCGCAGAGGTAGGCCGTGCCCCCGGGCTGCGGGTGGGCGGGGTCCGGGACGCCCGCCCGCTCGGCGTCGATGGACGCACGCCGCGCCGACACCCATTCGTCGGAGAAGAGGACCGACGCGTCGACCGGCATCTCGTCGGGGTCCGTCACCCACCGATCTCGATCGGACATCGCGATCTTGAACGCCTCGACCCGCAGGTGCTCGCGGTCGGCCGGGTGACGCTGCCCGAGATCCTCGAAGCCGTCGAGGATCCCGAGCGCCTCGAGGGCACTGGCACCCTGTGTCGGCGGTGGGAGCTGCGCGATCTCGTGGTCGCGATAGCGCCCGCAGAGCGGCACGACCCACTCGCCCGTGTGCGCGTCGAGGTCGGCTGCGTCGAGCCGGCCGCCTCCCGCGGCGACTGCCGCGCCGATGGCGTCGGCGATCGGCCCGCGGTAGTACGCGTCGGGGCCGCCGGACGCGAGGGTCTCGATGGTGCGCGCGAGCGCGGGCTGGCGGAGCACCGTGCCCGGGCCGACCGCGCCGTAGACCCGCATCCAGTCGTCGAACTGCCGGTACATGAGGCGCGACTCGTCGAACACCGCCGCTGCCGCGGGTGTCACCTCGAAGCCGTCGCGCGCGAGCCGCAGGGCGTGCAGCGCGAGGGCGTCGAGCCCGCGGCTGCCGAACCGCGCGAGCAGGTCGAACCATCCTGCGGGGCCGCCCGGGACGGTGACGGTGTCGGCTCCGAAGACGGGCATGTGACCGTGACGCGACCGGACGTCGTCGACGGACGCCGCGGCCGCGGAGCGCCCCGAGCCGAGGTACCCGTGGAGCTGCCCGTCCCAGACGAGCGCGAAGACGTCGCCGCCGTACCCGCAGAGGTACGGCGCGACGACGCCCAGCGCCAGGTTCGCGGCGATGGCGGCGTCCATGGCGTTCCCGCCGTCCGCGAGGGTGGCGAGCCCGACCGCGCTCGCGAGGTAGTGCGGCGTCGCGACCGCGGCGCGCGGGAAGCGATACCGACGGGCCACGACGCCGCAGCCTAAGCGGCGCGCCGCGGGGCTACGGTGACGAACCCTGTCGCCCGCCGCTCCCCCGGTCATCGACACGCTCCCCGCGCTGTTCGAGCACCTCCCGTCGCTCACGGGTGCGTTCGTGGTTGCGCTCGACCTCCGCGACGCGGCTGTCGCATGGGACGAGGCCGACGTCGACGGCGCGACGTTCGCCGGCTGCCGCCTCCGCGCCGAGGACGAAGGCACGGTTCGCGCCCGCGGAGCCGTCGTGCTCCCACCCCTCGACGTCGTCGGCTTCGAGGCCTATCGCGGGTCGCTGTACTCGAACGAGCAGCTCATGGCCGGGTACGAGCCGGGCCGGCCCGAGACGACGTACGACGCTCGTGTCGGCGCGATCGCTCGCACGCCGCCGACGGCACTGGTCTCGCTGGCTCGCGGTCTCCACGACGCCTGCATCGACGCGGCGCTGGTGCGCTTCCTGGAGGCGACGCCGCGCGCCGTCGTCGGTGTCATGGGGAGCCACGCGACGCTCCGTGGTCATCGCGACTACGTCGAGACCGCGCATCTGGGCCGCGGGCTCGCGCGTGCGGGCTATCTCGTGGCGACCGGTGGAGGTCCCGGCCTGATGGAAGCCGCGAACCTGGGAGCCCGCCTCGCAGACGCGCCCGACACCGCGCTCGCCGAGGCCGTTGCGCACCTCGCGCGCGCCCCCGACTACGCCGCTGATCCCGCGGGCTACCTCGAGCGGGCGCGCGAGGTCCGGGCCCGCTGGCCGGCAGTGACCGAGAACCTCGGCGTTCCGACCTGGTTGTACGTCGACGAGCCCGTGAACCAGTTCGCGACGCACCTCGCGAAGTACTTCGACAACAGCATCCGGGAGAACGGGCTGCTCGCGATCGCACTCGGGGGCGTCGTGTTCACGCCCGGAGGCAGTGGCACGGCACAGGAGATCTTCACGGATGCGGCGCAGAACGCGTACACGCTCTACGGCGTGCGGAGCCCGATGGTCTTCCTCGGCCGCGCCGAGTTCGAGGCCAGCCCCCTGGTCGCCGGTCTCCGTGCCCTCGCGGCCGAGGATGGATGGGAGCACCTCGTGCGCGTGGTCGACGACAGCAACGCGGTGATCGGCACGTTGCGCGAGCTGGTTCCCTCGACGCCGACGGAGACGTGGCCGATGCGAAACCGCTGCTCCTGATGCCGGCGCGCGTCGTTCGTGTCCCCATTGACGACCCGGAGCTCCGCGCCGGTCTCGCGCGCATCCGGGAGAGCTTCGACGTGCCGGCGTCGTTCCCGTCGGACGTGCTCGCAGCCGCGCCGGACGCGCGCGGCCGGAGCCGCGAGCGGCATGACCTCCGTGATCTCGATCTTGTGACGATCGATCCTCCGGGGAGCCGTGATCTCGACCAGGCATACGCGGCGGAGCGTCACGGCAACGGGTTCCGCGTGCACTACGCGATCGCCGATGTCGAGGCGTTCGTCCGCGACGGCGACGTCGTCGACCAGGAGGCGCACCGCCGCGGCGTCACCGTGTACATGCCCGATGCCCGTGCTGGCCTCTACCCGCCGGCGATCGGCGAAGGGTCGGCGAGCCTCCTCCCCGGAGTGGAGCGGCCCGCGCTCTGCTGGACGTTCGATCTCGACGCAGACGGCACGCCGACGGGGTGGCACCTCGAGCCGGCGACCGTCCGCAGCCGGCGCGCCTGGACGTACGCAGAGGCGCAGGACGCGATCGACGCGGGCCGTGGCCCCGAGTCGCTCGCGCTGCTGCGCGTCATCGGTCGGTTGCGGAAGGAAGCCGAGCACGCACGCGGCGGCTTCAGCCTCTCGCTCCCGTCCCAGGAGGTTCGGCACCGGCGGAGCGGCTACGTGCTCGTGTTCGACGCCCCGCGGCCCGTCGAGACGTGGAACGCGCAGATCTCGCTGCTGACGGGCCTGTGTGCCGCCTCGACCATGGTCGAAGCCGGCGCGGGCATCGTTCGGACGCTCCCGCCGCCCGACGAGCGCGCGCTGCGCCGGCTCCACGCGACCGCCGACGCGCTCGACGTCGCGTGGCCGTCCGAGGAGCGGTACGCAGATCTGCTCGCGCGGCTCGATCCGCGGGACCCCGATCACGCCGCGTTCCTCCACCAGGCCGCGGAGACGCTCCGCGGATCGAGCTACGCGGTGCTCGGCTCTGGCACGCCTCCACCCGAGCACGCTGCGATCGCCGCACCGTACGCGCACGTGACCGCGCCGCTGCGGAGGCTCGCGGACCGTTACGCCAATGCGGTGCTCCTGGAGCTGTTCGCGGGACGCACTCCCCCGGCCGAGCTGCGCGCCGCGCTCGATCCGCTTCCGCCAATCATGGTGGACGGTGCACGCCGAGCCCACCAGGTGGAACGAGCGGTCGTCGACCTCGCGGAGGCGCTCGTGCTGCGCGGCCGTGAGGGCGAGACCTTCCCCGCGGTCGTCGTCGACGTCGACGGCGCGCGCGCAACCGTGGTCCTGCGACGGCCGCCCATCGTCGCGGGCATCGACGCGGATGGGGCCCTGCTCGGCGACGAGATCGCGGTCCGACTGGTCGCGGTCGACCCGACAGCACGCCGGGTCGAGCTGACGCGAGTCAGCTAGCGGTGCGTCTCGATGCCGCGCGGCGGGTGCTGCGCACGCACTCGTCGTAGCGCGCCCGGACCTGCGACTCGAGCTTGCGATCTCCCCGCCGGCGCGCGATCTGCGCGAGCCGCCGGAAGTGGTGCTCGTACGGCGGGACGTCCGCAGCGACGGCTTCGGCCTCGGTCGCGTCGATCAGGCGCAGCAGCAGGAACTCCGCCTCGTCGTCGTCGCCCTGGATGATGAGCTCGTCGACCGTGCCGGCCCACTCGGTGTGGTGCCGGCCGCGGTACCAACCCGGTGGGTCGACGTGGTCGGCCGCGCGGTCGAGGCACACGTCGCAGCGATCACCGAACCCGATGACGAAGCCGCATCGCCGGCAGCGCCGGATCGTCGCGTAGCCGTCGGCGAGGCTGTGCTCGCCCGACAACGGCAGCTCGGGTCTGTGGAGAGCCATGTGCGTTGCCTGCCTCGGCGTGTGGATTGCCTGGGGAGATCCCGAGGCGATCTGTGGACGACTGGACTGCACGCTACCGACAGCGTGCATGCACCCACAAGGGGCGGTTTCCCGCGGACTCCCCGACCGAGTGTCACACCCCCGGTTCATGATCGGGGGGTGATCGACGTCGACGAGATCGCGATCGAGGACCGGACCGGCTGGTCGGGCGCGGCGCGCTCGGCCCGGCTGCTGGAGCTGCTGGAGCTCCAGCGGGACGTGGAGGCCGAGGTCCTGCGGTGTGCCGGTGAGTGGGACGCGGGCCTGTCCTGGGCCGAGGAGGGTTCGCTCACGCCCACCGCGTGGCTGTCACAGCACGGGGCGATGACTACGGCCGACGCTCGTGAGCTGGTGCGCAGCGCCCGGTTGGTGCAGGCCAACCAGCAGACGGCCAAGGCGTTGGCGGTGGGTGACCTCTCACCCCAGCAGGTCCGGATCGCGGCCCGCGCGGCTCGCCATGTCGAGGACCTCTACGGCGAGCACGAGGCCGCGATCCTGGACGCGGCCCGGACCACCGACCCCGACGGGTTCCGCCACGTCATGGGCTACTGGCGCGCCCAGGCCGAGAACCTCATCGGGCGCGAGCCCGCCGCCGCGCGCGCCGCGCGCCGGCACCTCCACATCTCCCAGGTGCTGGAGATGGCACGCATCGACGGCTGGGTCGACGCCGAGACCGGCGCCCGCTTCGCCCAGGTGCTCGATGCCCTGGAGCCGCCCGACCCCGCCGACGGGCCCGAGACGCCCCGCACCCTCGGGCAGCGCCGCGCCGACGCGCTGCCCACGCTGCTCGGCGGCAACCGGTTGCCGCGTCCCGAGATCGCGTTCGTCGTCGACGTCGACACCATCCAGGGCCGCTTCCCCGCCGATCTCACCCACGGGCGCTGCGAGCTGCTCGGCGGCGACCCGGTCGAGCCTGGCACCCTCGTGCGCATGGCCTGTACGCCGCGATCAGCCGCGTGCTGATGCAGGGCTCATCAACGGTGCTCGACCTCGGCCGATCGACCCCCATCGTCAGCCCCGCGCTGCGCAAGGCACTGGCGATCCGCGACCGCGGCTGTGTCGAGCCCGGCTGCACCGCACCACCGGAGTGGTGCGACGCCCACCACAAATGGCACTGGATCGCCGGCGGCCCCACCGCCCTCTGGAACCTCGAGCTCCGCTGCCGCCGCCACCACATCAAGGCCCACCAACGCGACCGCGGCCCGCCGGTCGCGACGGTCTGAGCGTTCCACGACCGGCGGCTCGCGCCCCGCGGGTGGTTTCGATGTGCCGGGATCCGGACCCGGGATGCGAGCGCGTCCCTGCACGGCGAGCTTGTTCGTCGTCAGCTTCGCGTCAGCGGTGCCGATTCCTGGCCGCGAGCAGGTCGACTGGCCCGCCGATCGGGTGGCGAGCGAGGATCCACAGGAGATCAGCACCGTTGCCGTAATGCCGTACCGCGTCGTAGACACGATCACGTGAGGCGGCGCGTTCCGCGGCCGCAACGGGATCGGACCGCGCGTACGGCCGCTCGCGCACCAGGAGCTCGAGCATGTCACGAAACACGAGGCGCTTGCGGACGACCGAGACGTTGGCACCGTGAAAGCGCTTCTGCGCGACCACATCGGGTATCGCGACGATCCGGTGATCGCGTGCAAGATGCAGCCAGAGCGCATAGTCCTCGACGAAGCGGCTCTCGTCGAAGTCGCCGACGGCGCGCAAGGCCGAGCGTCGGATCAGCGACGCGACCCCCGGGATGTACGGACCACGGAGGAGGCTGGCGTAGCTGCCCGGCGGGCCGGGCTCAGGCTCGTGACGCCACCGCATGTAGTGCCCGAGCGCGAGTGGCTCCGCGTCTCCTGCAGTCAGGTCCGCCGTCGAGAAGTCCTCGAGCAGCCCGACCCGCTCTCCCCACCTGTCGATGAGCTGCGCGTCGCCGAACGCCGCCGCCGTCCGCGGATCGTCCCAATCAGGAATCTCGAGAAGTCGTTCGATCTTATGAGGGAGATACACGTCGTCGGAGGCGAGCGTCGCCACGAACTCCCCACGGGCGTGACTCAGGGCGCGATTGAGGGCCGACGCGATGCCCCGGTTCCGTTGCCCATCGAACACGAAGCGGTGCAGTCGAGCGCGCACCTCGGCCGCGAGGGATGTCACGACGGATGCCGTCGAATCCGATGATCCGTCGTCGACCACGACGAGCTCGAGTGGCCGGTACGTCTGCTCACAGACGCTCTCGATGCTGGCCGCGACGAACTGCTCATGGTTGTACGCCGGCATGACAATCGAGACGAGCGGTCGGGTGGTCGGGTCACCGACTTCCACCACGAGTGCGACGGTACCCTGCCCTCGTGGGCCGTCAGGAGGGAAGGCGCGTGGACGGGTGACGACGGTTCACGCGTCGGCGATGGTCGAGACCGACTCGATCGGCGACGACGTCGTGATCGGCGCGCAGTGCATCGTGGGGCCCGACGCCGTTCTGGGTGACGGCGTGCGTCTCCACCCTCACGTCGTCGTCGACGGCGAGGTGTCGCTCGGCGACGAGACCGAGGTCTTCGCGGGAGCGCTGGTCGGCCGCACACCGGCGCGCAGCGCGGCCTTGAGCCGCCCGACCGATCGCAGCGGCCCGGTGACGATCGGACAGCGATGCTCCATCGGGAGCTACGCAGTCATCTATGGGGACGTGGAGATCGGAGCTGATTGCCTCATCGGCGACCTCGCGTCACTGCGCGAGCATTGCCGGGTCGGTGATCGCTGCATCGTCGGACGCAACGTCTCACTGCACCCCGACTGCCACATCGGCGACGGGACCCGGATCTACGATTCCAGCCACATCGCGACCGGTGCGCGCCTCGGGCGGCGCTGCTTTCTCGGCGTGAACGTCACGATGACGAGCGACAACGCACTCGGGCAGCTCCCCTTCGATCACGAACGGGTGCGGGGCGCGGTGCTCGGCGATGGGGTCGCGATTGGTTCCGCCGCGGTGATCTTGCCTGCTCTCGAGATCGGTGCCGACGCGACGGTCGCGTCGGGAGCGGTCGTCACCCGTGACGTCGCAGCGGGGACGTCCGTGCGTGGTCGACCCGCGCGACCCAGCTCGACGAAAGGAGGCGGATCCGCATGAGCAGCGCGTACTCCATCGACGCGCACAACGCTCGAATGGAGATCGCGACCTCCGACGCTCTGGAGCACGCCA
>DATBSK010000182.1:0-2722 GCA_036559825.1 Acidimicrobiia bacterium | reverse complement strand
TGATGGGCCGGAACATGTTCGGCCCTGTCCGCGGTGGTGCCTGGGGCGACGAGCAGTGGACGGGCTGGTGGGGCGACAACCCGCCGTACCACTACCCCGTGTTCATCGTCACCCATTACCCGCGTGACCCCGTGGAGATGGAGGGAGGGACCACGTTCCACTTCGTCACCGACGGAATCGAGTCCGCGCTCGAACAGGCAAGGGAAGCCGCCGGCGGCAAGGACGTCATGCTTTGGGGCGGCGGCAACATCGCTCAGCAGTACCTGGCAGCGGGACTGCTGGACGAGCTCGAGCTCCACGTTGTTCCAGTGTTGCTCGGCGACGGTGCTCGCCTCTTCGACAACCTCGGGGACGCGGAGGTGCAGCTCGAGCAGGTCCGTGCCGTCGAGGCCCCCGGCGTCGCGCACCTCAAGTACCGGGTGGTGACATGAACCGCGTCGCCGCCAACCTACCCGCGCGCCGCAGCTCATCCTCTGAGGAGATCACCGTGGAACCTGATGGTCTGCAGACCTTCATCGACGACGTGGGACGCGTGGTCAGCAGCTTCGACGACGAACACGAGATCACACAGCGGGTTGCGAAGCGGCTGTCCGATCTGCTGGCCGGCGGCTACCGGCTTCCGCTGGAGGTCACGCGACCATCGCCCGTGCACCACGTGACGTACCCGCTCTACATCGCTCCCGACAACAGCTGGTCGATGGCGTCCGTGGTCTGGGACGTGGGGCAGCGAACGCCCGTGCATTCGCACGAGACGTGGGGCGTCGTCGGCATCTACTCGGGAATCGAACACGAGGTCCGCTATCTCAAGCCGGTGGCGGCCACCGCGGGCGCGGCACTGACGCAGGCCGGTGAGGACCGGTGGGAGCCGGGCCAGGTGAGCGTCTGCTGCACCACCGACGACGATGTTCATGCCGTCGCAGCCGTCGGCAACGAACCCACCGTCGGCATCCACGTCTACGGCGGCAACATCGGCACGATCAGGCGGCGGAAGTACGACCCCGCCACCGGCGAAGCCCGCTGGTTCGTGTCCGGTTGGGACAGCCCCGAGGGAGGCACGCCTCAAGTGCGCAGCAACGGGTAGCTGAGGACGGGTCAGCATGTCGCCAACCACGCAGTGTCCGCGGGTGCGCGGACGCTGCTCGGGATTCGCCATCGCCCCACGGCCGGTCCGACGAGCTCGCGCGCATACATCTCCGCGCTGGTGGCGAAGGCGTGCTCCTCCTCGAGGGAAAGAGCTACCCGAAGGAGCTCGATGGCCGCGGCTGCACAGCGAAGGCAGAAAGCTCCGCCGCAGCGGACCTACCGGCGCAGAGCCACGACGTTGGAGAGAAGTTCTCGCGGATCGCGGCCGGTCTCGGAGCGGCTGTCGAGGAGTTGCAGGAGCCCTCGCGAGGCATTCACCCGGCCATACTCTCCGAGGCCGGTTTAGGACCCGCGCTTGAAGCACTCGCCCTGCGCTCGCCGATCCCTGTGGCACTGGAAGTGATGACAGATGAGCGCTTCCTGGAGCCGGTTGAGGTCTGCGCCTACTTCGTCGCGTCCGAGTCTTTGGCCAACGCCGCAAACCACTCACGGTCGACGCGCATCGACGTCGCGCTCACGGTGAAGAACGAGAAGCTGCTGCTGTCGGTATGCGACGACGGCATCGGCGGGGCCGATCACGGCGCCGGGCCCACGTCACGTACATCTGGACGATCGCGGTGGCACAGGTGTTCTGGGTCCTGCTGGCGATCGTCGACCTGCCGATCCGCGAGACGGCCGTGTTCGGCGCCGCGCTGATCGGGCTCGAGATGTCGGGGCCATACATCGTCGAGCGCTGGGAAGGGCGGGATCCCGTGGAACGCCGGGCACATCGCGGAGCGGTACGGCCTGCTCGTCATCATCACGCTCGGCGAGGGGATCATCGGCACGGTCGCGTCGATCAACGCGGTCGTGCACGGGCCGGAGGGGTGGTCGGTCGACGCCGGGGTCGTCGCGTTCGCGGGCGTCGGGCTGACCTTCGCCGGTGGACGTACTTCGCGATCCCGTGGGCCGACGTCCTCCGGATCCACCGCGAGCGCTCGTTCGTCTGGGGCTACGGGCACATCGTGATCTTCACGGCGCTCGCGGCGATCGGCGCCGGCCTCCACGTCGCTGTACCTCGAGCACGAGACGACGATCGGCCCGACCGGCACCGTCGCCAGCACGACGATCCCGGTGGCGATCTACGTCGTCGCGCTCTACGTCATCTACGCCGCCTTCACGCGGCACGCGGACCCGTTCCACCTCGCGCTCCTGGCCGGCACGGCCCTCGTGCTGGTCCTCTCCGTCGCGCTCCCCGTCCTCGGCGCGGGCGTCCCGGTCTGCCTCGCGGTGCTCATGCTCGCGCCGGTGGTGACCGTTGTGGGGTTCGAGACGGTCGGTCACCGCCACGTCGCGCAGGCGCTCGCGACGATGCGGTCAGCCGGCGATCAGCGGTACGAGGGAGAATCGGCATCGACCGCGTCGAGCTAGGAGACGGATGGACGAGATCGCACCCGGCATCTGGCGCTGGACGGCGCCGCACCCGGAGTGGCAGCCGGACGTCGAGTGGGGGCGCGAGGTCGCGAGCTTCGCGTTCCCCGTCGACGAGACGCTCGTGCTCGTCGACCCGCTCGTCCCGGACGCCGTCTGGCCGCGGCTCGACGAGCTGGCCGCCGAGCGCGCGAGCGTCGCGGCGCTGATCACGATTCCGTACCACGTG
>DATBSK010000181.1:0-6730 GCA_036559825.1 Acidimicrobiia bacterium | reverse complement strand
CGGCGGTGGTCGCCCCGGCCGCGGCGAGCGCTCCGCCGACCGCGCCGACGTACGCGACCCGTCGGCCGGAGAGCAACGACCGGATCGCACGCCGCTCGGACGCCTCGCCGATCGCGGCGAGCGTCGAGGTGAGGACGCCCGGCGCGGGCTCGAGGTACTGCCGGCGGAGCACTTGCAGGCCGCGCAGCATCCGGCGGTACCGCGCGAGCTCGGCCTGGCAGCGCAGGCACGACTCGACGTGGCGCTGAACGGGGAGCGACACGGGCGCGTCGCCGTCCACGGCCTCCGGGAGGAGCAGCGCGACGTCGTCACACCGCACGAGCCGACCTCCCGTTGCGCTCGGCCTCGTCGAGGATCTCGCGCATGCGCTTGCGACCGCGGTGGAGGCGGACCTTCGCTGCCGCGACGGAGATGCCGAGCTCGTCGGCAATGGCCTCGTGCGACAGGCCGTACACGTCCTTGAGGATCACGAGCGTGCGGAGCGGCGGTGGGAGCTCATCGAGCGCGGCGGACAGCTCACCGAGGCCGGCGCTCGACTCCGCGAGCGTGTCGGGCTGCGCGTCGAGCCGGCGGTCGATGGGGTCGTCGACGTCGTCGAGCCGCGTGGTGCGGCGACGGCGACGGCGCTCGACGAGCGTGTAGGCCGCGTTCGCGGTGATCCGGTACATCCACGTCGTGAACGCGGCGTCGCCGCGAAAGCGCGGGATGCCCTTCCAGGCCCGCAGGTACGCCTCCTGCACCACGTCGCGTGCGTCCTCCTCGTTCCCGGTGAGGCGTATGGCGAGCGTGTAGGTGTCGACGTAGGTGCGCCGCACCAGCTCGTCGAACGCCACCCGGTCCCCCCGACGGGCCTGCACGGCCAGCTCCGCGAGGCCCTCGGGCGTCAGGTCGTCTTGGTGGATTGCCCCCATATGACTCCCGCGCACGCTAGGGGGTTACCCGGGGGTACGCCCAAGCGCACGGCCCCGGCTTCGCGGCCGTCCGCCGCCGAGCATGTGACACCCGACCTCGTATCTCCGGCTCCCCTGTCACATGCTCGCCCCTGGGGCCACCATGCGAGACTGCCGGCCGTGCGATTCGGTATCTTCCACGAGCACCAGGTGCCGCGGCCGTGGGAGGACGGGGACGAGCGGCGTGTGTTCGAGGAGGCGCTCGAGCAGGGCGAGCTCGCCGACCGGATCGGGATCGACACGTTCTGGCTCGTCGAGCACCACTTCCTCGAGGAGTACAGCCACTCGAGCGCCCCCGAGGTCTTCCTCGGCGCGCTGTCACAGCGGACGAGCCGGCTGCGGCTCGGCCACGGGATCGTGCAGACACCGCCGCGGTTCAACCACCCGGCCCGCGTCGCCGAGCGGATCGCCACGCTCGACATCCTGTCGGGCGGGCGCGTCGACTTCGGCTCGGGCGAGTCGTCGTCGGAGATGGAGCTCGGCGCCTTCGGCATCGACCCCGAAGCGAAGCGGGCGATGTGGGAAGAGGGGCTGCGGGTCGCGCTCCGCTGCCTCACCGAGGCCCCGTTCACGGGCCACGTGGGGGAGCACGTCTCGATGCCGCCGCGCAACGTCGTGCCCAAGCCGCTGCAGCGTCCGCATCCGCCGGTGTGGGTGGCGTGCAGCCGGCGCGAGACGATCCACCTCGCGGCGCAACACGCCATCGGCGCGCTCGGGTTCGCGTTCTTCGATCCCGAGGAGGCGCGGTTCTGGGTCGACGACTACTACTCGACGCTCGAGCGCGAGGGGGTGCCGATCGGCGACGCCGTGAACGCGCAGATCGCGTGCGTCACGCCGTTCCTGTGCCATCCCGACGAGGAGCAGGCCGTCCTGCGCGCGGCCGAGGGTGCCAACTTCTTCGCGTACTCGCTCGGGCACTACTACATCTTCGGGCGCCATCGCCCCGGGTCGACCGACGTGTGGGCCGAGTACGTGCAGCGCCGCCGGGAGCTCGGCTTCGACCCGGAGGCGGTGGCGGCCGCGGCGGCTGCCGGCGACCGGCTCGCGGCCAAGGCGATCCAGGAGACCACGGGGCTCCGCGGCGCGATGGGCACGCCCGAGCAGGTGCGCGACTACATGCGGCGCTACGAGGAGTACGGCGTCGACATGGTGATCCTGTCGAGCGCGGCCGGTCGGAACCGCCACGAGCACATCATGGAGAGCCTCGAGCTCTTCGGCCGCGAGGTGCTGCCCGAGTTCGCCGAGCGCGACGAGAAGCTCTCGCGGGAGAAGGCTGCCCGGCTGGAGCCCGTGGTCGAGAAGGTCATGGGCCGCAAGCTGGAGTCCGACCACCCGCCGCTGCTGCCCGACTTCGAGGTGCCGGCGATCCCGCGTGCGGAGGCCGACCGCACGGAGTCGCGGGAGTTCCACGAGTGGCTCGACCAGTTCGAGCACGATCTCGCAGCCGGCGACGACATCCGCAAGCGGCTGGCCTGAGCGTCGGAGCCACCGATGCGCGCGGACGCGGCAATCGTCGAGGTCGGGCTCAACGAGGCGTCGATGCGGCACGCGAACCCGAACGTGCCGTACTCACCGGCGGAGTGCGCGGCAGACGCCCTGCGGTGCGCGGCGGCGGGCGCGGCGGTCGTGCACTGGCACGCGCGAGACGCCGACACCGGTGCGCCGAGGTTCGGCGACGCCTCGGCGTACGCCGAAGCACTCGAGCTCATGCAGGCGGGCGGCGACGTGCTGGCGTACCCCACCTACCCCGTCGATGTCCCCGTCGGCCAGCGCCTCGAGCACGTGTGGGAGCTCGGCAAGGTCGCCGGGCTCGAGCTCGCGCCCGTCGACATCGGGTCCGTGACCACGGTCCTGTGGGACGACGCACGCCACGACTTCGTCGGCGTCGATGCGCTCGGCGACGGGTCGGTCGTCGACAACCCGCTGTCGTTCACCCTCGACGCCCTCAGGCGTGCGGACGAGCTCGGCATGGTGCCGACCCTCGGCGCGTTCGACGTCGGCTTCACCCGCACGATGGTGCTGCTGACCGAGTCGGGTCGCCTCCGACCGCCCGTCTTCCTCAAGATCTTCCTGTCGGGCGGATGGGCCGTCGGGCCGTTCCCGTCGGAGGCCGCGCTCGACTTCCATCTCGCGCAGATCCCGGACGACCTCGACGTCGAGTGGGTCGCCGTGCCGTACGCGCTCGACGACGCCTCAGCCGTCGAGCGGTTGTGCCGTCACGCGCTCAGCCGGGGCGGTGGGATCCGCGTGGGGATCGGTGACAGCCCTGCGGCGTTCCCGGAGGCGACGAACGCCGACCTCGTCGAGCGAGCCGTGGGGTGGTGTGCTGACGCGGGCCGCCCGGTCGCGACGCCGAGCGACGTGCGCGCGCGGCTGGGCATCAGTCCTCGCTGAGCACGCGGTCAGCCTCACCGCACAGCAAGGCGACGGCGTCCACGTGCGGCATCGCTTCGCCGAGCCGCCGCAGCTCTCCGAGACGGTCATCGCCGAGCCCTCGGGCGAGCTCGCGGTCCGCCTCCGGCATGAGCTCGAAGTACCACTGGCGGACCCACAGCTCCTGATCGACACGGTCAGCAACGAGCCGCTCGCTCGCGCCGCGCAGCGTTGCCGCCGGCTCGACGTGACCGAGGTTGGCCAGGGCGAGCGCGCCGAGCGCGTAGTTGGTGATGAGCAGCGACACGTCGCCGCGCTGCAGCCGAAAGGCGGCACCGTGCGCCGCCGCCTCGAGCGCGCCGTGCCAGTCGGCCCGACCGCCGGCGATCCACCCGCGCATCTGGATCGCGTTGGCGACGGCCTGATCGTCGCCGACCAGGATGCCGACCTGCTCGGCCTCGGCCAGCACCTCGAGCGCGCGGTCGGGTTCCTCCTGCGCGACGAGGCTCCCGAGCGAGCTGAGTCCGATCGAGAGCGCGGACATGATGCCCGCGTCGCGAGCGATCTGGACCGCCTCCTCGATCGTCCGCCGGGTCTTGGCCGGATCGGACCTCTGCCACGCGACGGCCTGCATGATGAGCGCGTGCGCGAGCTCGTACGGATCCGCGTCGGGGCGAACGAGCTCGACCCATTCGTCGGACCACCGTTCCGCGGTCGCGAGGTCGCCGCGGAAGAAGCCGAGCGTCGCGGGGACTTGGCAGAGCGACGGCTCGTTCGTGCCGAGACGCTCGGCGCATGCCCGGGCCGTCGCACTGAGCCGCTCGCCCTGTTCGACGTCGCCCCGCATCGTCACACCCCAGGCCGCCCATGCCGCGACCTTCGGGAAGAGGGGATGGCGATCCGCGTCCGGGACGGTGATCGCGGCCGCGGCCCACTCCATCGCCGCGTACCCGATGGCGGTCCCGTACACGCCGAGCGGAGCCACGAGGCGGAGCGCGAGGTCAACGGAGCGGCTCTCGAGCGCGAAGTCGAGCGCGGCCCGGAAGTTGTCGGTGTCGCGGGCGGTCGCGGCCGCGGCGTCGACCTGCTCGCGGCTTCGGAGGCGTGGACCGGCTGCCTCTGCCCGGGCCACATAGCACGCCGCGTGGCGCGCCCGCACGGCCGGGGTGTCACCGGTGGCCTCGAGCTGGTCCTGCGCGTACTGACGGATCGTCTCGAGGAGGCGGTAGCGTGGGTCGGCGTCGTCGTCGTCGACGACCACCAGCGACTTGTCGACGAGCTGGCCGACCGTGTCGGCGACGTCGCCCGTCTCGAGCTGCTCGTCGGCGAGGACCGCTTCCGCCGCGGCCAGGTCACAGCTGCCCGCGAGCACCGAGAGCGCGTTCAGGGCCCGGCGCTCCGAAGCGTCCAAGAGCTCGTACGACCAGTCGATGGTGCTCCGCAGCGTCTGGTGGCGCTCGAGGGCGGCGCGACTTCCGCGGGTGAGCAGCTTGAAGCGCTGGTCGAGCCGATCGACGAGCGCTTGCGGGCTGAGCGCAGAGACGCGCGCCGCGGCCAGCTCGATCGCCAGCGGGATGCCGTCCAGTCGCCGGCAGAGCTGTGCCACCGAGGGCCCGTTCAGGGCGTCGAGCACGAAGTCCTGCTTGGCGTCGCGCGCTCGATCGACGAAGAGGCGTACGGCGTCGGCACGCTCGAGGTCGGCGTCCTCGTCCTCGGCCGCGGGAACGCCGAGCGACGGGACCGCGATGATCTGCTCACCCGCGAGCGCGAGACCTTCGCGACTCGTCGCGAGCACCGCGACCTGCGGGCACCGGTGGGTCACCGCGTCGACGAGCCGCGCAGCGGCGTCGAGGACGTGCTCGCAGTTGTCGAGCACCAGCAGCAGGCGCTTGGGCTCGAGGTGTTCGAGCAGGCTCTCGTCCGGCGACCGACCGACAGGGCGCGGTGCGCCGAGCGTCGCGGCGACGGCATCGGAGAGCGCGCTCGCGTCGGTCACGGGCGCGAGCTCGCAGAGCCACGCGCCACCGGGGAACTCGGGCGCCACCTCTGCGGCGACTTGGAGCGCGAGGCGGGTCTTGCCGACACCGCCGACACCGGTGAGCGTGACGAGGGGTCGGTCGCGCACGGCGGCCGCAACGCGATCGACCTCGTCGGCGCGACCGACGAACGTCGTCAGCTGCCGCGGCAGGTTTCCCGGGAGCACGTCGAGTGCCCGGAGCGGAGGGAAGTCGCGCTGCAGGTCGGGATGCACGAGCTGGAACACGCGGACGGGATCGCTCAGGTCTCGGAGGCGGTGCTCGCCCAGCTCGATCAAGGCCAGACCGTCGGGGAGCGCGCCGCGCGTGATCGTCTCCACGCTCTCGGACACGAGCACCTGACCGCCGTGGCCGACCGACATGAGTCGGGCGGCGCGGTTCAGCGCCTGCCCGTAGTAGTCGCCGTCGCGAAGCTCGGCCTCGCCGGTGTGGACGCCCATCCGGACGCGGAGTGGCCCAGTGGCCTCGGGCCAGCGCTCGTCCGCCAGGGCGCGTTGCGCGTCAAAGGTCGACTCGAGCGCGTCGTGCGCGGTCGCGAACGCCCCGTGCACACCGTCGCCAGTGGTCTTCACGACGTACCCGCCGTGTTGCTCGACCGCATCGCGCAGGATCCGGTCGTGACGAGCGAGCGCGTCGCGCATCGCGTCGGGGTGGTCCTCCCAGATCCGAGTCGAGCGCTCGAGATCCGTGAAGAGGAACGTGACCGTCCCGGTCGGCAGCTCCGTCACGACGACCCCACCGCTCACCGCCCGACGTCCATCAAGATGCGTCCCTGGACCCTCCCTATGACGGTGAGGGACGCATCATGTGCTGCTAGCGCGTCTCCTTGTGGAGCGTGTGCTTCTTGTCCCAGCGGCAGTACTTCTTCATCTCGATGCGCTCACGGTCGTTGGTCTTGTTCTTCATCGTGATGTAGTTGCGCCGCTTGCACTCCTCGCACGCCAGCGTCACCTTCACGCGCTTGTCGCTCTTGGGCATCGGCTGCGCTCCTACTTGTTGATCTTGGTGACGCGGCCGGCGCCGACGGTGCGGCCGCCTTCACGGATCGCGAAGCGCAAGCCTTCTTCCATGGCGATGGGAGCGATGAGCTCGACGGTCATCTCGGTGTTGTCGCCGGGCATGACCATCTCGGTGCCCTCGGGCAGCTGGATCGCGCCCGTGATGTCGGTGGTCCGGAAATAGAACTGGGGCCGGTAGTTCCCAAAGAACGGCGTGTGCCGGCCACCCTCCTCCTTGGTCAACACATAGACCTGACCCTCGAAGTTGGTGTGCGGCGTGATGCTCCCGGGCTTGGCCAGGACCTGACCCCGCTCCACCTCCTCTTTCTTGGTGCCCCGCAGCAACGCCCCGATGTTGTCGCCCGCCTGGCCC
>DATBSK010000180.1:0-20233 GCA_036559825.1 Acidimicrobiia bacterium | reverse complement strand
CCGACCGTCGAGGCCGCTCGGCCCCGGTGCGCACGCTCTCCGCCGGCGCGGGTGTCGCGGTGGCGGCCGCGGTCGCCGCGCCGCTCCTGCTCTCCGAGGCCGACGTCTACAAGCTCGGTCTGGTCGTGATCGTGTTCGTGGCCGCGACGGGGCTGCACCTGCTCGTGAACTGGGCGGGGGAGCTCTCGCTCGCGCAGGCGGCGATGGTCGGCGCGCCCGCGTTCCTCGTCGCCCGGCTCAGCGCCGATCACGGGGTCTCGACCGTGTGGCTGCTGCCCATCGGCATCCTCGGCGGCGCGGTGCTCGGCACGATCATCGGGTTGCCGGCCCTGCGCGCACGCGGCCTCCAGGTCGCGCTCGTCACGCTCGTGGCCGGGATCGCGATCGAGCGCTGGCTGTTCTCCAAGGAGTGGTTCGCGGGGCCCACCGAGGCCGCCCGCGTCGGCGCGCCCGACTTCGGCGTCATCACGCTCGAGACGTCGCGCGCGCAGTGGCCGTTCCTCGTCGCCATCGCCGCGCTCGCGGTGCTCGTCGCATGGATGCTCTTCCACTCCAAGGTCACGCGATCGCTGCAGTGGATCGGCGCCGAGTCGCGGGCCGCGGCCGCGTTCGGCATCCCGGTCCACCGGTACCGCACGCTCGCGTTCGCGCTCGCGGGCGCGTTCGCGGGCCTCGCCGGCGCGCTCACGACGCTGTGGGTGCAGCGGATCACGCCGACGGCGTTCCCGGTGACCCTGTCGCTGACGTACCTCATCATCGTCGCCCTCGCGGGACGAGGCTTCCTCGGCGGCGTGGCGATCGCGGCGCTGCTCGTCGAAGGCGGCCGGCTCTTCCTCCCCGGCGCGGACGCGCTCATCGCGTACGGGGCGCCGATCGGCCTCATCATCGTGCTCACGCGCTACCGCGGCGGGCTGAACGGCGCGCTGGCGCGCCTCGCCGACGGCGCGCGGCGACTCCTCCACCGCACTCCCGCGGCCGTCGAGGCCGAAGCCCCGCGGACCGCGGAGGTCGTCACGCTCGCGCCGGTCCGCGCCGCGACGCACGGCCGCCTGCTCGAGGTACGCGACGCGCGCGTCTCGTTCGGGGGGCTCGCCGCGGTCGACAGCGTGTCGCTGCACGTGTGCGAGGGCGCGATCGCTGGCCTCATCGGCCCGAACGGCGCCGGCAAGACGACGCTGTTCGACGCGATCAGCGGGCTCCGGCGCCTCGACGCCGGGCGCGTGCTCTTCGACGGGCACGACATCACCCGGCGCCCGGCTCACGTCCGCGCCGCGCGCGGGATCGGCCGGAGCTTCCAGAACCTCGGCCTGATGCGGGTCGAGACCGCGGGCCGCAACGTCGAGGCCGCACAGCACCTCGGTGCCGGCTACGCGGGATGGGACCTGCTCGTGCGACCGTGGCGGTGGTGGAGCGCGGAGCGGCGGATCGCGGCGCGAGCCGACGTCGCGCTGGCGTCACTCGGCGTGCACGCGGACCGCGACCGCCCGGTCGAGGACCTCTCGTTCGCGTCGGCTCGGTTCGTCGAGCTCGCGGCCGTGATGGTGGAGTCGCCGCGGCTCCTGCTCCTCGACGAGCCGACGACAGGCCTCGACCTCGCAGAGACCCACGTGCTGCGCACGATGCTCGAGCGGCTGCGGGCCCAGGGGACGACGGTGCTCGTGATCGCGCACGACGTCGGCTTCGTCATGCAGCTCTGCGACTGGGTGTACGTGCTCGCGGAGGGCCATGTGCTCACCGCGGGGACGCCCGACGAGGTGCAGGGCGATCCGGCGGTGATCGAGGCCTACCTCGGGACCGGAGTCGTCGCGTGACAGCGAGACTGCGCGTCGACCGGCTGACGACGGGGTACGTGCACGCGCCGGTGCTGCGCGACCTGTCGCTCGAGGTCGGCGACGAGATCGTCGCCGTGTTCGGCAGCAACGGCGCCGGGAAGACGACGCTGCTGCGCGCCATCTCGGGTTCGCTGCCCGCGTGGCGCGGCGAGGTGCTGCTCGAGGGAGCGCCGCTGAGGCGTACGCCGTCGTGGCGGCGTGTGACCCGCGGGCTCGCGCACGTGCCCGAGGGGCGTCACGTGTTCGCGGCGATGTCGGTGGAGGAGAACCTCGACGTCGCGGGCCTCGCCGTGAGGCGACAGCCGTCGGCGCGCCACGACGTCTACGAGCTGTTCCCGCGGCTCCACGAGCGGCGGGCGCAGGCCGCGGGCACGCTCTCCGGCGGCGAGCAGCAGATGCTCGCGATCGGCCGCGCCCTGATGACGCGCCCGCGGCTGCTCCTCGTCGACGAGCTCTCGGCAGGGCTCGCGCCGGTGGTCGCGCAGTCGCTCGTCGCCGGGCTCGCCGAGATCCGCAGCCGCGGCATCGCGCTGCTCCTCGTCGAGCAGAGCCCGCAGCTCGTCGCCGACCTCGTCGACCGCGCCTACGTGCTCGACCACGGCACGCTCGTCGCCGAAGGCACCATCGCGCAGATCGGCGGCGTCGAGCGCCTCGCGGAGATGTACCTCGCGCGTCGCTAGCCTCGGGGTCCCGATGGGAGGCCCGATGCGCATCGCGGACGTGAGGCGGATCCCGCTCCGCAGCAACGTCGATGCACGCGGTGCCCTCACCGAGGTCTTCCGATCCGAATGGCTGGCCGAGGGCGGCTTCGTGCAGTGGAACGCGGTGCACTCGGCCGCCGACGCCGTGCGCGGCGTGCACGTCCACGTCGAGCATCACGACTACCTGGTGGTGCTCGACGGGCACGCCGACGTGTGGCTGCGCGACGTCCGCGCCGAGTCGCCGTCGTGCGACGTCGTCGAGCACCTCGAGCTCACCGGGCTCGAGTCCGGTGCGATCTTCGTCCCCGCGGGGGTCGCGCACTGCGTCGCGTGCCTGACCTCGACCTGGCTCCTCGTCGGCGAGTCGCGGTACTGGTCGACCGACGACGAGCTCCGGTGCCGCTGGGACGATCCCGAGCTCGGCTTTCGCATCCGTGTCGACGCGCCGATGCTGTCGGCGCAGGATCGGGACGCGGGTTCGTTCGCCGCGCTCGTCGCGGGCTATCGCTCGAAGGGGTTCGACGGCTCCGGCGCCCCGGATGCCTCGGCCCCCTCCACCGCCTCCCGGTAGCGCGTCCTCGCCTCGTCGGAGAACACCTGGCCATCGGGGAGTCGCACGTACGGCGGCGGAGTCCGGCGGGCCTCGTCGAGGCCGGCGGCCCGGACGCTCGCGGCGTACTCACGGCAGAGCCGCGCCGTACCGGGACGACGTTCGAAGCCGGGGAAGCGCGCGCGCGTGGCTTCGTCGCCGCTGCCGAGCTTGACCGGGTTGGCAGGGTCGAGACCCATGAAGTGGAAGTGGCGGAGCGGACCGCCCGAGATCGTCGGCGTGCTGCCGCGCCACTCGACATCGCGGTCGTAGAGGTTCCACCACAGGACGTTGATCCCGGGGTCGTGCAGGACGTGGTGGTCGAAGAACGCGGGCACGATCGTGAGCCACTTCTCGGAGTAGATGTAGCCCTGCTCGGGTGCCTCCACGCAGTGACGGGAGCTGCGATCGCACCACCAGTCGAGGAATGCAGCCCCCGGTTCACCGGCAGCGACGAAGCCGCCGTTGAACACGCTGTACTTCAGAAAGGTCTCTTCCAGCGGATAGCCCGCGTCGGCCGTCGACAGCGGCCAGGCGAGATTCGGCGTCAGCACGACGCCGTGTCGCCGAGCCAGCTCGAACACGTGCGAGATCTCGGCGTACACGCATGAATCAGCGTCCAGGTACACGGCAGTTCCGTGCTGGCCGACGAGATGCCGGAGCAGCACACTCTTGGTCGAGCTCGCCAGGCCGTGCGGACCGAACATCGCGCCGCGTCGGTGGAGCTCGGCGCGATCGATGCCCACGTCGTCGGGCCGCGCGACATCGAAGGGCTCGTCGGCACCGATGGTGCGGTCCTCGTCGTCGAGCACCAGCGTGACGAACGTGGCATCCGGGTGTCGCTGCACGAACGAGCTCGCCACGACGCGCGCCTGTGCGAGATGACTGCGGGTCACGATCGTGCACGCCGCTGGCATGCCGGCGCTCAGCCTCCCGCGTCGACCGCGACCTCGACGGCGCGGGCGACGCCGCGGACGATGGCGCGGGCGGCGTCGGCGGCGCGGCGGACGAGCTCGCGCATCGCGTCGACGTCGTCCTCCGACACGAGCTCGCAGACGACGGCCGGCATGCGCGTCTCGCGCAGCACGGGGTAGGCGCGCCCGGTCACCTCGGGCTCGCCCGCGAGCACGTGCGCGAGCTCCGCGGCGATGCCGTTGGCGACCTCGTGGCCGACCTCGGACGTGAAGCGGGGCGCGGCGAAGTACGCGCAGCGACGGCCGGCGTCGCCGGCACGCAGCGCGAGGAGGAGGTCGGCCTCGAACCGGTTCGCCTCCGCCGCCACGAAGGAGTCGTCGTCTCCGGTGGCATCGAGCAGGGCGTTCGCGCCGGCGTCGAGCAGGCCCCGCGCGACGCGCTCGCCGAGCACGGCGAGGCCGGGGGCGGTCACGACGTAGACGCGGCGGCCCGCGAGGCGGCGGGGCCCGGCGCGCAGCCGCTCCCGCTCGCGGAGCCCGGCCGCGGAGCCGCCCGCGAGCGACCCGACGCGCTCGAGCGAGTCGATGGTCGTCGCGCCGCAGATCCCGTCGGCGGGGAGCCCCGCGGCGCGCTGGAACTCGAGAAGGGCGACGTGCGTGTCGTCGCCGAAGATGCCGTCCTCGCGCCCGGCGTCGAACCCGAGCGCGTTCAGGCGTAGCTGGAGGTCGGCGACGTCGTCGCCACGCAGCATCGGGCTGCGGAGGTAGAGCAGCCGGTCGCCGAGCCCGTAGCCGCTCTCGACGAGCGACGACCAGGTCTGGCGGCCGACGATGCCGTCGACGCGCAGGCTGCGCTGCGTCTGGAACGCGCGCACCGCGCGCTCCGTGCCCTCGCCGAAGTCGCCCGTGTCGTCGGGGCCCGACGCGAGCCCGGACACGCCGAGCCGGCGCTGGAGGTCGCGGACCGCTTCACCGCGGTGCCCCCGGCGGAGGACCTCCGGCATCCGATGGGTCGCGACCGACGCGGCGCTGCCGCGTCAGGCGACGAACTCGGCGAGGTCCTGGAGGAGCTGCCCCTTGCCCTTCGCGCCCACGAGGCGCTTGGCCTCCTCGGACGTGTCACCCGGCTTGAACACGAGGAGCGTCGGGATGCTCATCACGTTGAAGCGCATGGCGGTGCCGGGGTTGTCGTCGACGTTCAGCTTGGCGATCGCCAGCTTGTCGGGGTGCTCGGCCGCCAGCTCCTCGAGGACGGGGGCGATCATCTTGCAGGGGCCGCACCACTCGGCCCAGAAGTCCACCAGCACGGGCTTGTCGGAGCTGCCGATCGTCTCGTCGAAGGTCTGGTCGGTCAGCTTCACGATGTTCGACACGAGGGGTTCGTCCTCTCTCCCGGCCGATCGTCTCGGGACTGGCGAGTGTACCGAGGGGTCCAACCACCCTCGGGGCTCGACCCTTCCCGGCGGCGCACCCCGGCGACGCGTCTCAGGTGGCTGAGCGGGCGGCGTGCGCCCGGTGCTCCAGCCAGCGCTCCGCCTCCATCGCCGCCATGCACCCGCTGCCGGCGGCGGTGACCGCCTGGCGGTACACGTGGTCCTGCACGTCACCGGCCGCGAAGACGCCCGCGACGGAGGTCTGCGTCGTGCCCGGCACGGTCACGACGTAGCCGTCCTCGTCGAGGTCGAGCTGCCCCGTGAGCAGGCTGGTGTTGGGGTCGGGGCCGATGGCGACGAAGAGACCTTCGACCGCGAGCTGCGACTGCTCGCCGGTCACCGTGTCGCGCAGCGCGAGCGCGTCGACGCACCCGTTGCCCATGATGTCGTCGACGATGCTGTTCCACCGGAACTCGATCTTCGGGTTGGCGAACGCGCGCTCCTGCATGATCTTCGACGCCCGGAGCTCGTCACGCCGGTGGACGACCGTCACCTTCGTGGCGAACTTGGTGAGGAAGATCGCCTCCTCGAGCGCGGAGTCGCCGCCGCCGACGATCGCGAGCGCCTTCTCTCGGAAGAAGAAGCCGTCGCACGTCGCGCAGGTCGAGACACCGTGGCCGAGGAGGCGCGTCTCCGAGTCGAGACCGAGCATGCGTGCGGACGCGCCGGTGCTGATGACCATCGCGTCGCCGCGGTACTCGTGGTCGCCGACCCAGGCGCCGAAGGGAGAGGCCGACAGGTCGACCCGATCGACGTCGGCGGTCACGAACTCGGCACCGAAGCGCGCGGCCTGCTCGCGCATCTTCGCCATCAGGTCGGGACCCATGATGCCGTCGGGGAAGCCGGGGTAGTTCTCGACGTCCGTGGTGAGCATGAGCTGCCCGCCCGCGCCGATGCCCTCGATGACGAGGGGTGCCAGGTTGCCGCGCGCCGCGTACACGGCCGCGGTGAGCCCGGCCGGGCCGGATCCCACGATGAGCAGCTTGCGGATGTCGCTCACGACCCTTCCTCGTCGTCGGCGGGAGGTGCCTTGAAGCGCAGTGTCCAGCAGAACGCCCCCGCGAGCACCAGGATTCCGCCGCAGATGAGGTACGCGATCCACACCTCGCCGGTGAGGATGACGAGCCCGCGGAACAGGCCGATGATCACGAGCGTGACGGCGGTGAGCACGAAGAACGACGTGAGCAGCCCGTAGACGACGGCCCTCGTGGCTTTCTGCGCGGGCTCGACGGTCTTCGACCGGACGGCCTGGACGGCCTGCTCGATGGCGCCCGCGGCCTGCGCCGGCCAGTCGCTGCCGTTGCTCACCGACGGGAGCGTACCGGGGGGTCCCGCCCCGCGTTCAGAGACGCACGAACCGGATGAACGCGCAGCCGCTGCCCGGATCGAGGAGGACGGCGACGTCGTCCCCCGCTGGTGTCGGGCCGACCAGGATGGCGACGGTCTGCCCGTCGACGGTCGCCTGCCCCGCGGCACTGATCACCACGAGGCCGTAGATCGACGCGGCCGCGTTGCTGCTGCCGAACACGCACGGGATCGTCGAGAGCGTCCCGCTCGTGCCCGCCTCGAGCCGGGCGCGGATCGCAGCCCGGACGCCGTCGTCACCGGCGACCGCACCGAGGTCGCCGAGATCCACGGGCGGCGCGCCCGACGCCGGCTGCGGCGCCGCTTCGGACTGGTCGGCGGCGGCCGGCGATCCCGCCTTCGCGCGCTCGTCGGTCGCCCCGGTGGTGGGCGCCTGCCCCGCGGTCTGGGTGCCCTGGTCGTCGGGTTGCGTGACGATCACCGCGCCGACGACCGCGCCGATCACGAGCGCGGCCGCGAGGCCGAGCGTGCCCGCGAGACGTCCGACGCGCCGCGGCGCCAGCTCGTCGATCGATGCGTCGTCGTCCACGGCGACCCGCACGAGCGCGTGCCGGGTCGCGGCGTCGAGCGGCGGCACCTCGAGCGCGGCAGCGAGCTCGGGATCGCGATCGGACGGCGGTGTCGTGGGTGTCTGAGTCATCTCTCCTGGTCGCCTCCGCTTCGCCGTCTCTCCTGGTCGTCGGCGCAAACGCCGCCTCGTGCGCCGACGGTCGGCAAAGCCGCCGTCTGCGCGCCCGCTCGTCCGAGCACGGCTGCGCTGCGGCTCATGGTCCATCCATTGGACGTGTGGCGACCCCGCTCGGGTTCCCGGTCTCGGTGTACCCGAGCGCGTCGCGGAGCGCGGCGCGCCCCCTGGCGACCCGTGACTTCACGGTGCCGACGGGGACGTCGAGCACGGTCGCGATCTCCGCGTAGCCGAGGTCGGCGAGGTCTCGGAGCACGACCGCGACGCGAAACTCCTCCGCGACCTGCTCGAGCGCGGCGTCGACGTCGAGACGCACGTCCACGCCGTCCTCACCACCGGCGACCGGCGGGTCGAGCGTGTCGTCGACGGCGGTCAGCGGCCGCCGCTTGCGGCGTCGCAGCTCGTCGAGGGCCGCGTTCGTCGCGACCCGGTACGCCCAGGTCGAGAAGGCGGCGCGCCCGTCGAAGCGCCCGATGCCCCGCGCGATCGCGAGGAGCGCTTCCTGGGTCGCGTCGAGCGCGTCCTCGGGATCGCCGACGATTCGCCGGCACACGGCGTGGACCCGGTCGACGTGACCGTCGAGGAGCTGCTCGAGCGCGTCCCGGTCCCCGCCGGCGGCCGCGAGCGCGAGCTCGCGCTCGCCGCCGTCCTTCCCGCTCTCGGCGGCTCCGCGGGGGCGCTCGGCCCCCGGCTCCCCGCGCGGCGGGATACCCGCCGCGCGGCCGGTCGCCTCGGGTTCAGGCAAGCCGGACCTCGTCGACCGAGATCTTCCCCGACGGGGGCAGGTGCGTGAACCAGACGAGCACGGTCGAGCCGGCCGGCGAGGGGGGCCCGAGCGTGATGCGGGCATCGTCGCTCGCGTCCTCGATCGACCCGGCCGGGCGACCCCACCCGTCGATCGTGTCGGCGGGGCTGTCGGCGACGTAGATCTCCGCGCTCCACCCGCCTTCGGGCGTGTCGATCTCGACGACGGACACGTCCGACGATCCGGCGAGGTCGAGCCGAAGCCCGACACCGTCCTTGATCCCACCGAAGTCGGCGGAGTTGTAGTGCTCGGTGCTCCAGGACGTCGACGGGTTGCCGTCGACGGCGAGGTCGACGCTCTCGGCGTGCTCGGACCCGTCGCCACCCGGGTCGAAGTCCGCCGCGCCCTGGATCTCCGGCGTCACCCCGGCGGTCGCGTTCTCCCCACCCGAGCTCGTGTCTTGCGTCTCGCGCACCACGAGGTACCCGGCGATCGCGCCCGCGGCGAGCAGGAGCACGCCGACGATCGCCCACGGCCACGCGGCCTTCTGCCGCCGCGGTCGCGCCGCACGCCGCGCCGCCTTCGCGCGCGGCGGCGCTTCGTGCGCCCGCGGCCGTGGTGGAGCGAGCGTCCCCGTCCCGCCCCCGTGCGTGCGATCGCCGTCCGCGTCGTCGTCGACGAGCTGGTCGAGCGCAGCGAGCAGCGCTCGCGCGTCGGGATACCGGTCGTTCGGGTCGAGCGCCAGGCACCGCGCCACGATCGCCTCGAGCGCCGCGGGCATGTCGGCGCGCACGCTCCGGAGTGGCGGCGGGGTCGTGGTGAGCCGCGCGAGGGCGGATTCCATGTCGTTGCCGCCGCGGAAGGGCGGGTGCCCGGCGAGCATCTCGAACAGGACCAGCCCGAGTGCGTAGATGTCCGTGCGCGCGTCGACCGGGTCGGCCTGCACCTGCTCCGGTGCCAGGTACTTCGCCGTCCCGACGACGGTGCCGGTTCGCGTGAGGTCGCTGGTGCCCTCGGTCTTGGCGATCCCGAAGTCGGTGACCTTCACCGGGCCGAGCTCGGGGACGAGGACGTTCGCCGGCTTGATGTCGCGGTGGACGATGCCGTGGTGGTGCGCGTGGTCGAGGGCCGCCGTCACGCCGCGTGCGATGTGCACCGCCTCGTCGACCGGGAGCGGGCCGCGGCGGTCGAGGAGCACCCGCAGGTTGGGACCGGCGACGAGCTCCATGACGAAGTACGCGACGCCGTCGTCCTCGCCCGTGTCGTAGGTGGCGACGATGTCGGGGTGGGTCAGGCTCGCCACCGCGATCGCCTCGTTGCGGAAGCGCTCGCGCAGCGAGTCGTCGACGGCCAGCTCGGGATGCAGCGTCTTCACCGCGACCTTCCGGGCGAGGAGCGAGTCCTCGGCCGACCAGACGCTCGCCATGCCGCCTCGCGCGACGAGCGAGTCGAGGCGGTAGCGACCGTCGAGGAGCCGGCCCGGAGCCGCGGGCTTCGACACCGCGACACCGTACCGGGATCGGCGCGGTCGGGGCCCTCGCCCCGGTGTCGCTAGTCCCGCTGTTGGAACGTGACGCCGATGACGCCCGGTCCGGCGTGGGTGCCGATGACGGGGCCGACGATGCCCGTGACGATCTGGTCGCGCGGGTAGCTCGCCGTGAGCATGTCGAGGAGCTCGTCGACGTCGCCGGCCTGGCCGTGCAGCACCGCGAGCGAGTCGATCGGCTGCGCGGCGACCTTGTCGGCGAGCAGCTTCAGCGACTTCGAGCGCGTCCGGACCTTGCCCGCCTCCTCGACGACACCGTTGCGTACCTCGACCACGGGCTTGATCGAGAGCATCGACCCGAGGAGCGCACGCGCGTTGCCGATGCGTCCGCCCTTCTTCAGGAACTCGAGCGTGTCGAGCGAGCCGAAGAGATGAGTGCGATCGCGGCGGTCGGTGACCTCGTCGACGATCTTCTCCAGCGTGCCGCCGTCCGCCGCCCGCCGAGCGGCGGTGATGCAGAGCGCGCCGAGCCCCATCGAGCAGGTCAGCGAGTCCACGACCTCGACGGGGCAGCTCGCCTCCACGGACGCGGCCGCGAGCTGCGCGGCCTGCATGGTCGCGGAGAGCCGCGACGACAGGTTGATGCAGACGATGCCGGTCGCTCCGTCGTCGATCAGCGCTCGGAAGCACGCCTCGAACGCGCCGGCCGAGGGCGCGGCCGTCTCCGGCAGGACCTGCGTCGCACGCAGGCGGTCCCAGAACTGGTCGGTCGAGAGCTCCTCGCGGTCGACGAGCTCCTCCGACCCGAACCGGATCGTCAGCGGCACGACCTCGATCTGCAGCTCGTCGACCAGCTCCTGCGGCAGGTCGCAGGCGCTGTCGGTGACGACTCTCACTCCCACCTCGATGGCCTCGCTCTCTGCGGGGCGGGGTACCCGCCCCGCGGTCGTTCGCTCGGCTGCTGACGCCTTGGCTTCTTCATCGTCCCACGGCTGGCTGGTCTTCGCCCGCCGCATCCTGGGGCGGCACGGCTCGCCGGCGGCGGGTGAGCAGGCCCAGGACCTCCTGGAACTCGTCGACGCGGGCCACCCACAGGCCCCCGACCGTGATCGCGCCGGCCACGGCGAGGCCGGCGATCGAGCTGACGATGGCTTCCCCGGTGCTCGACCAGCCGATCGCGCTGCTCGCCTGCCAGGCGGCGACGCCCGCCGCCGCCGCCACGATCCCGACGCGCACCACGGTGCTGCCGATGCCGCGGCCCTGCAGCCCGCCGACGCGGCGCGACAGCACGCCGAGCGTCAACACCGCCGCGACTGCGTACGCGGCCGAGAACGCGTACGCCAGGCCGTCGATGCCGAGCTCGTCGAACAGCCAGAGCGCGAGCACGATGTTGGCGGCGTTCTCGACGCAGTTGAGCAGGAACGGTGTGCGCGTGTCCTCGAGCGCGTAGAAGGCGCGGAGCGCGAAGAGGTAGGTCGAGAAGAACGGGAGACCCACCGCGAAGCCGACGAGCGTGTCGGCGACGAGCGCGGCATCGCTCGGCGAGAACGCGCCGCGCTGCAGCAGCGCGACGACGAGCGGGCGTGCGAGCGCGACGTAGACGGCCGCTGCGGGAATGACGACGGTCAACACGAGTCGGAGCGCGCGCGCGAAGCGGTGTCGCAGGGCGGCCAGGTCGCCACGCCCGCCGGCGTGCGCGAGATCGGGGCCGACCGCGGTCATGATCGACACCGAGAACAGCCCGTGGGGGAGCTGGAAGAACGCGTAGGCGCTGAGGTACGCGAACGCGCCACCGTCGACGCCGTTGGCGAGCACGAGCACGACCCAGAGCGCGACCTGGTTCGCGATGACGTAGCCGAAGGTCCAGCCCGACAGGCGCATGAGCGTGCGCACGGCGGCATGACGGATCGAGAAGAGGAAGTGCAGGCGGATGCGCGCGCCGCGCAGAGCCGGGATGAGCGCGAGGGCCATCGCCGCGACGCCAGCGGTCGTCCCGAGCCCGAGCAGCAGCACGAGGCCGCTGTCGTCGTTGACGCGGCGGACGGTGAGCGGGCCGTCGAAGAGCTGCGGGATCGTGAGGAAGATGCTGATGACGACGAGGTTGTTGAGGATCGGCGCGAACGCGGCCGCGGCGAAGCGCCGGCGCGACTGGAGCAGTGCAGTCGCCAACGTCGCGAAGCCGTAGAAGAGCATCTGCGGCATGAAGAGCCGCAGCAGCTTCGTCGCGAGCTCTTGCTGCTCGGCCCGGCTCGGGCCGCTCACCTGCAGCGTGTACACGTCGACGATCAGCGGCGCGAGCAGCACACCGGCCACCGTGACGACGACGAGCGCCACCATGGCGACCGTGACGACCGCGTCCGTCGCCTCGTGGTCCTCCTGCTGGAGGTGCCGGACGAACTGCGGTACGAGCGTCGCGGTGAGGATCCCGCCGATGAGCAGCTCGTAGACGATGTTGGGCGTCTCGTTGGAGTACGAGTAGACGCCCGCGACCGTGGTGACGCCGAGTGCGTAGGCGATGGCCGCGACCCGCAGGAACCCCGTGATCCGTGACAGCGCGGTCCCGACGCCGACGACCGCACTCGATTGGAGCAGCTGCCGTGTGTCGTGCCGCCTCCGGTGGGAGACGCCGCGAGCGGCGTTCACGCCACGCGTCGAGCGCGGCGGTTCCGCCGGATGTGCACAGCCCACCACCCGACGAGGAACACCGCGGCACCGAGCATCAGCGCGATGCCGACCGCGCTGAAGGCGGTCGAGCGCACCCGGAACGTGCTGTTGGCGACGGGGAAGGTCGCGTCGGCGGACATGACGCTGAGCTGCAGCGGGAACGTGCCCGAGGTCCGCGACTCGACCGGCACCCGCACGGTCGTGCTCTTCGTGGGCAGGCGGACCGTGCGCGTCGATCCCGCGGGGAACTTGAGCTTGGCGCTCGAGAGCTCGAGGTAGACGTCGAGCGGCTGGCCGGTGTCGTTGCGGAACGTGAGCGGGATCTCACCCGACCGCGACGTGAGCGTGATCGTGCTCGGTCGGGGGATCCGGATGCGCGATACGAAGCCGTTGATCTCGACGTCGATGCTGTTGAGCGTCTCCTGCGCCCGCAGGACCCCGGCGGGGCCGACGAACGTCGCGGCCTCGCACACGAGGAGCGAGCGCTCGCCGCGCAGGACGATGGCGTCCGCCGGACCGGCGAGCGAACGGAAGTGGTCGAGCCGCGTCTGGGTGTCGCGGTAGCCGGCGGGTCCGACCGGCGGCTCGGGCGGTGAGTACGTTCCGAGCTCGCGGGTCAACGGCGCGCCGTTCGCGGCCCCTTCGCCGGTCACCGTCGCGAACACGTCGTCGACCGTCATCGGCTCGAGCAAGGGGTGACCGCGCAGGCCCGTGAGCATCGCGTCGAGGAGGTCCGTCGGTGCGTCGAGATCGCTCCGGTTGATGACGGTGATCGCGCGGCGTGCCGCCGGCTCCTCGAGCGCGACGATCGCAAGCGCGGAGAGCGCGTGCTGCGCGCGCAGCGCCGGCGCACCGGCGCCCTCGAGCAGTCGCTCGATCGCGGCATCACCTGCGAGCGCGGAGATCGGCCCGCTCGGAACGAGGGACGCCGCAGGTTGGAGCAGGAACGGCCGCGTCGACTGGGAGCGGCTCGACGTGGCGAGGGAATCGCCGTCGACGACGACGCGGTCGACGCCGCGCGCCCGCAGCCGCGCGAGGGAGCCGGGGTCGACCGGCCGTGCGATCGCGGTGCGCACGTCGGGGCGCGTGCCGAGCAGGCGTGCGAGCGTCTCGTCCCCGCGGACGAGCTCGGCGTCGACCGTGCTGTCGAGGCCGACGGAGAGCAGCGAGGGGAGGTCGCTCGGGACGTACGGCCCGGTCACGATCTGGTCGCGGCCGCTCGCGTCGCGGACCGCGGCCGCACCGCGCGCGATGGCGGGGTCCTCCTCGCCCTGGCGCGACCAGGCTTCGAGCGTCTCGGGTCCGGGCACGAGCGTGAGGGGCACATCGCCGGCGCGCGTGAGCGCGACCGCCTGCCGTCCGAGGCGCCCGCTCGGCCGCAGGCTGCGCGTGACCGCCGGGTCGTCGGACCCGTCGGGCAGCGTCGACGGCCCCGCGGTGAGCGGCCAGATCCACGCGACGCCGAGGCGTTGGTCGACATCGGACGCGCGGCCGATCTGATCGACGGCGACGACGACGGCCGTGGTCAGGAAGCGCCCCTGCGAGCGCTGGTCCGCGTCGAACACCTCCACCGCGAGCGGATACACGCCGGTGCGCCGCAGGGAGAGCCGCGACGGGTCGCGGTCGTCGGCGACGCCTTCGATCCCGACGGTGACGTCGCGCGTGCCCCGGTCGCCCGACGCGAGCACCGCGATCGGGACCACCACCTGGTCGAGCACCGACCCGGTTGCCTCCGACTGGATGACCCGGTCGAACGCGGCGCGCGTCGTGATCTGCTGGTACGCGACGAGGCTCAGCGTCGCGCCGGGTGTCGCGACCGAGTCGGGGATCCGGACGCGCAGGTGCAGCTCGCCGCCGATCGGGCTCCAGGCGTCCTGCGCGATGAGCTCGACGCGCCCGGGCGCGGTGGTGCCGGTCGCGGCGCCGGGTGCCGGCTGGGCTGCGGCGGGCGACGTGGCGAGCGCCGCGACCCCGACGACCAGGGTCGAGAGCAGGCGCCTCACAGACTTCGGTCGAGGACGCACAAGCCGACGGGCAGCTGCCGGAACCCACACGACTCGTACAGCGCCAGGGCGGCGTCGTTCGTCCACTGCGTGTTCACGAGCGCGCGCCTGGTGTCGTGCCGGCGCAGCCATCGCAGCGCGTCGAGCACCAGCGCGCGCCCCCATCCGTGCCGCCGGCCGGCGGGATGGACCGCGACGCGCTGCAAGTAGCCCTGCCGCCCGGCTCGCCCGGTGATCGCGTACGCGACCGGCCCCACGAGGCCATTGCCGGAGTCGCCGCCTCCATTGGTCGACGCCGCAAGCGGCGTCTCCTTCGGCGACGGCCGTCCATGCCGCCCGTCGCCGACCCTGAACCGCACGGACGGCGTCGCGTGGAGCGCCTCGCGGAGCCCCGACGCGCCGAGCCGCCAGAACGCGTCGAAGGCGAGGTCATCGAGCGCGAGCACACCGTCGCGGTCGTTGCGCCACGCTCGCCGCGACCGCGGCTCGGTCCCGCGTGGCGGGAGGTCGTCGAGGTCGTGCTGGAGGAGGTGCAGGCGCTCGCGGACGTCGAAGCCGGCGTCCACGAACGGCAGCGCGTCGGCGGGCGCGACGGCGCTGGTGACGACGGCGCGGTACCCCGCGCGCTGCAACGCATGGAGGCAGGCGTCGACGACGGACGGGTCGGTCGGGACGCGGTCACCGAGCACGAGGTGCGCGATATCGCGTCGCCCACGCCACGGCGTCGCGCGCGCCCAACCGAACGAATGGTGGCGCGCCCGTCCGCCGGTGATGCGCTCGGCCACGACGTGCGAGCGTACGCGGTCACGCGGCGGCGCCGCGGGCGGGCTCGGTTTCGGCCTCGGAGCAGGCGAGCGTCCCGCAGGGCGGCCGCGGGTATCCGGCGGCCGAGCGAGCGCGACCATGGAGGTGTGCTGCTGCTCGCCACCGACGACACCTTCGGTGCGCACGACCCCGGCCCGGGCCACCCGGAGCGGGTCGCGCGGCTTGCCGCCGTCGCCGAGGGCGTGTCGGCCGCCGGTCTCGACGATGCCTTGGCCGTGCTCGACCCGCGGGATGCCACCACCGAGGAGCTCGCACGGGTGCACGATCGGGAGCTCATCGAGCGGATCGAGCAGCTGTCGGCGCGCGGTGGGGGCCCGATCGACCTCGACACGGTCGCGTCGTCGGGTTCCTGGGCGGCGGCGCGCCGCGCCGCGGGGGCCGGCCTCGCGGCCATCGACGCGCTCGAGCGCGGCGAGGGCTCGGCCGCGTTCCTCGGTGTCCGCCCGCCCGGTCACCACGCCACCGGACAGGTGCCCATGGGCTTCTGCCTCTTCAACAACGTGGCGGTCGCGGCCGCCGCGCTCGTCGACCGCGGCGCACGCGTCGCGGTGATCGACTACGACGCGCACCACGGCAACGGGACACAGGAGATCTTCTGGGACGACCCGCGCGTACTGTACGTGTCGACCCACGAGTGGCCGCTGTACCCGGGCACCGGCCGCCTCGACGACACGGGCGGTGCGAACGCGCTCGGTGCGACGTGCAACGTCCCGCTCCCCGCGGGCACCACGGGCGACGTGTACCTGCGCGCCTTCGACGAGGTGATCGAGCCCCTCGTCACGCGCTTCGCCCCCGACTGGATGCTCGTCTCGGCCGGCTTCGACGCGCACCGCGCCGACCCGCTCACCGGCCTCGCCCTCTCGGCCGGCGACTACGCCGCGCTCGCCGAGCGCGTCGTGCACCTCGCGCCGCCCGGTCGCACCATCGTCTTCCTCGAGGGCGGCTACGACCTCGACGCCATCCGCGACTGCGTCGCCGCCACCCTCCCCGTCCTCCTCGGCGAGCCCGCGACGCCGGCGGAGCGCCCCACCGCAGGAGGCCCGGGCGCCACCGTCGTCGACGCGGCCGCGCTGCGGTGGAAGGAGCTGCTCGGAGGCTGACGGCAACCCGCATCAAGGCGAACTCCCGGCCGGTCGATATCCCCGATGTGCTGGACATCGACCATCTCCTGCGGCTGGCGGTCGAGGAGCGTGCCTCGGACGTGCACCTGAAGGTGGGTGCCCGCCCGCACCTGCGGGTGGACGGCGCGCTCGCGGAGACGTCGCTCGACGTGCTCGAGCCTGCGGACACCGAGCACGCGGCGGAGCTCCTCCTCGGGCGAGCCGCCGGGGAGCTCGTGAACCGCGGTGAGGTGGACGCGGTGCACGCGGTGCAGGCGCTCGGCCGGTTCCGGGTGAGCGCGTTCAAGCAGCGCGGCTTCGTGGGCGTCGTGCTGCGGAGGGTCGTCCCCGGGATGCCGTCGATCGACTCGCTCGGCCTCCCGCCCGCGGCGACGCAGATGGCGGAGTGCGCGGCGGGGTTCGTGCTCGTGTGCGGGCTCGCCGGCTCGGGCCGGACCTCGACGCTCGCCGCGATGGTCGATCACATCAACGAGACGCGTCGCTGTCACGTCGTCACGATCGAGTCACCGGTCGAGGTGGTGTACGGCGACAAGCTCTCGGTCATCGACCAGCGCGACGTCGGCATCGACACGACCAGCGTGCTCGCGGCGCTGCGAGCGGCGTCGCACCAGGATCCCGACGTCGTGGTCGTGGGCGCGCTGCCCGATTCCGAGACGACGCTCGCCGCGCTCGAGTCGGCCGACGCGGGCCGTCTCGTGCTCGGGGTGACGCAGGCGGTCGGGGCCGTCGACGCCGTGGGCCGACTCGTCGACTCGTTCCCGCCCGCGCAGCGCGCCCCCGCGCGCTCGCTGCTCGCCCGCACCCTCCGCGGTGTGCTGTGCCAGCGGCTCGTCCCGCGCGCCGGTGGACGCGGCCGCGTGCCGGCCGTCGAGGTGCTCACCGTGCACGGGCCCGCGGCCGCGGCGATCGCCGACGCCGACGGAGGTGCCAAGCTCGAGGCGCTGATCGCGGACGGCGAGTTCTACGGGATGCAGACGTTCGACCAGAGCCTCGCCACGTTGTACCGGCGCGGGCTCGTGAACCGTGACGACGCGCTCGCGAACTCCGTCTACGAGCCCGGCCTCGCGGTGATGCTCGACGGCGCCGACCGCGAGCGCGCCGCGACCTCGCCGGCCTCGCCGTCTTCGCCCTCACCGGTCGGCGCCGCCTGACCGTTCTCGCTCTCGGCCGCGTCGCTGCCGCGCAGCAGCTCGGCGAGCCCGCCGACGGCGCCGAAGAGCCCACCCATCTCGCTCGGGAGGAAGACCTTCGTGGCCTGCCCGTCGGCGACCCGGGCCAGCGCCTCGAAGTACTTGAGCGCCAGGATGTCGGGCGTCGGGTCGCCCGCGTGCCACGCGTCGAACACCGACTTGATCGCGCCGGCCTCGCCCTGTGCCACCGCGATGTGGCGGTACTTCTCGGCGTCGGCGATGCGCTCCATCGCCTGCGCGTCGCCCTCCGCCGAGAGGATTACGGCCTGCTTCTCGCCCTCGGCGCGGGTGATCGATGCCTCGCGTGCGCCCTGCGCCTCGGTGACCACGGCCCGCCGGGTGCGCTCGGCCTGCATCTGGTGGTGCATCGACTGGATGACGTCCGACGGCGGGTCGATGCGCTGGATCTCGACCCGGACCATGCGCACGCCCCACTTGTCGGTTGCGTCGTCGAGGATGTCGCGCAGGTGCGTGTTGATCTTGACGCTCGACGTGAGCGCCTCGTCGAGGTCGAGGTCGCCGATGAGGTTGCGCAGGTTGGTCTGGGCGAGCTTCGCCACCGCGAGCTCGAAGTTCGCGATGTTGTAGATGAGCCGCTGCGCGTCCGTCGCCTCGTAGTAGATGACGGCGTACACCGTGACGACGACGTTGTCGGAGGTGATGACCTCCTGCGCCGGCACCTCCACGACCTGCTCGCGCATGTCGACCCGGATGAGCCGGTCGACGAACGGGATGATGAGCCGGAGGCCGGGGTTCGCGGTGGAGTGGTAGCGGCCCAGCCGCTCGATGACGCCGCGCTGGTACGGCCGCACGATCTTCACCGACGCGAGCGCGACCAGGAACAGCAGCACCGCGACCGCGATGAGCACGAGGATGGCGATCATCAGCTCCTCCTACCTACTCTTTCTCCGCGTAGGGACGCACCGGGGCGACGACGAGGCGGGTGCCACGCACCGCGATGACGTCGACCTCGGTGCCCGCTTCGATCACGGTGTCGGCGTCCGTCTCCGCCTTCCACTGCTGGCGCTCCAGCCGTACGAGCCCCGTGTCGTGCCGTCCACCCGGGATCGGCTCGAGCACGACCGCCGTGCGCCCGACCTGACGGACCGCCCCCTCGTGCGCGTCGTCGCTCTCCGCGGCGGCGAGGCGGTGCCCGATGGGCACGAGCACGAGCAGGGCCGCACCCGTCCCGATGATGAAGATGCCGATCTGCAGCGCCACGGATGCGTCCAGCACGGCCGCGAGCGCGGCGAGGCCGGCGCCGGCCGCGAAGGAGATCATGAAGAAGAGGAACGGGGTGACGAGCTCGAGGAACGCGAGGACGACCGCAGCTACCAGCCAGACCCACAGCCAGTCACCCGAGTCCATCTCTACGGCGTCGCTCTCTGCGGGCGGGGGTACCCCGCCCGCGGGCGCTCGCTCCGCTGCTGACGCCTGTGTCGCCTCAACTCCGGCGCTCCTCCATCGCTGTTTCGACGGTACACCCGGCTCATTCGGGACGGTCCCGCGGGCCGTGCGCGGGCGACAATGGTGACGTGAAGGTCCCCGAGCGCCTGCGGTCGTACTTCGAGCCGGGCGCCCCGACCCGTGAGCTCGCGGAGCGCCTCGTCGCCGCGGGCCACGAGTGCTACCTCGTCGGCGGCACGGTGCGCGACGCCTTCCTCGGGCGCGAGTCCACCGACGTCGACCTCACGACCGACGCCCGACCCGAGGTGGTCAAGGCGCTGGTGAGTGGCTGGGCCGACCATGTCTGGCTCCAGGGCGAGCGCTTCGGGACCGTCGGCGTCGAGCAGGACGAGCTCCGCATGGAGATCACGACCTTCCGCGGCGACGTCTACCGCCCCGAGAGCCGCAAGCCCGAGATCGCCTACGCCGACCGCATCGAGGACGACCTCGTCCGCCGCGACTTCACCGTGAACGCGATGGCGCTCGCGATGCCCGAGCCCCGCCTCGTCGACCCCCACGGCGGCGCCGCCGACCTCGCGGCGAAGCGCCTCCGCACGCCCCAGGAGCCCGAGGTGTCGTTCGCCGACGACCCGCTGCGGATGCTGCGCGCGGCGCGGTTCGTGGCCGCCTTCGGGCTCCGGCCCGCGCCGGAGGTGCTGGCGGCGATCACGGCGATGACGTCGCGGCTCGAGATCGTGAGCGTCGAGCGGATCCGCGACGAGCTCGAGCGCCTGCTGCTCGTCGACGACCCGACCGAGGGGCTCTGGCTGCTGTGCGAGACCGGCCTCTCCGACGAGTTCCTCCCCGAGCTCAACGCGATGCGGCTCGAGCAGGACCCGGTGCACTCGCACAAGGACGTGCTCGCGCACACGATCGCCGTGGTGCGCAACACCCGGCCCGAGATCCGGGTGCGGCTCGCCGCGCTCTTCCACGACGTCGGCAAGCCCAAGACGCGCTCGTTCGGGCCCGAGGGGGTGAGCTTCCACCACCACGAGGTGGTCGGCGCGCGCATGGCGGAAGAGCGCCTGCGCGCGCTGCGGTTCCCGAGCGACGTCGTCGAGGACGTCACGAAGCTCGTGTACCTCCACCTGCGGATCCACACCTACGCGATGGGCTGGACCGACAAGGCGGTGCGCCGCTACGTGCGCGACGCCGGTCCGGTCCTCGACGACCTCAACCACCTCCAGCGCAGCGACTGCACGACGCGCAACAAGCGCCGCGCCAACGCGCTCGC
>DATBSK010000179.1:0-1958 GCA_036559825.1 Acidimicrobiia bacterium | reverse complement strand
ACGCTTCTCGTTCTCGGCACGCTCGACCACCCATACGGTGGCTCAGCGTGCCGAGAATCCGCTACAGCACGAGCTCGGCCATGAGACGGAGGGCCTCGGGCTGGGCGGCGCCGACGACGAGCGTCGTGATCCCCGAGCCCTTCCACGCGTCGAGGCGGTCCGCGATGCGCTCGCGCGGGCCGAGCAGCGCGATCTCGTCGACGAGGTCGTCGGGCACCGCCGCGGTCGCCTCCGCCTTCTTCCCGTCGAGGTAGAGGTCCTGGATCTCCTTGGCCGCGGCCTCGTAGCCGTACCGGCACGCGAGGTCGTTGTAGAAGTTCTTCCCGCGCGCGCCCATGCCGCCGACGTAGAGCGCCAGCATCGGCTTCACCGCGTTGCGGAGTGCGCCGAGGTCGTCACCGATGACCACCATCACTGTTGGCGCGATGTCGAACGAGGCGAGGCTCTTGCCTCCTCCGGCGGCGGCAAACCCCGCGTCGAGCGCGTCGCCGTAGGTCTCCTGCAGACGCGTCGGAGAGAAGAAGATCGGCAGCCACCCGTCTGCGATCTCCGCCGTCAGCGCGACGTTCTTCGGACCGATCGCGGCGAGGTAGATCGGGATGTCGGCGCGGAGCGGGTGCACGATGAGCTTGAGCGGCTTGCCCAGCCCGCTCGCGCGCGGCCCGGTGTACGGGATGTCGTAGTGCTCGCCGTGGTGCTCGAGCGGTGCCTCGCGCCGCAGGATCGTGCGCACGATGTCGACGTACTCACGCGTCTTCGCCAGTGGCTTCCCGTACGGGTCGCCGTGCCAGCCCTCCGACACCTGTGGCCCGGACGCGCCGATGCCGAGCAGGAACCGACCGCCGCTCATCATGTCGAGCGTCGCCGCGGTCATCGCGGCCGCGGCCGGGCTCCGGGCCGGCATCTGCATGATCGCGGTGCCGAAGCTCATCCGCTCGGTGTGCGCCATGAGCCACGTGAGCGGCGTCACCGCGTCGGTGCCGTACGCCTCGGCCGTCCAGGCCGAGTGGTAGCCGAGGCGGTCCGCCTCCTGGGCGAGGTCGACCGCGCCGGCGAGACCGCGCCCCCAGTCCTGGTAGCCGAAGTTGATCCCGAGTCTCATGGGGACGTCCTCCCGAGTCCGCCGCATCGTCGCGCGTGAGCCCGATACTGGGCACATGCATGCCAGCCTCACCACGGACCTCGAGATCGTCGGCCGCTCGCTCGCCGTGTACGTCGCCGTCCTCATGCTGTTGCGCATCGGCGGTCGACGTGAGCTCGGCCAGGTGACGACGACCGACGTCGTCGTCATGATCCTCATCGCCAACGCGGTGCAGAACGCGATGGTCGGGACCGACACGTCGCTGGTCGGCGGGCTCATCGCCGCGGTGACGCTCGTCGCGACGAACTATGCCGTGAGCCGGCTCCGCTGGCACTTCCCGCGCTTCCAGCGCCTGCTCGACGGTCGCAGCGTGACGATCGTGCAGGACGGCGCGTGGATACCGCACGCATTGCGCTCGGTCGGCCTGACCGAGGACGACGCACTCGGGCAGATGGGCACCGACATCTCGGACGCGGAGCAGCTGGCCTGGGCGGTCGTCGACCCTGCGGGGCGGATCCGCTACCGGACCCGCGCCGGAACGGTCCATCTCACGCCGACACGGGTCTCCGGCGCGTAGCTCGCTCAGTCGCGGACCGAGGCGCCCAGGTCGCCCGGGAGCAGCGAGAACATCACGACGTCGCTGATCCCGCACCCGAGCGTCACGTACGAACGCAGCACACCTTCCCGGACGAAACCCGTCGCTTCGGCGACTCGTTGCGACGCGACGTTCTCGACATGCGTCATCAGCTCAAGTCGCTGCACACCGAGGTCGCACACGGCCCAGCGCGAGGTGAGACGCACGATCCGGGTCGCGACGCCGTGACCGCGGGCCTCCTTGGCGACCCAGTAGCCGATCTCCGCGACGGCGCGCTCCTCG
>DATBSK010000178.1:0-3133 GCA_036559825.1 Acidimicrobiia bacterium | reverse complement strand
TGCGGCCCACGAGGGGCATCGGGTGGTGCTCGTGCTCGCGACCCGGGGCGAGCACGGCGAGGTCGACGACGGCTTCCTGGACGACGGCGAGACGCTCTGGCAGCGCAGGGTCGAGGAGACGCAGAACGCGGCCAGCATCCTCGGCGTCGCGCGCGTCGAGTTCCTGGGCTACACGGACTCGGGGATGGCGGGCACGCCCGAGAACGAGCTTCCGGGCTCGTTCTGGACCGCGGACGTCGACGAGGCCGCCGAGCGCCTCGCGCGGATCCTGCGCGACGAGCAGGCCGAGGTGCTCACCGTGTACGACGACCACGGGGGCTACGACCACCCCGACCACATCCAGGTGCACCGGGTCGGCGTGCGCGCGGGCCAGCTCGCGGGCGTTCCACGCGTCTACGAGGCCACGATCAACCGCGACCACGTGCGGCGGCTGATGCTCGAGATGCGCGAGCAGGCCGACACCGAGGACCTCGAGCCCCCCGGCGACCTCGGCGATCCGGAGGACCTCACGATCGGCGTCACGGAGGACCGCATCACGACCACGGTCGACGTCTCGAAGTTCGTCGACGCGAAGCGCGCCGCGCTCGCCGCGCACCGCTCGCAGGTCGACGAGACCTCCTTCTTCCTCGCGATGGCACCGGAGCGGTTCCGGGCGGCGTTCAGCCAGGAGTGGTACATCCGGCGCGGCGAGGCCCCGGCCTCGGGTGACGACTGGCTCTTCTGAAAGACTGGGCCATGCCCTGGGTGCTGCTCGTCGCGGGCGTCGTCCTCGCGCTGATGACCGTGCCGGCGCTCTACGCCGTGCACCACTGGACCATCGTCTTCCCCGCGTTCCTGCTCTCCATGCTCGGGACCGGCATGGCCGGGTGGTGGCTCGTGCTGGTCGGTGCGACCACCGTCGCGCTCGTCGCGCTCGGGGGTCTCGCCGCCTGGCCCGGTTGGATCGGGCTGGCGTTGGTGGCGCTCGCCCTGGGCGGCCTGGTTCGCCAGGCCTTCGTCGCGCGCGCGGGCGCGGACGAGTTCGACCGGGCGCTCGCCGAGCGGGTCGCCGACCGCGTCCGCAAGCGTCGCGCCCCCCGGACCGTCGTGCTCCCGTGGTCCATGCGCGACGTCGCCGTCGAGCGGATCACGAACATCCGTTACGCCGACGGCGCAGGCCGGCGCCACCTGCTCGACGTCTACCGGCCCGCAGGGGAATGCGACGGCGCCCCGGTCGTGCTCCAGATCCACGGTGGCGGGTGGACCGTCGGCACGAAGGACACACAGGGGCGCCCGCTGATGAACCGTCTCGCGACCGCGGGCTGGATCTGCGTCGCGGCCAACTACCGCTTGAGCCCGCGGGTCCGGTGGCCCGACCATCTGGTCGATGCGAAGCGCGCGCTGGCGTGGGTGCGCGAGCACATCGCCGAGTACGGCGGCGACCCCGCACGCGTCGTCGTGACGGGTGGGTCCGCGGGAGGTCACCTCGCAGCGATGGTCGCCCTGACCGTCGACGACGAGCGTTACCAGCCCGGGTTCGAGCACGTCGACACGAGCGTGTCGGCTGCCATCCCGATGTACGGCGCCTACGACCTCGGGGAGATCTTCGGCCGCTTCCATCGGGGCCTCGGCCGGCGCATCGCCGGTTGGATGGGCTCCATCGTCGTCGGCTCGACGCCGAGCGAGGATCTCGCGCCCTACATCGACGCGTCCCCGATCGCGCACGTGAGCGGGAAGACATGCCCGTTCCTCGTCGTCCACGGGACGATCGACAACCTCGTGCCCGTCACGCAGGCACGTCGCTTCGTCGCGATGCTGCGCGACGTCGGCACCGATGTCACCTACGTGGAGCTTGCCGGCGCTCCACACGCCTTCGACGTGTTCCACTCGCCGTGGGAGCACGCGTCGACGACGGGCATCGAGTGGTGGCTCGGCTCCATCGCCGGGCTGCCACCCGTCCCGACGGCTGCGAGCGTCAGGACCGATGCCGCACTCGGACGATCCGCGGTCGCCGCACCCGCAACGACCGATCCGACGACCACGGTGCGTACGGCGCCATCGTGATGCTCGCGAGAGCGAGGAGGGGCGCGTCGTAGTTGACACGCCACCCGGAGAAGTCGCGCCAGCATCGGTCGCGGTCGGGCCGGATCGGCGCACCCTCGGACCCCAGCTCCTCGTACGCCGCGTCGAACTCCTCCCGGGCGATGCTGATCGCAGCGTCGGGTGCAGGTTCCGGGTCGTACGGGACGTCGAAGTAGTCGGCGATCTCGCGCAGCGCCAGGTACCCGGCGCGGATGCACAGGCCGGCCTGTGGTGACCACGGCACCGCGAGCGTCGACTGCGCGAGCGACGCTGCGTCGAGCACGGCTCCGGCTGCAGTCACGAACGAGCGATGTGGGCTCGGCGAGCGGAAGAACGTGAGCACCGCGAGCGACGTGTGCGTCTCGCCGAGCTCCGCGAACCACTGCTCCCAGGTGGACCAGAGCTCCGGCAGATGGTCGAACCAGGCGATGCGGTGGTACCGGAGCAGGAGCTGGACCGCGCTCGGCGGCGTGCCCGCGAGGGTCGCGAGTCGGGAGACCTCCCGCTCGCGGCGGGAGAACGCGCCGTAGATCGTCGGCAGGTATGCGATCAGGAGGGCGAGGATGGCGAGCCCCGTCGCGGCCTCGGTGAACACGAGGATGTAGCCGGGGAGACCTCGCGGCGGGAGCTCGAAGCCGAGCGTGAGCAGCGACGATCCGGAGAGCTCGATCGCGTCGTGCCAGGTCGGCACGATGACCGCGTAGTAGATGAGGGTGTACCCGACGAGCACCAGCGTGAGCCACACGAGCACGAGCCCGAAGAGCCCGATGGGCCCGTACAGCGCCATCACCCGGTCGCGCGCCTCGTAGCTGCGCGACTCACGCGCCATGAGGTTGAACCCCGAGCGCAGCCCGAGGAAGGTCAGGCGCGTGAGGGGGTTGCTGGCCCCTCGGGGGAGCACGAAGGTCCGCAGGGCCGAGTCGAAGACGACGACGATCAGGACCGTCCCGAGGACGACGAGGAGGACGTCCGCGACCGTGTCCATCGGGCCTTCATCCTGCTGCACGGATCGCCGGAGCGGAGCGTTCGCGGGCGGGGTATCCCCGCCCGCAGCGCAGCGACCCATGCAGGA
>DATBSK010000177.1:0-3420 GCA_036559825.1 Acidimicrobiia bacterium | reverse complement strand
GCGCTGAGGAGCGTGCCCGTCTCGAACACGATCTGCCCGGCACGCAGGTCGCCGCCCGCGCCGCGGACGTGCTGGCCCGGCCGGGCCTCTGCCTGGATCTCCACGTCGCCGTCGGCACGCCGCGTCTGCTCCACCATCACGACGGCATCGGCCCCCGGCGGCATCGGTGCTCCCGTCATGATGCGGATGGCCTCGCCCGCCCCGACGGCGACGTCGGGCGCGTGCCCCGCGGCGAGCTCGCCGACGACGTGGAGCGTCACTGCGGCGTCGACCGTGGCGCCGGCCGTGTCGGCGGCGCGCACGGCGTAGCCGTCCATCGCGGTGTTCGGGAAGGGCGGCACGTCCTCGTCCGTCGTCACGGCGGCGGCGAGCACGAGGCCCTGCGCCTCGCGCAGCGGCACGTCGACCGGGTCGAGCCGGGTGACCGCGGCGAGGATCTCGGCCCGGACCTCGTCGAGGGGAACGAGCTCCTTCACGTCAGCCCGTGGCGGTCGACGATGTCGCGCAGCAGCGCGGCGAGGCCCGGCCCCAGGTCGTCGCGTGCGAGCGCGACCTCGATGTTGGCCCGCAGGAAGTCGAGCTTCTGACCGATGTCGTAACGGCCCTCGGTGAACCGCACGCCGTGCACCGGCTCCTTCTCAAGGAGCACGCCGATCGCGTCGGTGATCTGGATCTCGTCGTTCACCCCCGGCGAGGTGCGGTCGATCGCGTCGAAGATCGAGGGCGGGAACACGTACCGGCCGATGACCGCGAGGTTCGACGGCGCCTCGTCGGCCGGAGGCTTCTCGACGAGGTCGTGGACGCGCAGCACGTCGTCGCCGACCTCCTCGACCGCGACGCTGCCGTACGACGAGATCTGGTCGGGCGGCACCTCGAGCAGCGCGAGGACGGTGCCGCCCTCGCGCTCGTGCACCTCGAGCATGCGGCAGAGCAGCGCGGCGTCGTCGATCATGATGTCGTCGCCGAGGAGCACGACGAACGACTCGTCACCGACGTGGTCGCGCGCCACCCCGATCGCGTGCCCGAGCCCCAACGTCGCACCCTGTCGGACGTAGTGCACGTCCGCCATCTCCGTCGGTGCACGGACCTCCGCGAGCAGGTCGAGCTTGCCGTCCTGCTCGAGCAGCGCCTCGAGCTCGGGGGCACGGTCGAAGTGATCCTCGATGGGACCCTTCCCGCGGCTCGTGATCACGAGGATGTCGGTGAGGCCCGCGGCAACCGCCTCCTCGACCACGTACTGGATGGAGGGCCGGTCGACCACGGGCAGCATCTCCTTGGGGACGGCCTTCGTCACCGGCAGGAAGCGCGTGCCGAGGCCCGCGGCGGGGATGACCGCCTTCGTGACGCGTCGCGACGCGGCGGGGCCCGCGACCATCAGGAGCTGTCGGGTCCGGAGTCGGTCGAGGTGCCGGTCGGGTGGTCGATCGAATGCTCCTCCCCGCGCACGAGCCGCCGGAGGTTCGCGAGGTGGCGCAGGATGACGATCGCCGCGAGCCCGCTCGTCACCGCGATGTCGAGCGCGCTCCCGCCGCGCACCGCCACGATCGTCGGGAACAGGAGCGCGCACACGACGGACGCGATCGACGCCTTCTTCAATCCGCGCGCGATCGCGAACCACACGACTGCGAGGACGACCATCGGCAGCGGGAACACCACCGCGAGCACGCCGCCCGCCGTCGCCACCCCGCGACCGCCCTTGAACCGGCGCGTGATCGGGAAGACGTGGCCGAGCACCGCGGCGACGCCCAGGATGTAGGCGCCGCGGTGGCCGTCGAGCGCGAGCCCGACCCCGGCGGCGAGCGCCCCCTTGCCCATGTCGAGGAGCAGCACCACCGCCCCGGCCTTCCAGCCGAGCATGCGGGTGATGTTCGACGCGCCCGGGTTGCCCGAACCCTCCTGGGTCACGTCCTTGCCGGAGCGGCGGGCGACGAGGGCGGCGCTTGGGAACGTCCCGAGGAGGTACGCGAGGAGGACGAGGGCGAGGACCGCGATCACTGGGGGCCATTCTGCTGCGCCGCTCCCCCCGTTGGTACCGGCGGCGGCGGGAAGGCCGGGACGTCGGCTAGCGTTAGCAGTCTGCACAAGAGAGTGCCAGCGGCCGACCGGCCGTGGTGCAGGAAGCGATCGACCATGCCCACCTACCGATACCGCTGCGGATCCTGTGGCGACGAGCTCGAGATCTGGCAGTCGATCACCGACGACGGGCTCACCGAGCACGAGTCGTGCGGGGGCCCGCTCGTCAAGGTGTTCTCGCCGGCCGGGATCGTCCTCAAGGGCTCGGGCTTCTACAAGACCGACGCCCGGAAGAGCTCGTCGGGCAACGGATCCCGGGAGTCGACGGACGCCGCGTCGAAGGACGGCGGCTCGAAGGACGGCGGGTCGAAGGACAGCGGGTCGAAGGACGGCGGCGGGTCCAAGGACGGCAGTTCGAAGGACAGCGGGTCGAAGGACGGCGGGTCGAAGGCCGGCTCCGGCGGCACGAAGCGCGACTCGTCCGGATCGGACGGCTCGTCGTCGAGCGGCTCGGGCGCCAAGAGCGGAGCCGCGTCGACGTAACCGCCTCCGCCGCGGGTGTCACCTCCGGACGGATGCTCGCTCGATCACCACGTGCGCTCGCGCTCTGGGCCGGCGCGCTCGCGGTCGCGGCGGGCACGGCGACGCTCGTGGCATCCGATCTCGCGGCGCTCCACCGCCGAGCCCAGTCGCTGGGTGAGGAGCGCGGGGCCGTCGTCGCCACCCGCGCGCTGCACCTCGGTGAGCCGGTCCGGCCTTCGGACGTCCGCACACGCGCGATCCACGCGTCGCAGCTGCCGCCCGGCGTGCTGAACGACGTCCGCGACGTGGCAGGGCGGGTCGTGGTCGTGGCTGTCGTGCGCGGCGGATTCGTCGCGCGCGCGAACCTCGCACCCCTGCATCGCCACGGACTCGACGGCGCGCTGCCTCCGGGGACACGGGCGATGCGCGTCGTCGTCCGTGACACGCTCCGTCCCCGAATCGGGTCCGCCGTCGACGTGCTGGCCAGCTTCGACCCGTCGATCGGCGCCGACGGACTCCCCACGACCGGCGAGGGACGCGCTGCGCTCGTCGCGCCCGGCGTCACCGTGCTCGGCGTCGAGGCCGTCCATACCGCAGAGGGCGACGCGTTCGGCGTGACCGTGCTCGTGTCACCGCGCCAGGCGCGCGACCTCGCGTTCGCGTCGACGCACGGCCGCCTCGCGCTCGCGCTCGTGCCGCCGGAGGACGCGCACGAGTTCTAGGGTGACGGCTCCGTGTCGGTCCTCCACGCCATCGTCCTCGGGATCGTGCAGGGGCTCACCGAGTTCCTGCCGATCTCGTCGAGCGGGCACCTGATCCTCGTCCCCGACCTCCTGGGCTGGGACGACTTGTCGGGGGACCCGACGCTGAACAAGACGTTCGACG
>DATBSK010000176.1:0-4347 GCA_036559825.1 Acidimicrobiia bacterium | reverse complement strand
GGGCATCGGCGTCGGCTTCCTCGTCACACCGCTCGTGGCATCGGTGAGCGAGGACGCGATGCGTGCGGTCCCGAACGCGCTCCGCGAGGCGTCGTACGGGATGGGGGCGAAGAAGCCCACCACGGTGCTGCGGGTCGTGTTCCCCGCCGCGATCTCGGGGATCGTCGCCGCCATCATCCTGGCCGCGGCGCGCGCGATCGGCGAGACGATGGTGGTGCTCCTCGCCGGAGGCGCGTTCGCGCAGGCGGACTACACGACCAAGGTGCAGGACGTCGGGCTGACCGTCACGGCTGCGATGGCCTCGCTCGCGACCGGCACCGACCAGGTCGCGGGTGGTGGTGGGACTGGTGCCGGACAGGCCTTCAACAGTCTCTTCTTCCTCGGGCTGCTGCTCTTCGTCGTGACGTTGCTGTTGAACATGGTCGGCGACTTCTTCGTCCGCCGGATCCGCGAGCACTACTGATGACCGCGGCAGAGCTGACCGTCTCCCAGAGGATCACCGTCGACCGCGCGCTGCGCGGCCGCCGCATCGACGTCTGGGGCCTCGTCTTCCAGGCGATGCTGCTGCTCTCGCTGCTCGCGTGCCTCGGAATCATCGTCGCCCTGCTGTGGGAGGTGCTGAGCGACGGCACGGGGGTGTACGCCGATCGTGGGTTCGTGCTCTCGGATTGGCCGAGTCAGTTCGGGACGACGGTCGAAGAGGTCGTGTCGTTCGTCGTCGAGCCCCTCGGCGTCTCGGGATGGATCTTCACGATCGCAGTCGTGCTCCTCCTCCCGCTCGGGCTGTACGCGGCGTTTCGGCACTCGTGGCGGCTCGGACTCGGGATCGTGCTCGGGCTCGTCGGCGTGCTCGCGTTCGCCGCGCTCGTCGGCACGAGCAGCTTCCTCACGTCGAACCTGTCGCGCTTTCCCGACCAGGCCGGCATCGCGCAGGCGATCTTCGGGTCGCTCGTGCTCGCCGGCATCGTGATGCTCGTGGCGATGCCGCTCGGGATCGCCACGGCGGTGTACCTGGAGGAGTACGCACCGGAGAACCGCTTCACGAACGTGGTGCGCCTCAACATCCGCAACCTCGCCGGCGTCCCGTCGGTCGTGTACGGCATCCTCGGCCTGGCAGTGTTCGTCGAGCTCATGGGAACCGACATCGACACCGTGCCGCTCTTCGGCGGCGTCCTCCAGGACGTCTTCGGCGAGTCGGGCATCACCGGCGGCAAGACCATCCTCGCCGGCGGCCTCACGCTCTCGGTCGTGGTGCTGCCGATCGTGATCGTGACGTCGTCGGAGGCGCTCCGTGCCGTGCCGCAGTCGCTGCGTGAAGGCGGCTACGGCGTCGGCGCGACGAAGTGGGAGGTGCAGCGGACGCTCGTGCTCCCGAACGCGTTCGCCGGCATCCTCACCGGCACGATCCTCTCGGTGTCGCGGGCCATCGGTGAGACCGCGCCCCTGATCCTGGTGGGCGCGTTCTACGGCACCTTCTTCACGAACGGCAGCGCGACGTTCTGGGAGAAGTTCACCGGGACCTATACCGCGCTCCCACAGGTGGTGTACCAGTGGGCCGCCGAGCCGAGTGACGACTTCAAGATCAGCCTCACCGCGGCGGCGATCCTCGCGCTGCTCATGGTGACCCTGGTCGCCAACCTCTTCGCGGTCCTGCTCCGCAACCGGTACGAGAAGCGCTGGTAGGCACGCGTACGCTGGGTGCTCCGCAGAAGGAGCATTGACCGATGTCGATCGAGCAGGAGGAGCTGGAGCAGCTCCCGCCCCAGGGCCACGTGAAGGTCGTCTACCTCGGCCCGACCGCACCGCACTGGGAGGTGCACGGCGTGTTCGGCGACGGCCGCCTCATCGACGAGTTCCGCCAGCGCGCGCTCGCCCGTCTCCAGCTCCTGCCGCCCCACGACCCGCAGTTCCGCCGCAACCGCGAGCGCGTGAACCGGGACGCGGAGCGCGAGCGCCTGATCCTCGAGTGGGACCTGGGCTACCCCGAGGAGGAGTAGCGACCCGAAGGGCGGCGCCGGGTACCCCGGCGCCGAGCGGATCCGACCCGGAGTCAGGAGGAGTCGATGTTGCCGCTCACCCGCCGGCGTCGGGGCGTGCGGTGAGCTTCGCGTCGAGCTCCACGCGGTCGTTGCCGCGCACCACCACGACCTTGACGCTCTCACCCGGTCGGTGGCTGCGCACCAGCGTCTGCACGTCGGCCGCGCTCGTGACCTCCTGACCACCGATGGAGATGATGACGTCGCCCTCGCGCACCCCCGCGTCGTCGGCGGGCGCGCCGCCGGTCACGCTCAGGACGTAGGCACCGGAGTCGACGGGGAGGTCGCGCTCGCGCGCCACCGCGGGCGTCACGTTCTCCGTCGACACACCGAGGAACGCGGGCTTGCGCCCGAGCCGCAGGTCGTCGAGCACCGGCTTTGCCTTCGAGATCGGGATCGCGAAGCCGACGTTCTGCGCCGACGCGGGGTTCGCGATCGCGGTGTTGATCCCGATCACCTTGCCGTTCGCGTCGAGCAGCGGCCCGCCGGAGTTACCCGGGTTGATCGCGGCGTCGGTCTGGAGCATGCCGACGAGCGAGGCGCCCGTGTTCGTGTCGACCGTGCGGTTGGTGCCGGAGATGATCCCGCGGGTGACGCTGAGCCCGCCCTCGAGCGCGAGCGCGTTGCCGATGGCGACGACCGCGTCGCCGACCTGCGCGGTGTCCGAGTCGCCGAGCTCGATCGTCGGGAGCCCGCTGCGCTCGACCTTGAGCACGGCGAGATCGGTCGACGGATCCGTGCCCACGACCTTCGCGGCCTCGACGTCGCCGTTTGTGAACGCAACCTCGATCTTCGACGCGCTCTCGGCGACGTGGTTGTTCGTGACGACGTAGCCGTCCGGTGTGATCACGAAGCCGGTGCCGGCGCCACCGTTGCCCGAACCCGGGCCCTCACCCGTGGTGATGGCGACGATGGCGGGCTCGGTCTTCTGGATGATGGCGGCGATGTCGGTGTCGCGGGCGATCTCGGTGGACGGGCGGTCGACGATCGCGGGGGACGCGTTCGCACGAACGACCGTCGTCTGACCACTCCCGTCGCCGAAGGCGAGGAAGAGCCCGCTCGCGGCGAGCGCACCGACGAGCGCGCCGGCGATCACCGGCAGGAAGAGCCCGCGGCTCTTGCTCGGCCCGCTGCCGTCGGGGGGGAGCGGGGCGGGGCCGGGCGGTGGCCAGGTGCTCACGACGCTGCTCTCACTCACGTGCGTGCGACTCCGGGGCTCGGAGGGTGTCACCGTCATAGCGGACCGCGGTCCGTACCATCCGAAACGGTGGGGGGCCCGTCCATGGTTCCAGATCCGCGGTCCGCGCCGCGGATCGTCGCAGCAGCCCCTCAGACCTCGCTGGGACTCCGGTAAGAGCCCGGTGAGAATCCGGCGCCGACCGGCCACGCGGCGGCGCGGTGCGCAACACTCGGCGTCGCGGGAACCACGCGCCCGAACCCGACGTTGAACTCACGACTATGGACGAAAGCTCGTTCCGGCCCGATCACCACACACCGAGCTGGATGCTCCACGGCCACTGCCGGTCGTTGAGTCCGGCGGAGTTCTTCCCGTCCGACGGTGTGGGTGTCGAGCGCGCGCGTCGCATCTGCGCCGACTGTCCGGTGAAGACCGAGTGCCTCGAGTACGCGCTCACGTACCGCATCGACCACGGCGTGTGGGGTGGCTGCTCGGAACGCGAGCGTCGTCGCATCCTGCGCCAGCGCCGACTCACCACGACGCGCTGACGATCCGGTCCCGGTCGACCATTCAGTCCCAGTCGAACGGCTGGAGCACGAAGTCGACCAGGTCGTCGATCACGCCGCTGTCGTCACTCGTGACGGTGCCGACGGCTGCGCGCACGGTGTCGGGCGGCGCGTCCGACACCCCGGTGAGCGCGAGTCCGTGGCGACTCCACACCACCACCGTGCCGGCATCGGTCGCGTACCACTCGGCGCGCTCGGAGCCGACCGTGTCGCGCCGGCCCCCGTCGGGGAGCGCGGACCAGTCGACGAGCCCGGGCTGCTCGAACAGTGACAGGCTGAACAAGCCGTCGCTGTAGAACAGCTGCACCGTGCCGTCCGGCTGCACGTAGCGGCCGAGCAGACGGAAGCCCGTCTCGAGCCGCGCCGGCACGAGGTACTCGTCGCCGACCTCCTCGGTCGGCACCGCCTTCGGGCCGCCGCGCGGCACGGGGGGCACCGCGGGCGTGATGTCGTCGGTCGTGAGCCGCGTGTACCGCACGCTCCGCAGGACACCACCCTCGCGTCGCAGCACGTCACGCCGCACGAGCAGCCCGCTCGCGTCGTCGACGAAGAAGCGCGCCCGCACCTG
>DATBSK010000175.1:0-7851 GCA_036559825.1 Acidimicrobiia bacterium | reverse complement strand
CGTGACCGCGACCTCGCTCGCGCTCACGGCTCGTCCTCGTCGGCTTCCTCGGCAGCGTGGCCCGTGAGCTCGAAGAAGACGTCGTCGAGCGTCGGGCGGCGCACCGCGACGTCCTCGACCGGCACGCCGGCGGCATCGAGGTCGCGCACGACGACGGGGACGATCCCGGCCGCGCTCAGGACCGGCACCGTCGCGGTGCGCGCCACGACGTCGACGCTGCCCGTGCCGCACGCGTGCCCACGCAGCACCGACATCGCGTCGTCCAGGCGCGTCGGGTCCTCGACCGTGACGACGACCCGCTCGCCACCGGTGCGCGTCTTGAGGTCGTCAGGAGTCCCGGCGGCGATGACGGCGCCGTGGTCGATCACGACGATCTCGTCCGCGAGGCGGTCGGCCTCGTCGAGGTACTGCGTCGTGAGCAGGGTGGTCGTTCCCTCCGCGACGAGCTCCTCGATGAGGCCCCACATCGCCTGTCGACTGCGCGGGTCGAGCCCGGTCGTCGGCTCGTCGAGGAAGAGGACCGACGGGCGGCCGATGAGGCTCATCCCGATGTCGAGCCGGCGACGCATGCCGCCCGAGTACGTCTTGACGACGCGGTCGCGTGCGCCCACGAGCTCGAAGCGCTCGAGCAGCTCGTCGGCGCGCCGGCGCGCGTCCGCGACCGACAGGTGGAACAGCCGGCCGACGAGCTCGAGGTTCTCGAAACCGGTGATCCGCTCGTCGACCGCGGCGTACTGACCGGTGAGACCGATGCGTGCCCGTGCGCGTCGGGGCTCCGCCACGACGTCGATCCCGTCGATCACCGCGCGGCCCGCGTCAGGCTGGAGCAGCGTGGTCAGGATGCGCACGGCGGTGGTCTTGCCGGCGCCGTTGGGGCCGAGGAGACCGAGCACGGTCGCGCGCGACACCTCGAGATCGATGCCGCGCAACGCCTCGGTGTCACCGAACCGCTTCGTGAGACCGATCGCCTCGACCGCTGGCACGGACGCTCACCCTATCGAGCAGAGCCTGCGCCGCTGTGCACGAATGACGCGCGTCACACTCTCAGGGCAGCCGGTCGAGCAGCTCGCCGAGGTCGCCGCGCTCGACCCCGGGCGTCTGGCCGCCGAGCTCGAGGAACCGGCGCATGCGCTCGTGTGCCACCCGGTCGGCGAGCGCCGCACGGAACGCGGAGGCTTCGGCGACGAAGCCGGCTGTCGTGTCGCCGAGCGCGGCGTCGACCGCGCGCTTCGCCCCCGCAACGGCCGCTGGAGGCATGGTGGCGATCCGCGTCGCGACCTCGCGGACGTGCCCTTCGATGCGATCCTCCGCGATCACGCGGTTCACGTAGCCGATCGCCGCGGCTTCGTCCGCGGGAACGTCTCCACACCCCAACACGATCTCGAGCGCGCGCGCCCGTCCGACGAGGCGGGTGAGCCGTTGCGTGCCCCCGGCGCCGGGAATGATGCCGAGTGCCACCTCGGGCTGCGCGAAGACCGCGTTCGGCGACGCGAAGCGCAGGTCGCACGACAGGGCGATCTCGGAGCCACCACCGCGGGCGATGCCGCGCACCAGGGCGATCGACGTCTTCGGCGACGCGTGCAGCCGCCCGAGCAGGAGGTTCACCGGCGCCGGCGCGCCCTCCTCCCCCTGCGCGGAAGGGTCCATCTGGAGGATCATCCCGACGTCGGCGTGGGCGATGAAGAAGTCCGGGTTGGCGCTCGTGAGCACGAGCACGCGGCTCGGGTCGTGCTGCTCGAAGGCACCGATGAGCCCGACGATGTCCCCCGTCAGCTCGCGGTCCCAGAGGTTCAGGGGCGGGTGATCGACGACGGCCCACGCGACGCCCGCGTCGACTGCGACGCGGAGGTGCGTGAGCGCGTCGTACGGCGTCGTCATGCGCGCCTCACCTCAATCCGGCATCGGCGGGTCCCACTGGACGCCGTTGATGTGGCTGCCGCCGTCGGTGAGCATCGTCATGCCCGTGATGTAGTCGCTGTCCTCGGAGGCGAGGAACAGCGCCACACCGCCGATGTCGTGCTCGGGATCGCCCATGCGACCGATCGGGTTCTGCTTGAGCATCTCCTCGGCGTTCTCGGGCGCGGACCTCGCGAACGCGACGTAGGCCGGTGACGCGGCTGCGGGCGCGATGCAGTTCACGAGGATGTTGTGGCGCGCCCATTCACGCGCCCCGGTGCGCGTGATCGCCTGGATCGCCATCTTGGCGGCGTTGTAGTCGACGGAGTACTGGTGCGCGTTGATGCCGTTGAGCGAGACGAAGTTGATGATGCGGCCCCAGCGCTGCTCCTTCATGTACGGGAACACCGCTTGCATGGCACGAAACGTGTGCAGCGGACCACCGTCGAACGCGAGCTGCAGGTCGGAGTCGGGCTTGCTCTCGAAGCGCCCGAACGCCGCGGCGACGTACGCGTTGTTCACGAGGATGTGCACACCGCCGAGCTCGTCCGCCGCGACCTTCACCATGCGCTCGATGTCGCCCTTCTCGAGGACGTTCGTCTCGAGGAACCGCGCGGTGCCACCCAGCTCGTCGACGATCTCGCGCTCTACGCCTGTGCCCGTCGTCGGGTTCACCTCGGCGACGAGCACCGATGCTCCTTCCTGCGCGAACCGGCGCGCGATGCCGCGACCGATCCCCTGACCGGCCCCGGTGATGATCGCGACCTTGCCGTCGAGACGACCCATCGACACTCCTCTCGTCCGGTGCCTGCCACCGAGCGCCGGCGCTGGAGGTTACCGGTGGTCACGTAGTGTCGCCGTCGTGACCGCTGCGCCTGACGTCGTCACCGCGATCGACGCCGGGTTCGAGCACGCGCAGCAGACGCTCGAGGACCTCGTGCGCATCCCGAGCATCAGCGCGGACCCGGATCGCGAAGCCGACGTGCTGCGCAGCGCGGACGCCACCGCGTCCTACCTCGAGGCCTGCGGACTCGAGTCCGTGCACCACGCGACGGTGCCGGATTGCCCGCCGGCGGTCGTCGGCGAGTGGATGCACGCCGAGGCGTCGCCGACCGTGCTGCTCTACGCGCACCACGACGTGCAGCCGCCGGGCCACACGGACCGATGGGAGTCGCCGCCGTTCGAACCGGTCGAGCGCGACGGGCGGCTGTACGGGCGCGGGAGCGCCGACGACAAGGCCGGCGCCGTCGCGCACGGCGCGATGGTGAAGGCCTGGCTCGACGCTGCCGGCGGTCTGCCCTGCAACGTGAAGGTGCTCGTGGAGGGCGAGGAGGAGGTGGGGTCGCCGCACCTCGCCGCGTTCCTCGCCGAGCACGCCGACGACCTCGCAGCCGATGTGCTCGTGCTCGCGGACGCCGGCAACTGGAGCGTGGGCACGCCGGGGCTCACGTACTCGCTCCGAGGGCTCGCGGGCGGCGACATCGTGCTCGAGGAGCTCGACAGCCCACTCCACTCGGGCATGGCCGGTGGCGCGGTGCCCGATCCCACGCTCGCGCTCGCGCGGCTGCTCGACTCGATGGTGGACGCGCACGGTGACGTCGCCATCGACGGCTTCTGGGACGACGTGCGCCCGCTCTCCGAGCGCGAGCGCGAGCGGCTCGCCGCGCTCCCGGCCGACGAGGAGCGCATGCGCGCCGCGTGGGGGATGCTGCCGGGCGTCGAGCTCGCCGGTGACCCGACGGTCTCGGTCTACGAGCGGCTGTGGCACCGCCCGGCGATGACCGTGCTCGGCGTCGACACACACCCGATCGCGGGGTCGTCGAACCAGATTGTTGCGTCCGCGATCGCGCGGGTCTCGTTCCGGGTCGCGCCCGGGCAGGATCCTGCACGCCTGAACCGGCTCGCCGCAGACCACGTCGCGCGCCACGCGCCGTGGGGGATCGGCGCGCGGTTCGAGCCGCGCGACGAGGTGCCCGCGTGGTCGTGCGAGCCCGAGGGACCCGCGTTCGACGCCGCCGCGAGAGCCCTGCACGCGGGTTTCGGCATCGAGCCGGTGCGCATGGGCGTCGGGGGCACGATCCCGTTCGTCGGGCCGTTCGCGGCGGCCTACGCGGGCATCCCCGTGCTCATGCTCGGCCCCGCCGACCCGCACAGCCGCATCCACGGCGAGGACGAGAGCCTCCACCTCGCGGACTGGCGCAAGCTCATCGTGAGCGAGGCGCTGCTCCTGCGCGAGCTCGCCTCCGTCCCGGCGTGAGCGGTCAGGCGACGAGTGCCGCGCCTTCGTGCGCGAGGAGCCACCGCTTGCGGTCCAGCCCGCCCCCGTAGCCACCGAGCGTGCCGTCGGCGGCGATGACGCGGTGGCACGGGACGACCACGCCGACAGGGTTCTGCCCGTTGGCGGCGCCCACGGCGCGGTACGCGCCCGGGCGGCCGACGCGCCGGGCGAGCTCGGCGTAGCTGATCGTCTCGCCGGGCGGGATCGTGCGCAGTGCGTCCCACACGGCGCGCTGGAACGGCGTGCCGCGCTCGAACCGGACGGGCAGATCGTCGATCGCGTCGAGGTCGCCGTTGAAGTACGCCCGCACGCGTGCCGCGATGCCGGACGGCTCGTCGGGCGGCGCGTCGCTTCGGTCGACGAAGTGGAGGGACACGAGGGCGCTGTCCTCCACGCCGATCTCGACGATGCCGACCGGGGTCTCGATGGCTGCTTGGTCCATGCCTCGTGTTGTACCGCCTCGGCGACCCCGAGGTCGGCCACATCCGGACACGCCCGAGCCCGTGTCCGGATCTGTCCGACGAGGGTGCCCGCAGGCGTGTACAACCGTCGGCATGACGATCTCGGCCGTCCGGACCACGGGGATCTACTGCGTCTCCCACGGCTGCCCGGCATCGCCGAACCCGGGCAACGTGCTGTCGTACACGAGCGCCGCCGCGGCCGAGGCGGACGGGTTCCGGGCGTGCCTCCGGTGCCGCCCGTACCGGACCCACCATGCCGACCCGTGGCTGCAGGGCCCGGAACTCGTGTGCCGCGCCGTGCGGCTCATCCTCGACGGCGCGCTCGACGATGCGGCCGAGGCCGACCTCGCCCGGCGGCTCGGCGTGAGCCCCCGGCACCTGCGCCGGCTGTTCCTGGAGCACGTCGGTGCGACGCCCGATCAAGTCGCCCGGTCGCGCCGCGCGCACTTCGCCCGCCGTCTGCTCGACGACACCGACCTCCCCGTGAACGACGTCGCGTTCGCTGCCGGCTTCGGCTCGGTGCGGCAGATGACGCGTGTCATGCGCGCGACGTTCCGTGCCGCGCCGACCGAGCTGCGCGCCAAGCGGCGTCGAGCTGACCGCCTCGTCGCCGACGGCGGCCTCGACACGCGACTCACGTTCCGCCCGCCACTCGACTGGGAGGGTTTGCTCGCCTTCCTCGCGCCGCGTGCCATCCCCGGCGTCGAGTCGGTCGTCGACGGCGTGTACCGGCGCACGATCGAGACCGACGGCCTCACCGGAGCGCTCGAGGTGTGGCGCGACGGCGACCACCTGATCGCGCGCTTCCATCTCCCGCGCTGGGACGGTCTCATCCATCTCGTGGCTCGGGCGCGCCGGGTGTTCGACCTCGATCACGATCCGGCGAACGTGGCGCGAGCTCTCGGGAGAGATCGGACGCTCGCTCCGTGGCCCGCAGGCCTGCGCGTCCCCGGAAGCTGGGACCCGTTCGAAGCCGGCGTCCGCGCGATCGTCGGCCAGCAGGTGAGTGTCGCCGGCGCGACCACCACCATGGGACGAATCGCAGCGCAGCACGGTGAGCCGGTCTTCGGACTCGACGCACTCGGCCTGTCGCGCCGCTTCCCGGAGCCCGCCGCGCTCGCCGACGCGGACCTCGCGATGCCGCGTCAGCGCGCCGCGGCGGTCCACGCGTTCGCCACGGCCGTTGCGAAGGAGGAGCTGGACCTCGACGGCTCGGTACCGCTCGACACGCTCGAGGCCCAGCTGTGCGACCTGCCGGGGATCGGACCGTGGACCGCGCAGTACCTCGCGCTGCGGCTCGGGTACCCGGACGCGTTCCCCGCGTCGGACCTCGGCGTGCTGCACGCGCTCGGCGGTGTCGCACCGGCCGAGAGCGCCGCGCTCGCGGAGGCCTGGCGCCCGTGGCGTGCGTACGCCGCCATGCGCCTCTGGATGTACGGAGGCGAGCGACCGCGGCGCACGTATCGTGCGCCGCACCGAGCCGACCCGAGAAGCTGACCCGACGCCCGTGCGCCGCACCGAGACGCTGTCGCTCGACGAAGCGCGCCGCGTCACGCTCGCCGCACAGGGCTTCGCCGTCCCTCGGCCACGCGGCCGCGTCGACCGGCGGCACCTCCGTGCCCTCTTCGCGCGCCTCGGCATGGTGCAGCTCGACTCGGTGAACGTGCTCGTGCGCAGCCACTACCTGCCGCTCTTCTCGCGGCTCGGTCCGTACGACCGCACGCTGCTCGACCGCTTCGCGTACGAGGAGCACGAGGTGTTCGAGTACTGGGGCCACGAGGCATCCCTGATCAGCAGCGAGCTCGAGCCCCTCTTGCGCTGGCGGATGACCCGTGAGCACCGCTGGGCCGGGATGCGCCGGTTCATCGAGGGCCACGACCCCGCGGTGATGGACGCGCTCGCGGCGCGCGTGCTCGCCGACGGACCGCTGAGCGCAGGTGACCTCGACGGGAAGGACCGGAAGGCGGAGCCTTGGTGGGGTTGGGGCGATACGAAGCGGTCGCTCGAGCACCTGTTCTCCGTCGGCCGCGTCGGGGCGGTCCGGCGCTCGAGCACCTTCGAGCGTGCCTATGTGGATCCGGCACAGGTCATCCCGGCGGACGTGCGCGCACGCCCGACACCGGACGTCCGCGACGCGCTCGCGGGTCTGCTCGAGCAGGCGGCTCGCACGTACGGCATCGCGACGGCGAAAGACCTCTCCGACTTCTTCCGCCTTCCCATCAAGGAGGCTCGGCCCGTCGTCGAGGAGATGGCGGACGCCGGCGCGCTCCGTCCAGTCGGCGTCGAGGGGTGGACGGCACCGGCGTTCCTCCACCCGGCGGCGTCCCTGCCACGCTCTGTCGACGCGTGTGCCCTCGTGTCCCCGTTCGATTCGGTGATGTGGGAACGCGAGCGCGTCGAGCGACTCTTCGGCTTCAGCTACCGCATCGAGATCTACGTGCCGAAGCCGAAGCGAACCTTCGGCTACTACGTGCTGCCGTTCCTGCTCGGTGACCGCTATGCCGCGCGGGTCGACCTCAAGGCCGACCGGGCGGCGTCCCGACTGCTCGTGCAGGCGGCGTGGGGCGAGCGCGGCGTCGACCCGGCCGAGGTCGCCGATCGTCTGGGCACGGAGCTGCGCACGATGGCTGCATGGCTCGGGCTCGAGGACGTGGTGGTGTCCCGGCGCGGTGACCTGGCGACCGCGCTGCGGCGTGCGCTCGCCTGACGCTCGCGGCCGAGAGCGCTACTGCTGCCGGCGGCGGCGATAGCGCACGGTCGCGAGCGCGGCGACGATCGCCGCGCCCGTGAGACCGCCGATGATGAGCCCGTTGCGGAGCCGCACCCGCGACCGGTGACCCTCGCCCTCGGGCTCGACGCTGTCGATGTCGTCCAGGTACACGCTCTGGTCCTGGAGCGTGATGTGGCCACCGTGCTCGGCCCCGTGGCGACGGGCCTGCTCGAGCCGCTCGCGGAAGACCTCCGGACCGACGCCCTCCGGGACCTCGCCTCCGACGTGCTCGGCGTCGTCGTTCTCGTCGCGGTTGCTCACTCCCTCAGCATCGCGTGTAGATGAAGGTGCTCGCGATGTTGCGGGTCCATCCGGCGAGCGCGTCCATGTAGGTGTTCACGCACGCCACGAGCGCATCCGTGCGTGCCTGGAGCGCAGCGAGCTGGTCCGCGAGGGGTGTCGTCGACGTGCTCGCGACCGACTGCTGGAGCGTGTTCAGCGATCCC
>DATBSK010000174.1:0-5764 GCA_036559825.1 Acidimicrobiia bacterium | reverse complement strand
GGTCGAGCACCCGGTTCAGCACCACCGTCGTCTCCATGCGCGCGAGGTGCATGCCCAGGCACGTGTGCGGGCCGTGCGCGAACGACATGTGCGGCTGCATCGGGCGCTGGATGTCGAACGCGTCGGGATCCTCCCAGCGCGCCGGATCCCGGTTCGCGCTCCCCATCTCGACCGCGACCGGGGCTCCGGCCGGGATCGTCACGCCCCCGATCTCGACGTCGCGTGTCGCGGTGCGGCCGATGCCGGTGAGCGGCGGCTCCCAGCGCAGCCCCTCCTCGATGGCCTGCTGCATCAGCGACCGGTCGTCGCGTAGCGCGACGAGCTGGTCGGGATGGCTCAGCAAGCCGAACATGAGGTTGCTCGACGAGCGGTACGTCGTCTCCGCGCCCGCAGGAAGCAGCAGCCGCAGGAACGCGATGATCTCGTCGTCGGTGAGGCGCTGGCCGTCGAGCTCCGCCTGCACGAGCACGCTGATGACGTCACCGCGCGGCTCGACGCGCCGGTCGGCGATGATCGCGGCGAAGTAGTCGTACAGCCACTGCGACGCTTCGAGGCCCCGCTCGATGTCCACCGCGATGCTGATGAGCTCGACAGCCTTGCCGTGGAACTGCGACAGCCCTTCGGCCGGCAGCCCGAGCATCCCCGCGATGACGTGCACCGGGAACGGGAAGAACAGCTCGCGCACCAGCTCCGCCGAGCCGCGGTCGAGGAACTTGTCGATCAGCCCGTCGACAACCGGTGTGACGAGCTCCTTTTCCCAACGCTCCATCTCCTTGCGCGTGAAGGCCAGCTGGATGAGCGATCGGTAACGGTGATGCTCGGGCTCATCCATCTCGAGGATGGAGTGACCCATGACGAGACCCATGCTGTCGGCGTAGCCCGACGACGAGAACGTCTCGCCGTCCTTCAGCACCTGCTGCACGCCATCGAAGGACACCACGGTGTACGGCACGCGTTCGCCGACGAGCGCGGCCTCCATCGGCATCTCCATGCCGAACCGATCGTGGATCGGCCCCGCGTGCACAGGGCACTCGCTGCGCATCTCGTGGAACACGGGATGGATGTCGCGCACCTGGCCGACACCCACGGAGTCATCGAACACCGCGAACGCGTCGTAGTCATGGTCGCCGGTGGACGGGTCGTCGAGGGGCTCACGCACGTCGGTCATGCCTCCAGCGTGCCACCATTCCGGCCCCGCCTGCGACACCGACGCACCCGACCCCCACCAGGAGCGCATGATCATGCCCGGCACGGTCCGTCCCGTCACCGACGAGCGCGACGCCCTGCGCGCGTACCTCGACCAGCAACGGCTCGTCCTGCGCCTCACGGCCTACGGCCTCACCGACGAGCAGGCCCGCATCGCGCCCACGGTGAGCGCGCTGTCGATCGGCGGGCTGATCAAGCACGTCACCGACGTCGAGCGCGCCTGGATGGCGTACGTCCAGGAGCGGGAACGCGAACGCGCCGACGACGACTACACGGCCGCCTTCACCCTCGGCCCCCACGAGACGCTCGCCGGCGTGCTCGACGACTACGCCGCGGCCACGGCGGAGACCGACTCGGTCATCGCCGCGATCCCCGACCTCGGGCGGCCCGTCCCCGTCCCCCGCGACGCCCCGTGGTTCCCGCCGGAGGTCGAGGCGTGGTCCGTTCGATGGGTGCTGCTCCACCTCATCCAGGAGACAGCGCGGCACGCGGGCCACGCCGACATCGTGCGGGAGGCGATCGACGGTGCGACGGCCTTCCCACTGATGGCCGCGGCCGAGGGCTGGCCCGCGACGCCGTGGATGCAGCCGTGGGAGCCCACGGCCTGACGCTCGTGTGACAACCTCACCCCGTGGCGCACGACCCCCTCTTCGAGCCGCTGCGCGTCGGGCCGCTCGAGCTCCGCAACCGGGTGATCTTCGGCGCGCACTTCACGATGTTCACCGAGCCGAACCCCGTGTGGGGCGAGCCCGGCTTCTACGGACGGCGTTACGGGCGGTACCTCGCCGACCGGGCCCGCGGTGGGGTCGCCGCGGTGATCGCCGGTGAGACCGCGGTCGCGCCGAACACCGCCTACAAGATGCCGAACAACGCGAACGGGTGGGACCCGGAGGCGGTCCCCCACTTCGAGCAGCTCACGAGCCAGGTGCACGAGCACGGCGCGGCCGCGTTCATCCAGCTCACGCACTCGGGCGCGATGATGCTCGGCAATTGGTCGAAGCAGGTCGCGGTCGCGCCGTCGGTGTCGCCCGATTACTTCGAGGCCCCGCGCGCGATGGACGCTCGCGACATCGCGGAATCGATCGAGTATCACGTGCGCTGTGCCCGCAACGCCGTCGCCGGTGGATTCGACGGCATCGAGGTGCAGAGCGCGCACGGTTATCTGCTCCATCAGTTCCTCTCGCCGAAGTTCAACCGCCGCAGTGACGCGTACGGCGGCAGCCTCGACAACCGGATGCGCTTCGGCGTCGAGGTCGTCTCCGCGATCCGCGAGGCCGTCGGTGACGGCGTCGCGGTGGGCATCCGCCTCGTCGGCGACGACGAGCAGACCCACGGGCCTGGTCTCACGGCTGACGATTGCGCCGAGATCGCGGCCCGCTACGAGGAGCTCGGGCTCGTCGACTACCTGAACGTGAGCGTCGGCATCGGTGGCGTCGGGATGGTCCGCACGAACTACACACCACACTGCTTCGGCGTCTATGCCGCACACGCGGTGAAGAAAGCCGTCCGTGACACGCCCGTCTTCACGGTGCACCGCATCCTCACGCCCGACGAGGCGGAAGGGATCATCGAGCGCCACGAGGCGGACGGCATCACGCTCGTGCGGGCGCTCATCGCGGACGAGCAGTGGGTCAACAAGGCACGTGAGGGTCGCGACGACGAGATCCGCCACTGCACCGGCATCAACCAGTCGTGCTACGGCAACCTGCTCCAGTCGATGCCGATCAGCTGCGTCCAGAACCCCGCCGTCGGTCGCGAGGACGCGCTCGGGCTCGGCACGCTCGAACCCGCGCCACGCGCGAAGCGCGTGGTCGTGATCGGCGGCGGGCCGGGGGGCATGGAGGCTGCCGCGACCGCGGCAGCTCGAGGCCACGACGTGACGCTCCTGGAGCGTGAGCACGAGCTCGGCGGCGCCCTGCGCTGGGCTCGCGAGCTGCCGGGCCGGGGCGAGATCTGGGAGATCGCGCGCTGGCGCATCGGTGAGTGCGAGCGCCGGGGCGTCGACATCCGGCTCGGTGTGATCGCGACCGCCGACGACGTGCTCGCGCTGGATCCGGACGCCGTCATCGTGGCCACGGGCGGCCGCGCCACCAAGGTGGGGCAGGCCGCGTACCACCCGATGCCCGTGCCCGGCTCGGAGCAGGACTGGGTGATCGACCACGTCGAGGCGCTGCAGCGCGCCCTCGACGACCCGAACGCGCTCGGGAATCGCATCGTGCTGCTCGATGCGGTCGGCCACGCGCAGGCGATCGGGCTCGGCGAGCTCCTGGCCGCCGCGGGGAACGAAGCGACGTGCGTGACGCCACTGCCGGTGCCGATGGCGCTCGACGGCGAGACGCAGGCGGCCATCCTGCCGCGCGCGGTGCAGGCGGGCATGCGGTGGCGGCCGAACACGGCGATGGCCGCGATCGGTGCGCACGAGGTCACCCTGGTCGACGTGCTGTCTCGCGAGCTCGAGACGATCACCAACGTCGACACCGTCGTGATCCGCACGCACGGTCTTCCCGTGGACGAGCTGTACACCGAGCTCGACGGCAAGGTCGCCGAGCTCGAGCGGGTCGGTGACGCGGTCGCCGTGCGATACGTCGACCGCGCCGTCTACGACGGCCATGTCGCCGCGAGGGCGCTGTGAGCGAACGGCGGCGAGGCGGGGTACCCCCGCCTCGCAGTGAGCGATCCGTGGAGGCGAGCGACGAACGCGTCGCGCCGAGGGTCGACGTCCCGGACGGCCCCGGTGGCCCGCCGGTCCAGGTCTGGAACCTGCGCCCCGAGCTGCTGCCGATGCTCCAGGCGATGATCGACGGCCCCTACAAGCACAGCCTGCTGCCGGTGCGCGAGCGCGAAGCGGCACGCATGCGCATCGCGGAGCTCAACGACTGCCGCATCTGCCGCGACTTCCGGGCCCGGTCGGTGCTGGCCTCCGGCGCGACCGAGGAGCTGTACGCGCACGTGGCGGATGCGCACGGCCACGAGGGCTACTCCGAGCGTGAGCGGCTCGCGATCGAGTTCGCGGAGCGCTTCGCGATCGACCACGCCGCGATCGACGACGACCTCTTCCTGCGCTTGCGCGCTGTGTTCAGCGACGGCGAGATCGTCGATCTCACGCTCTGCTGCGCGGCGTTCCTCGGTCTCGGCCGCGCGCTGGCCGTGCTCGGGATCGAGCCGACCGACTGAGAGCTGCCGCGGCGCCTACGAGGAGGGCAGCTCGACGCTGCCGTCGTCACGGAGACCGAAACCCGGGTTGTGCGCGACCTCCCAGACGTGCCCATCAGGGTCGCGGAAGGCGCCCGCGTAGCCGCCGTAGAACGTGTCGCCGGGCTCGCGCGAGATCACCGCGCCCAGGCTGCGCGCGTGCTCGATGATCTCGTCGACGCGCTCTGGTGAGTCGACGTTGTGCGCGAGCGCGATGCCGCCCCAATCAGCGCCGGTGTCCGCGACCCCCAAGTCGGCTGCGAGCTTGTCCCTCGCCCACAGCGTGACCACGACGCCGTTCGCCTGGAAGAACGCCGTCTCCTCGGCCTCCCACGCGATCGGCCACCCGAGGCCCTCGTAGAACGCCTTCGCCCGTCCGTAGTCCGCGACGCCCAAGGTGATCAGCGACAGGCTCGGCTTCATCGCGCGACCTCCGAGGGCTAACGCCGCGTGGCGCTCGCGAACTTGCGGTCCGCGAGGAACGAGAACACCGCCGTGATCCCGACGATCCACGCGATCGCGACCCAGAGCTCCGATCCGGGATCGACGCCGTTGAACAGGTCGCGGGTCACGTCCGTGACGATCGAGAACGGGTTGACGTCGGCGATCGCCTCGAGCCAGGACGGCATGTTCGCGGGGTCGACGAACGCGGACGAGATGAACGTCATCGGGAACATCCAGATGAACCCGGCCGAGTTCGCCACCTCCACGGAGCTAACCGACACGCCGATGAGCGCCTGGATCCAGCTCAGCGAGTACCCGAACCCGAGCAGGATGAGCGTCGCGAGCACGGCTTGCCCGAGCGACCCCTCGATCGTCCAACCGACGGCGAAGGCGACCGCGAGCATGACGATGAAGGTGAAGATGTTCCGCACGAGGTCCGAGATGCTGCGCCCGATGAGCACGGCGGGCTGGAACATCGGGAGCGACCGAAGCCGCTCGATGATGCCCTTGCTGAGGTCGTCGGCGATGCCGAGGGACGTGAAGGTCGTCCCGAACACGACCGTCTGGGCGAAGATCCCGGCCATCACGTACTGCGTGTAGTCGCCGCCCGGCACCTTCACCGACGAGCCGAACACGTACACGAACAGCAGCACGAACATGATGGGCTGGATCGTGGCGAAGACGAGGATGTCGGGTGAGCGCGGCATCGCGCGCAGGTGCCGGAGCGCCTCCGTCCAGCTGTCGCGCCAGATCCAGATCGCTCCCGTGGGCGCGTCGTGACCGTTCGCCTGCTCGACGTCGTCGACCGGCGCCGTGACCGCGACCTCGCTCGCGCTCACGGCTCGTCCTCGTCGGCTTCCTCGGCAGCGTGGCCCGTGAGCTCGAAGAAGACGTCGTCGAGCGTCGGGCGGCGCACCGCGAC
>DATBSK010000173.1:0-20468 GCA_036559825.1 Acidimicrobiia bacterium | reverse complement strand
CGCGAGGATCTCGCCCGTCGTCGGGTCGAGCGCGACGACCGATCCCGCCTGGAACCCGAGCCCCTCGGCGGCCGCGCGCTGCAGGTCGGCGCGCAACGACAGCACCACCGTGCCGACCGCCTCCTTCCCTCCGACGATGTCGGGGATGTTCGAGATCTGCAGCTCGGTGTCGCGTCCGACGAGCGCGTCGTTGTACGTCTTCTCGACGCCGGTGTTGCCGAGGAGGAACGACTGGTAGCCGACGACCTGGCTGAACAGCGACCCGAGCGGGTACTCGCGCTGGTACTTGAACTCGGTGCCGTCGTCGACGCGCTTCGACACCGCGAGCACCGCACCGTCGGCGGTCACGATCGGGCCGCGCGGTCGGTTCGCGTCCCGCAGCGCGCCGCGCACGTTGCGCGGGTCGTTCTTCAGGTTGTCTGCGTCGATCACCTGGAGGTACGTGAGCTGGCCGACGAGCACCAGCACGAGGACGACGATCGCCCCGCCCACGCGTCGGATGCCGCGGTTCATGGCACGCTCACGAGTGGACGGCGGCCGCGGCCGCGCCCGCCCGGCCGCGTGTGGGTGCGCGGGCGTTGTCGTCGGAGATGCGGAGCAGGAGCGCGAGGACGACGAAGTTCGCGATCAGCGACGACCCGCCGTAGGAGATGAAGGGAAGCGTCACACCGGTCAGCGGGATGACGCGCGTGACACCGCCGATGATCACGAACGTCTGCACGCCGATGGTGATCGTGAGACCCGCCGCGAACAGCTTCGGGAACGGGCGGTCGGCCTGCACCGCGATCCGGAAGCCCGACCCGACGAAGAGGAGGATGGCGGCGAGGACCGCGATCGTGCCGAGCAGGCCGAGCTCCTCGCCGATCGCCGAGAACACGAAGTCGGTGGGCGCGTTCGGGATCTGTTGCGGGTTGCCGAGCCCGAGCCCGGTGCCGGCGAAGCCGCCAGTGCCGAACGCGAACATCGACTGCACGATCTGGAAGCCCTTGTCCTGGGCCTCGGGCCACGGATTCGACCAGATCGTGAGCCGGTCCTGCACGTGCTGGAACAGCTGGTATGCGACCGCAGCGCCGCCGACGAACATGATCAGACCCATGACGAGGTACGCGGCGCGGTCGGTCGCGACGTAGAGCATGGCGGCGAACACGGCGAAGAAGAGGAGCGACGATCCGAGGTCCTTCTGCATGACCATGATGAGGATCGAGAAGCCCCAGGCGAGGAGCAGCGGCCCGAGGTACCGCGCGCGGGGCAGCATCATCCGGCCGATGCGCCGCGTGCCGCTGGCGAGCAGCTCACGCTTGTCGACGAGGTAGGCCGCGAAGAAGATCACGAGGAGCACCTTCGCGGCCTCGCCCGGCTGGAAGTTCAGCGGCCCGAAGCCGACCCAGAGGCGCGCGCCGTTGATCGTCTTGCCGAACCCGGGGAGCAGGGGGAGGAGCAACGCGACGACGCCGAAGAACAGGAACGTGTACTTGTAGACCTCGAGGGTGCGGACGCGCCGCACCACGATGAGCGTGACGACGAACGCCGCGACCCCCGCGGCCATCCACCCGGCCTGTGCGCGCGCGAGCTCCGGATCGAGCCGCGAGATCGTCACGTACCCGATCCCCGTGAGCAGCGCGGCCAGGGGGAGCAGCACGGGATCGGCGTTCGGCGCGAGCTCGCGCACTGCGAAGTGCGCGATCGCGTAGAGCCCGATCACGACGAGGACGAAGAGCCACAGGTCGGGGGGGAGGTTCGGCCGCTCGGCGAGCTGGACGAGCAGGTAGCCGAACACCGTGATCGCGATCGCGACCAGGCCGAGGCGGAGCTCGACGTTGCGGCGCCGAGCGACGGGGCTCACTTCCCGCGCCCGAACAAGCGCCCGAGCCCGCGGCGCGACTTCGCCTCGTCGTCCGACGACTCGTCCGTGGCCGCGGGCACGTCGGCGACCGTCCCGTCACCTGCTTCCGTGCTGTCGTCGGTCTCGGATCCCTGCGGCGGTGGCGTGTCTTCGTTCTCGCTGTCCTCGATGTCGATCACGACGACGGTGATGTTGTCGGCGCCGCCCGCTTCGTTCGCGGCCTCGACCATCTTCCGGGCCGCGGTGTGGGGGTCGCGCTCGTCGCTCATGAACGACGCGATCTCGTCCTCGCTCACCATCGTGGTCAGGCCGTCGCTGCAGAGCAGGAGACGGTCGCCGGCACGGAGATCGACCGACTCCATGTCGATGTCGACACCGGGCTCGAGCCCCAGCGCGCGCGTGATCTGCGATCGGCGCGGGTCGCGCTCGGCCTCCTCCTCGGTGAGCGCGCCCGACTGGATCAGCTCCTCCACGAGGCTGTGGTCGGTCGTGATCCGCTCGAGGCTCCCGTCGCGCACGAGGTAGGCGCGGGAGTCGCCCACGTGCCCGAGGAGCAGCTTGCCGTCGATGCCGAGCGCGCCGGCCGTGAGCGTCGTGCCCATCCCCCGGAGGCTGCGGTCGGCGACAGACTGCTCGTAGACGATCTCGTTGGCGGCGGAGACGGCCTCGGCGATCGTCGCGCCCGCACCGAACGCGACCCGCAGCGCCTCGAGCGCGGCCGCGCTCGCGACCTCGCCCGCGTTGTGCCCGCCCATGCCGTCGGCGACCGCGACGAGCCCGAGCGTGTCGTCGACGAGGTAGCCGTCCTCGTTGTGGTCACGCACCTTCCCCACGTCTGTGGCGGCCGCGGCCCGGAAGCGGAGCGTCATGGCCTACCTCCCCATCTCCGCGACCGTCTCGCCGAACTGGACCCGGTCGCCGCGCTTGAGCCGCGTCGTGTTGGTGATGCGCTCGCCGTTCACGTACGTGCCATTGCGCGACCCGAGGTCCTCGACGAACACGTCGTCACCGCGTCGGAACACCCGCGCGTGGACCGTCGACACGAACTGGTCTTCGGGGAGCACGATGCTGCAGCCGCCGCCGCGCCCGACCGTGATCTCGTCACCCAGCGGGTACGACTCGCCGCGGTGCTCGGCGGGCTCGAGGATCCGCAGGCGCGCGCCCTTTCGGTCGGTGCGCGCCGGCGCGCTGCGGGCCCCGTCGCCGGCCGGGACGAGCGCGGGCGCGCGCAGCTCGAGCACCACGACCCTCACGACGCGCCACAAGAAGAGGTACACGAGCGCGAGGAAGCCGAACTTGAGCGCCGTGAGCGCCGCCTCGGGGACGGCGTCGGCCAGGGGCACCGAGAGGGCGGGCAGCACCGCCGCGCCGCCGTTAGGAGCAGCCGAGCGGCTCGCGACTCCGGCGGCTCCGCCGACCGATGTCGCAAAGCCGTCGCTGGCGACGGCGACGATCGAGGCGAGGCGGCCGCACGTATCGTGCGGCCGAGCGAGCGCGACCCGGCATCAGGAGGCCTCGAACCGCAGCACCGTGTTGCCGAGGCGGATCTCGTCGCCGTCGGCGAGCGGGTGCTCCCGGATGGCCGTGCCGTTGACCAGCGTCCCGTTCATCGAGTTCTGGTCGGCGATCACGAAGCCGTTGCCCGCGGGATGGATCTCGGCGTGCCGGCGGGAGCTGCGCGGGTCGGCGATCACGACGTCGCAATCGGCCATGCGGCCGAGCACGATCGACTGCTCGCCGAGCGGGACCCGGCGGCCGTCCGGCAGCACGAGCGACCCGACCAGGGCGCCCTCGTGGATCTCGGCGGCGATGTCGCACTCGCCCGGGCGGAGCTCGTCGTCGGCGACGAGGGTCACGGTGACGGGTCCGACGAAGTGGTAGCCCTCGGCCCGAGCGTGCTCGCGGGCGACCTCGGCGAGCTCCCGCGCCAGCGCGTCGGCGAACGACTGGAACCGCTCGAAGTCGGTGGGCGAGAGGTACACGCCGATGTTGTTGGGCGCGACCGGCACGCCGTCGACGCCCATGCTGCGCTCGGCGTCGATGGTCCGGGTCATGCGGCGGCCGACCTCGACCGGCTCGAGACCGCTCGGAAAGGCTTTGCTGAAGGTTCCCTCCACGAGGCGCTCCAGGCGTCGCTCGAATCCCTGCATCCCCACCGCGTCAGTGTACGAGCGGCCCGCCGAGGACATCGTGCGGGGATTGTTCCCATACGGGCGGAAAAACAGCCCTTGGTACCATCATCCACCCACTCGGGCGAGTGGCGGAATTGGCAGACGCGCAGGCTTCAGGTGCCTGTGTCCGCAAGGACGTGGGGGTTCAAGTCCCCCCTCGCCCACACACGCACACCCACCTCCCCTCCGTGGCGTACGCGCACCACCTGCGCCGCTGCTCGGGCTCCGTCCGCGGCGTGCTTGAGTGCACGGCATCGCTTCGCGTGCGTCGCCGTCGACCGGGCCCGAGGACCGGGGGATCCCCGGGCTCGTCGGCGCGCTCGGTCCCGATCTGACCGGGCGCGTGCACCTGGCGTACCGACGCCCTGCAGATCGGCGCTGGTGGCGACGGGTGTACCCCGGCCGATCGGCTCCGAGCTGGGATCACGTCTCGCTGTGCGGACGCCGCGGTCTCGTCGCGGCCGAGCCGTGGCGGATGGTCGATTGCGGGTCGTGTCGTCGGATCGTTGCCGACCGTCGGCATCGCTTGGCGCGCCGCGTCGGAGCGTGAGCCGGCCCCGAGGAGTCCACCGTGGCGTCACCACGACCCGACCACTACCCTCGGTGGTCACACGAGCCCCTCAACACTGCGTCCCGGGCGGCCGATCTTCCTGGGGGCACCTGCATCGGACGGGGGGGGAGGCCGTGGAGCTCGAGTCCCGCGCGTGGAGGATGGGTCACGGCTGGTCGGCACCGTTGCCGGCGCACCTCGACGGGTCGGGCACCCTGGTCGTCGCCTTCGGCGACAAGGACATCGCCGGCGAGCCCGAGCCCCTCGCCGACCTCGGGAGCGCCTTCCCGCACTCGCACGTCATCGGCTGCTCGACCGCAGGGCAGATCCTCGGTCCCACGCTGAGCGACTCGACGCTCGTCGTCGCCGTCGCGCGCTTCGCCTCGACGCACGTCTCGAGTGCATGGGCGCGGGTGACGGAGGCCGGTGAGTCCTGCGCTGCCGGCGAAGCGGTCGCACGGACGCTCGCCGGGCCCGGGCTCCGGGCGGTCTTCGTGCTCTCGGACGGCTTGCTCGTCAACGGCAGCGCCCTGGTGCGCGGCCTGTCGAGCGGGCTCCCCGCCGACGTGGTGATCACCGGCGGGCTCGCCGGCGACGGCGACCGCTTCGGGAGCACCTGGGTCATCGCCGACGGCGAGCCGCGCACCGGCGCGGTCGCGGGCATCGGTCTCGCCGGTGACGCGCTGCGCATCGGGACCGGCTCGTTCGGGGGCTGGGACATCTTCGGACCCGAGCGCCTGATCACGCGCGCCGCCGGCAACGTCCTCTCCGAGCTCGACGGTCGCCCCGCGCTCGAGCTCTACAAGGAGTACCTCGGCGACCTCGCCGACGGCCTCCCCGCGACCGCGCTGCTGTTCCCGCTCGCGATCCGTGCGTCGCACCGGGAGCGGCGCCGCACGGTCCGTACCGTGCTCGCCGTCGACGACGACGCGCAGTCGATGACGTTCGCCGGCGACGTTCCCGAGGGCTGGCTCGCGCAGCTCATGCGTGCGAACAAGGACCGGCTCGTCGACGGGGCGATGGAAGCCGCGCTGCGTTGCGCGGGAGGCGGCGGTGCGGCTCGCGGTCCGGTGCTCGCGCTGGCGATCAGCTGCGTCGGGCGGCGCATCGTGCTCGGGGAGCGCACCGAAGAGGAGATCGAGGCGACGCTCGAGGTCCTGCCGCCGACGACGGAGCTCGTCGGCTTCTACTCCTATGGCGAGATCGCCCCGCACGGCGAAGGCGTGAGCGATCTCCACAACCAGACCATGACCCTCACGACGATCGCCGAGTCGTCGCGATGAGCATGACGAACCGCGACCACGAGCACCGCGTGCTCCAGCGCCAGCTGCGGCGGCTGGGTCTCTCGCAGGGTGAGCCACCGTCACCCGAGCAGTGGCGCGACTTCCTCTCACGGGTCAGCGCCGCGTACATCGAGGCCGACGACGACCGCTACCTGCTCGAGCGCTCGCTCGAGATCTCGGGCACCGAGATGCAGCGGCTCTACGAGGAGCTGCGCCAGGCGTCGGCGTCCGCGCTCGCGGCGGAGCACGCTCGCCTGCTGGCCGTGACCGAGCACTCCCCGATCGCGATCCTCGAGGCCGACGACACGGGGAAGGTCATCTTCGAGAACCAGGCGGCCCGCGACCTCGCCGGCCGCTCGATCGTGAACCTCACCGACGACGTGCGTGCGACGGTCCACCGGGATGATCTCGGGCTCCTCACCGACGCGGCGAGGGAGGCACGCGAGGAAGGGTCGGACCGCGCGCTCCTCGTGCGCTTCATGCGACCCGACGGTGGCATCCGTTGGACGCGGCTCCGCCTCCGTGCGCTGCAGGACGAAGGCGACGCGGCGCGCTGGTTCATCGCGGCCGCGGACGTCACCGACGAGATCGAGGCGCGCGCCACGAGCGACCGCATCACCGCGCTGCTCGAGGCGGCCACCGACGTCGTCGCGGTGTTCGAGCCCAATGGCGAGCTCCTCCACTTGAACCGGATCGGCTGCCACTACCTCGGCGTGGGGGGCGAGGAGGAGCTCGGCGGACGGAGCCTGTTCGAGCTGTTCGACCCCGTGAGTCGCGAGCGCGTGCGCACCGAGGCATTCACCGCGCTGCGCACGCACGGCGTGTGGAGCGGGGAGGCGAGCCTCGTCGGACCGGGCACGACGACGCCGACATCCCTCGTCCTTCTCGCGCACGGCGACGAGCACGGGACCATGGAGTACGGCTCCGCCATCGCCCGTGACGTCACCGAGCTCAAGGACGTGCAGCACGCGCTGGCGCGGGAGGCGACGCACGACGCGTTGACCGGGCTCCCGAACCGCACGTTGCTCCAGGACCGGCTCGCGCAGGCCGTCCTGCGCGCCGAGCGCAACAACGCGGGCCTGGGCGTGCTCTACATCGACCTCGACCGGGTGAAGCTCGTCAACGACAGCCTGGGGCACGAGGCCGGCGACAAGCTGCTCATGCAGGCCGCGGAGCGCCTCCGCGACGCGACCCGGGGGCAGGACACCGTCGGCCGCCTGGGTGGCGACGAGTTCGTCGTGATCGTCGAGGACATCGACGGCCCGCGCGACAGCGTCAAGCTCGCGATGCGCATCGTGCACGAGTTCGACGAGCCCTTCGACCTCGAGGGGACCGAGGCGTTCGCCACCGCCAGCGTCGGCGTTGCGTTCCGGTCGAAGTCCGGCGCGTCGGCCGCGACCTTGCTCCGCGATGCCGACGTCGCGATGTATCGCGCGAAGCAGGCCGGTGGGGCTCGCTACGAGCTGTTCGACGCCAAGATGCGCGCGTGGATCACCGAGCGCTTCGAGATCGAGGCCGCGCTACGCCACGCCATCGAGCGCAACGAGATGAGCGTGCACTACCAGCCGCAGATGCGCGCCGACACCAGGACGATCCTCGGCTTCGAGGCGCTCGCGCGGTGGGAGCGGCCCCACGCCGGCCGCGTGCTCCCGTCGGTGTTCATCCCCCTCGCCGAGGAGACCGGGCTCATCGCGATGATCGGGGCCCACGTGCTCGAGGTCGCGTGCCGGGTGGGCGCGGCGTGGAACCATCCCGACCGCGGCGATCCGGAGCCGCTCGGGATCGCCGTGAACGTCTCGGGGCGCCAGCTCGCGCAGCCGGGCCTGCTCGAGGTCGTCGAGCGCGTGCTCGACAGCACGGGCCTCGACCCGAAGCGTCTGACGCTCGAGATCACCGAGTCCGTGCTGGTCCAGGATCCCGAGCTCGCGAGCGTGCGCCTCGCGGCGCTGCGCGAGCTCGGTGTACGACTCGCGATCGACGACTTCGGCAAGGGCTACTCGTCACTCGCGTACGTGCAGCGCTTCCCGCTCGATCAGGTGAAGATCGACCAGGTCTTCGTGTCGAAGGTGCTCGAGGACGCGACGATCGTCGCGTCCGTGATCGACCTCGCCCACGCGCTGGGCTTCGAGATCGTCGCCGAAGGGGTGGAGACCGACGCGCAGCGGGAGGCGCTCGTCGAGCTCGGCTGCGACGCGATCCAGGGTCACGTGGTCGCGCGACCGATGCCCGATCACGAGGTGCTCGGCTGGCTCAGCTCGTGGCAGCGCCGTCCCGCGGATCCAGGTCGAGCGAGCAGGAGTTGATGCACCACCGCTGACCGGTCGGGCCCGGGCCGTCGTCGAAGACGTGACCGAGGTGCCCGCCGCAGCGCCGGCACACGACCTCGGTGCGGATCATGCCGTGCGACACGTCGCGCTTCAGCTCGACCGCGTCCGCGACGACCGGCTCGGTGAAGCTCGGCCAGCCCGTGCCCGAGTCGAACTTGGTGCCCGCGTCGAAGAGCTCGGCGCCACAGGCCGCGCACCGATACATGCCGTCGTCGTGGCAGTCCCAGTACTTGCCCGCGAACGCGGGCTCCGTGCCGGCCCGGCGCAGCACCGCGTACTGCTCGGGCGTCAGCTCGGCGCGCCACTCCTCGTCGGTCTTGGTGATCTCACGGTCGGTCTTGTCGGTCTTCGCCATGTCGTCAGGCTCCTTCGGGCTTGTGCGCCCAGACCTCGATCTCGAACAGCGCTCGCGCGGGGAGCCACGAGACGCCGACGGTGCTCCGGGCCGGCCGGTGCTCGCCGAGCACCTCGGCGTAGATCTCGTTCACCTCCGCCATGGGCTGTGGGCTCTCCGTCGCGACGAACAACGTCGCCTTGGCCACGTGTTCCCATCCGCACCCCGCATCCGCCAGCACCGCGGCGGTGTTGGCCAGCGCCTGGCGCACCTGGTCGGCGAGGGCGGGGCCGACGAGCTCGCCGGTCGCAGGATCGACGCCGACCTGGCCCGCGCACACGACCCAGTCGCCGGCCCGCACCGCGGTCGAGTAGGGCCCGAGGGCCCGCACGCTCGGCGTCGGGACCGGCTGCGGCACGGCGCTCACTCTACGGAGCATGTGACTACGAGCCGGTCGCGGCACGCCAGCCCGCCGCGCCGACGAGGCCCGGGTCGTCGCCGAGCGCGGCGCTCACCACCTCGGGCGGCGGGCCGAGCGGGCCGAACCGCTCCAGCGACGCGCGGATCGGGTCGAGGGTGAGGTCCGCGTTCAGCCCGACGCCGCCGCCGATGACCAGGATCGTCGGTGCGTACAGGTGCGCCAGCGTCACCGCGCCGAGGCCGGCGGCGCTCATCGCCTCGTCCCAGATCTCGCGTACGGCGGGATCCCCGTCGCGCACCATCTGGCTCAGGACGCGCCCCCGTGCCGCGAGCGCGTGCTCGCCCGCGAGGCGGTTGATCGCCGTCCCCGATCCGAGCTCCTCCACGGTCGCCAGGGCCCCGCCCGCTGCCGCGGCCTGGCGGTCGATCACGGTGTGGCCCACCTCGCCCGCCGAGTAGCGCGGGAGGACGAGCCGGCCGCCGACGAGGACGCCCGCACCGACGCCCGTGGAGATCGTGAGGTAGACGACGTCGAGGTGGCCGAGCGCAGCACCGAAGCGCGCCTCGCCGACCGCGGCCGCGTCGGCGTCGTTGGCGAGCACGACCGGCAGGTCGAGCGCGCGCTGCAACGCGTCGCGCGTGATCTGCGAGAGCCACTTCGGCGGGAGGTTCGGCGCGTGGAGGAGCGTCCCCGCGAGGTGATCGACCCGCCCGGGGACGGCGACGACGCCGTGCTGCACCGGGTGCGCGTGGCGCATCGAGGCCACGAGTGCGACGAAGGGCTCGATGGTGTCCGCGTCGTGCGGTGTCGGCGCGTGGTCGCGGTCGACGATCGTGCCGTGCTCGTCGACGACCGCGACGCGCATGTTCGTGCCGCCGAGATCGACGGCGAGCGTGAGCGGCACGGGTCGATGTGCCGCTGCCTACAGCACGGGGTCGTGCCAGCCGTCTTGGTCGTGGACCAGTCCCTCGGCCTGGTGCGGGCCCCAGGTGTGCGGCTTGTACGGGTACGCCGTGTGATGGTGGTAGACGACGTGGTCCACGACGCGCCAAGCCTTCTCGACGCCGTCCTCGCGCGCGAACAGCAGGTTCTCGCCGTCCATGGCGTCGCCGAGCAGGCGCTCGTACGCGCTCATCTCGTCGGGGTGGTCGTCGGTGAGCGCGAGCTCGATCGGTGAGCCGATGAACCCCTCACCGGGCTGCTTGGCGCGGGCCCCGAGCGCGATCTGCACCTGTGGGTTGAGGCGGAACCGCAGGTAGTTCGTGTCGCGCGGGAGGTCCTCGTAGTCGGCGAAGACCCGCTGCGGCGGCCGGTGCAGCTCGACCCGCACCTCGGTGCACGTGATCGGGAGGTTCTTGCCGGCGCGGATGTACCAGGGGACGTCGGCCCAGCGCCACGAGTCGATGTGGAAGCGGGCCGCGGCGAAGGTCTCGACGTCCGAGTCGGAGGCAACGCCGTCCTCGTCGCGGTAGCCGTCGAACTGGCCCCGCACGAGGTCGTCCTCGTGGAGCGTGCGGACCGCGCCGAACACCTTCTCCTTCGCGTCCCGCAGGTCGTCGACCTCCGGGCCCACGGGCGACTCCATCGCGAGCAGCGCCAGGGTCTGCAGCAGGTGGTTCTGCACGACGTCGCGCAGCGCGCCGACCTCCTCGTAGAACTTCCCGCGCCCCTGGACGCCGAAGTCCTCGGCCATCGTGATCTGCACCTGGCGGACGTAGTTGCGGTTCCAGATCGGCTCGAGGAACGAGTTGGCGAACCGGAAGTAGAGGATGTTCTGGATCGCCTCCTTGCCGAGGTAGTGGTCGATGCGGAAGATGCTCGGCTCCGGGAACACCGAGTGGAGCACCCGGTTGAGCTCCTGCGCGGTCTTGAAGTCACGGCCGAACGGCTTCTCGACGATGACGCGTGCGTTCGTCGCGCAGTCGGACTTGCCGAGGTTCTCCACGACGGTCGGGAACAGGCTCGGGGGGATCGCGAGGTAGTGCGCCGGGCGCTGCGAGCTGCCGAGCGTCTGGCGGAGCGTCTTGAAGGTCGCGAGGTCGGTGTAGTCGCCGTCCACGTAGCTCAGGAGCTCGGCGAGCCTGCCGAAGCAGCTCTCGTCGTCGACGCCGCCACCGAACTGCTCGATGCCGTCACGGGCGCGGTCGCGCAGCTGCTCGGAGGACCACGGTGACGACGCGACACCGATCACGGGGACGTTCAGCTCGCCCCGCTTGATCATGTGGTAGAGCGCCGGGAAGATCTTCTTGTGGGCCAGGTCGCCCGTCGCGCCGAAGAACACGAGCGCATCGGACGGGACGGGCTTCGTCGCCATGGTGACTCCTACTGCATTGGTTCGCTCACTGCGGACCGGGGTACCCGGCCCGCAGCCGTTCGCTCCTACTGCATTGGTTCGCTCACTGCGGGCCGGGGTACCCGGCCCGCAGCCGTTCGCTCACTACTTCTTCTCGTCGTGGCCGCCGAACTCCTTGCGCATCGCCGAGAGGATCCTGTCGGCGAAGTCGGCTTCACCCCGCGAGGCGAAGCGGTCGTAGAGCGCGGTCGAGAGCACGGGTGCGGGCACGCCTTCGTCGACCGCGGCGAGCACCGTCCAACGGCCCTCGCCCGAGTCGGACACACGTCCCTCGAAGTCCGCGAGCTGCGGCGACTCGCTGAGCGCATGCGCGGCGAGGTCGAGGAGCCACGACGCGACGACGCTCCCGCGACGCCACACCTCGGCGACCGCGGGGATGTCGAGGTCGTACTGGTAGAGCTCGGGGTTCCGGAGCGGCGTCGTCTCCGCGTCGACCTCCCGCTTGGTCTTGCCCGCGTTGGCGTGGTGGAGGATGTTGAGACCCTCGGCGTACGCGGCCATCAGTCCGTACTCGACGCCGTTGTGCACCATCTTCACGAAGTGCCCGGCGCCGTTCGGGCCGCAGTGCAGGTAGCCGTTCTCCGCGGTGCTCGGCGCGCCGCTCTTCCCCGGTGTGCGCTCCGCGGAGTCGACACCGGGCGCGATCGTGGCGAAGATCGGGTCGAGGTGCTGCACGACTGCGTCCTCGCCGCCGATCATCAGGCAGAAGCCGCGCTCGAGCCCGAAGACCCCGCCGCTCGTCCCGACGTCGACGTAGTGGATGCCGTCCTTCCCCAGCTGCTTCGCCCGACGGATGTCGTCGTGGTAGTAGCTGTTCCCGCCGTCGATGATGATGTCGTCCTTGGTGAACAGCGGGACGAGGTCCTTCAGCGTCGAGTCGACGACCGCCGTCGGCACCATGATCCACGCCGCGCGCGGCTGCGTGAGCTTGTCGGCGAACTCCTGGAGCGTCGTCGCGCCCGTCGCCCCCTCGCTCTCGAGCTGCTTCACGGCGTCGGCGCTGACGTCGTAGACGACGCACTCGTGGCCGTCCTTCATGAGGCGACGGACGAGGTTGGCGCCCATGCGCCCGAGTCCGATCATGCCGAGCTGCATCGCTGGTCTCCTCTGTGGGTCGGTCCGGCGAGCGGGGGGACCGCCATCTTCCCTCGGGGGTGCGTTCGTTGTCATGGGGCGCCCGGATGACGCCGGCATCCAGGACACCGCCGGCGGCGAACGCATAGCGTTCTCGGCTCACCCTGAGGAGGTGCCCCCATGACGACGAGGCTCGGGATCGACATCGGCGGCACCGGCATCAAGGGCGCACCCGTCGACACCGACACGGGCGAGCTCATCGCCGACCGGTTCCGCGTGCTCACGCCGCACCCCGCGACGCCGGACGCCGTGGCGGGCGTCGTGGCCGAGGTCGCGAAGCACTTCGACTGGAACGGGCCGATCGGCGCCACCTTCCCCGCGGTCGTGAAGGACGGTGTCGTGCAGACCGCGGCGAACGTCGACCAGTCGTGGATCGGCGCCGACGCTGGTGCGCTGTTCTCGAAGGCGACGGGCGCGCCCGTGACCGTCATGAACGATGCCGACGCCGCGGGCATGGCCGAGATGGAGTTCGGCGCCGGCAAGGGACGCGACGACACGGTGATCGTGATCACGCTGGGCACCGGGATCGGCAGCGCCGTGTTCAGCCGCGGGCATCTCGTGCCGAACACCGAGCTCGGGCACATGCAGATCCGCGGCAAGGACGCCGAGCGCCGTGCCGCGGAGAGCGTGCGCGAGTCGAAGGGGCTGTCCTGGAAGAAGTGGGCCGATCGCCTGAACGAGTACATCGCGCAGCTCGACGCACTGCTCTGGCCCGACCTCATCGTCGTGGGCGGCGGCGTGAGCAAGAAGAGCAGCAAGTTCCTGCCGCTGCTGAAGTCGCGCGCCGCGATCGTCCCCGCGCAGCTCCTCAACGAGGCGGGCATCGTCGGGGCCGCGGTCGTCACCCAGCACGACGCCTGGGCGAACCCGTCGACCTGAGCGCGGTCACTGCGGCGGGTCGGTGAGGGGCGTGCGTCCCGCGAAGCCGTCCTCGGGCCAGTGCCACCACTCGATCGCGTCCTCGCCCTCGAGGTAGCAGAGCAGGTACGTCCGGCCCGACGGCGCGAGCGCGGGGAAGTCGATGAGGCCGCGCCCGGGGTCGCGCACGATCACACCGCGCGCGTCGAGCTCGGCGAGCAGCGCGCGCAGCTCGCGGTCGTCGGCGCGCACCTTCGGTCCGTGGCCGTTGCCCGACACGGCCGCCGCGCCACTCCCGCCGTGCTCGGCAGCGTGTGCGCGCGCCGCGGCGACGAGCGCGCGGATGCGCCGCAGGGTCGCGCGCACCTCGGGCAGCGCGGCCGTCGCCTGCTCGAGCGTCCAGTGCTGCGTCACTCTGGTCGCGCTCGCTCGACCGCACGGTACGTGCGGTCGCACTGCGTGACGCCCGACTGCTCCACTGCCGTGACCCTATTGCGCCGCGGGTTCTTGGACCCGCGCCGCTACGATCATTCGTCGTGACCCGCGTCGGCTACCTCGGGCCCCGCGGCACCTTCGCCGAGGAGGCACTCGGCACGCAGGCCGACCTCGCCGCGTACGAAGCCGTCCCGCTGCGCACGGTGCCGCACGTCCTCTCCGCGGTCGAGCGCGGCGACGTCGACATCGGGCTCGTGCCGATCGAGAACTCCATCGAGGGCACGATCACGGTCACGCTCGACACGCTCGCGTTCGACACCGACCTGCTCGTCCAGCGTGAGATCGACCTGCCCGTCTCGCTGCACCTCGCGGCCAAGCCGGGCACCGCGCTCGAAGACGTGCGCACCGTCGTCTCCCACCCCAACCCGCTCGGACAGTGCCGCGCCTGGCTGTCGGCGAAGCTCCCGGACGCCGAGCTCGTCGCCGCCAACTCGACCGCCGAGGCCGCCACGCAGGTCGCCGCCGCGGCGACCGCCGACATCGCGTCGATCGGCACGACGCATGGCGCCGAGCTCGCTGGGCTCGAGGTGCTGGCCTCCGAGATCGAGGACCACCCGGACAACGAGACGCGCTTCGTGCTCGTCGGCCGCGGCATCCCGGCGCCAACCGGTCACGACAAGACATCGGTCGTCTGCTTCCAGCGCGCGAACCGGCCCGGCTCGTTGCTGCCGATCCTCCACGAGTTCGCCGCCCGTGGCATCAACCTCACGAAGCTGGAGTCACGACCGACGAAGCGCAGGCTCGGGCAGTACTGCTTCTTCATCGACTTCGAGGGGCACGTCGCCGACGAGGTGATCGCCGACTGCCTGCGCAACCTCGCCGCCGAGCAAGCCGAGGTGAAGTTCCTGGGCTCGTACCCGGTCGCGGGTGAGGAGGCCCGGGAGCGGCGCGACGCCGCGAACGAGGCCTGGGAGATCGCGAGCGGCTGGATCGACGAGCTGCGCGCGCAAGTTCGCAACACCTGACGGTGATCGACCTCAAGGCGCTGCGCGAGGAACCGCAGTACCGCGCCGCGATCGAGCGCAAGCGCGTCGATCAGGGTCTCCTCGACGAGGTGCTCGGGATCGACGCGGACCGGCGCGCGCAGCAGCAGCGCGTCGAGGAGCTACGCGCCCGGCAGAAGAAGCTCTCGAAGGAGATCGGTCAGGCCGCGCCCGACGAGCGCGCCGCGAAGCAGCGCGACGCCGCGGCAGCGAAGGAGGAGCTCAAGCGCGCCGAAGAGGAGCTCGCGATCGTCGACCGCAACCTGCGCGCGCTGGCACTCCAGGTCCCGAGCCCTGCCGACGCGTCCGTTCCCGACGGCGGCGAGGACGACGGCGAGGTGCTGCGCACGGTCGGTGACACGCCCCCGGCGCCGCCGCTCGACCACGCCGCGTTCGGCGAGGCCATGGGCTTCGTCGAGACGCGCCACGCGACCGAGGCGAGCGGCTCCCGCTTCGCATCGCTCGAACGCGAGGCGGTGCTCGTCGCGCTCGCGTTGGAGCAGTGGGCGATGGGCCGCCTCGTCGCCGAGGGCTTCACGGCGGTGATGCCGCCCGTGCTGGTGCGCGAGGAGGTGATGGAGGAGGCCGGCTTCTTCCCGACGGATCGCCACCAGGTCTACGAGGTCGACGCCGGTCAGCTCTTCCTCACCGGCACCAGCGAGGTGTCGCTGTCGACGCGCCACCGCAGGGAGCGCCTCGAGGCCGGCGCGCTCCCGGCGCGCTACGCCGGGCTGTCGACGTGCTTCCGCCGCGAGGCCGGCACCTACGGCAAGGACACCCGCGGCATCTTCCGCGTGCACCAGTTCGACAAGGTGGAGATGTTCTCGTGGAGCGACCCGTCCGATTCGGACGACGAGCACGAGCGGCTGCTCGCGATCGAGGAGTCGCTCGTGGGCGCGCTCGGTCTGGCGTACCGCGTCGTGAACATCGCCGCGGGGGATCTCGGCCCGGCTGCGACCAAGAAGTACGACGTCGAGGCGTGGCTCCCGTCCGAGGGTCGCTACCGCGAGCTCATGTCGTGCTCGAACTACCGCGACTACTCGGCGCGCCGGCTCGGCACACGCGTCGCGACCGCCGACGGCAACGTGCTCGTCCACACGCTGAACGGCACCGCCTGCGCCATCGGTCGCACGCTCGTCTTTCTCTGGGAGCACTACCAGGAGGACGGCGCGTTCGTCGTGCCCGACGTGCTCCGCCCGATCACCGGCTTCGACCGCGTCGAGCGCGCCTGACGCCGACGCATTCTCGGCACGCTCACCCACCGTGGACGTGGTTCAGCGTGCCGAAAACCACGGCGTCGTAGCCTTCCTCTTCGGAGGGGTGCCGGAGCGGCCGAACGGGACCGCCTTGAAAGCGGTTGAGGCGCGAGCCTCCGTGGGTTCGAATCCCACTCCCTCCGCGCCGGACGTATGGTCAGGGCGTGCGAGGGCTCGTGCTGACGCTCGTCGTCGTCGCAAACGACGGCGGCCGTCGGTTGATCGCTACGACGCGGCACTCACGAGCTGCACGACGACCAGCGCCGCGATCAGCGTGAAGCACACGACGTGATCGTGCAGGATCCGGCGCGCGAGGCGTGACTGCTCCTCGACCGGATCGCGTCGTGAGCCGAGGCGCACCGCGTTCGGCACCGTCTGCGTCGCGGCGAGCCCCACGGCGGTGACGACCAGCACGAGCGACACCCAGCCCACCCACGCGTCCACGTCACCGGTGGCGATCTCCACGATCGTCGCCGCGATGGTCGCGAGCATCGCTGCCGCGACGAGCCAGTTCATCGGCCGCGCGTTCGTGGTGACGCGCCCGTAGTACCCCGCGATCGACGCCAGCGCCGGCTCGGGCACATCGCCGCCCGCGGCGCCGCGCGCCTGCACGTCGAACATGAGGTCGAACCACAGCACCGCGAGCAGGAACCCGCCGCCGGCTGCCGCGAACGCCTCCACGGAGCGAGCCTGCCAGGATGCGTCGATGGGTGCCTGGTGGGACGGCGCGGTCTGCTACCAGATCTACCCGCGGTCGTTCGCCGACTCGAACGGCGACGGGATCGGCGACCTGCCGGGGATCACCGCGCACCTCGACCATCTCGCCTGGCTCGGCATCGACGCGGTGTGGCTGTCGCCGACCTTCCCGTCGCCGAACGCGGACTGGGGCTACGACGTCGCCGACTACCTCGGCGTGCACCCGGAGCTCGGCACGCAGGACGACCTCGACGCGCTCCTCGCCGCGGCACGCGAACGCGGGATCGCGGTGCTGCTCGACCTCGTGCCGAACCACACGAGCACCGCGCACGCGTGGTTCGAGGACTCGAGGTCGTCGCGGACCGCGGCGCATCGCGACTGGTACGTCTGGGCCGACCCCCGATCCGGCGGCGGTCCGCCGAACAACTGGGTGAGCAGCTTCTTCGGGCCCGCGTGGACGCTCGACGAGCGCACGGGCCAGATGTACCTGCACAACTTCCTGCCGGAGCAGGCCGACCTCGACTGGTGGAACGACGACGTCCGCGGCGAGTTCGACCGCATCCTCCGCCACTGGTTCGACCGCGGCGTGGCGGGGTTCCGCATCGACGTCGCGCACATGATCGTCAAGGACCGGGACCTGCGCGACAACCCTCCCGCCGGCCCCGACGACAGCGTCCTCGCGCAGCTCCGCGGCCAGGTCGCGCGCTACAACTCGAATCGTCCCGAGGTGCACGACGTGCACCGGCGGTGGCGATGCCTCGCCGACGGGTACGACCCGCCGAGGCTGCTGGTCGGAGAGACGTTCGTGGACCGGCTCGAGGACGTGATCCCGTTCTACGGCGCCGGCGACGAGCTCGGCCTCGCCTTCAACATCCCGTTCCTGCAGGCGCCGTTCGACGCGGCGACCCTCGCGGAGCTGGTCGCGCGCACCGAGCGCCTCCTACCGGAGGCGTGCAGCCCGGTGTGGACGGGGAGCAACCACGACGTGTCGCGGCTCCCCACGCGCTGGGCCGCCGGGTCGCCCGCCATGACCCGCTGCGCGCTCATGATGCTGCTCACGCTGCGCGGGACGGCGTTCCTCTACTACGGCGACGAGCTGGGCATGCCCGACACGGACGTCCCGCGCGAGCGGTTGCTCGACCCGGTGAGCATCCGGTTCGCGCCCGTCCACAACCGCGACGCGGCGCGGACGCCGATGCCGTGGCACGGCGGTGCCGGCGCGGGGTTCACCGCGCCGGGCGTCGAGCCGTGGCTCCCGTTCGGCGACATCGCTCGGTGCAACGTCGCGGACCAGCGCGACGATCCGTCGTCGACGCTGCACCTCGTGCGGGACCTCGTCGCCCTGCGGCGGGAGCTCGACGACCTGCGCACCGGCGCCTACGCGCCGCTCGCGTCCGACGACACGCTCTGGGCGTGGCGGCGGGGCACGTCCGTCGTCGTCGCGTTCAACCTCGCCGATGACGCCGCGACGCTCGACGACGTGCAGGGCACGATCAGGGTCTGCACCGACCGCGCGCGCGACGGCGAGCGCGTCGACGGCGCGCTCCGACTCGGCCCGCGGGAAGGCGCCGTGACGCTCCTCCAGCCGAGCATGTGACGCTGGAGCCGCTATATCCGGCTGAGGTGTCACATGCTCGGGTGAGCGAGGGGTCGGGTGGGCTCAGGCGGCCTCGGCGTGGGACGCGGTCCACGCGAGCAGGTCGGCGGCGGGCCACGTGTTGACGATGCGGTCGATCGGCACGGACGCCTCGGCGGCGCGGTGACACCCGTACGGCTGCCAATCCAGCTGCCAGGTCGCGTGCGCGTCCGAGTCGACCGACACCTTGCACCCGGCGTCGACCACGAGCTGGAGCAGGCGCATCGGGGGGTCGAGCCGCTCCGGACGCGAGTTGACCTCGATCGCCTTGGCGAAATGTGCCGCGGCGGCGAACACGACATCGGGGTCGAACGTCGACTCCGGCCGCCCGCGCCCGACGATGAGACGCCCGGTGCAGTGCCCGAGGATGTCGACGTGCGGGCTCGCGAGCGCCGCGACCATGCGGTCGGTCATCGGCTGCGCGTCCATGCGCAGCTTCGAGTGCACGCTCGCGACCACGACGTCGAGCTGCGCGAGCAGCTCGGGCTCCTGGTCGAGCGACCCGTCGTCGAGGATGTCGACCTCGATGCCGGTGAGGATCCGGAAGGGCGCCAGCTCGGCGTTGAGCCCAGCGACGACCTCGAGCTGCTCGCGCAGCCGCTCCGGCGACAGTCCCTTGGCGACCGTGAGCTGCGGGGAGTGGTCGGTGAGCGCCAGGTACTCGTGACCGAGCTCCGCCGCGTGCCGCGCCATGGCCTCGATCGTGTGCCCGCCGTCCGACCAGTCGGAGTGGAGGTGGAGGTCGCCGCGCAGCGCGGCGCGCACCTCCTGGGCCGCCTCCGTGGGCGGCTCCGCGCTCCCGGCGAGCTTCGTGAGGTACTCCGGCGTCTCACCCGCGAGCGCCTGGGTGATCACCGAGGCGGTGCTCGCCCCGATGCCGGGCAGGTCGGTGAGCGTGCCCGCGTCGGCGCGCTGTTGCAGCTCCTCGCGCGACATGCCGCGGATCGCGTCGGCTGCGCGCCCGAACGCCTGCACCTTCGGGCGCGCGTTCCGGACGCGCTGCAGCAGCTCCGCGATCCGTTCGAGTGCTTCGACCGGCTCCATCATCCTGGTCGCGCTCGCTCGGCCGCACGGTACCTGCCTCGTCGGTCGACTCCGCAGGCTCCGTCTCCGCCCGCATCGGGTGGCCAAGCCACCCGATGCCTGCGGCCGTCGCGCGGAACGCTCGGCTGCTCCATCACGCCCACGCTACGCCGCCACGTACACTCGAACGTCCAGCTCGGAGGGATGACCGAGTGGCCGAAGGTGCTCGCCTGCTAAGCGAGTAGGGGGCGTTGAGCCTCCTCGAGGGTTCAAATCCCTCTCCCTCCGCCAACTCTCACGCCAGGGCAGTCACGTGACCGACGCGACCACCGCCGCCCGCCTGCTGGAGCTCGGGGCGGCGACGCTCGGCGAGTCGGGTGGCCGCCCGATGCGCAACCGCATCCGCGCCGCGTGGCCGGGCGCCCGCCTCGCTGCTCCGGCATTGCCCGTGCGGTGCACCCCCGGCGACAACCTCGCCATCCACGTGGGTGTCGTGCGCGCCCCGGCCGGTCACGCGCTGGTCGTCACGGTCGGCGACGAGCGCGACCTCGGCTACTGGGGCGAGGTGCTCACCACCGCCGCGGAGGCACGCGGGATCGCGGGTCTCGTGATCGACGGGTGTGTTCGCGATGCCGCGGCGCTCGAGGCGCACGGTTTCCCGGTCTTCTCGAGCGGGCTCGCGCTGCCCGGTGCGACGAAGCTGCAACCGGGCGCGGTCGGCGGCGCCGCGCGCGTCGGCGACGTCGAGGTATCGACCGGTGACTGGGTCGTCGGCGACGTCGACGGCGTGACGGTCGTCCCGGGCGCGTCGCTGGAGGCGGTCCTCGCGGCGGGCCTGGCGCGCGCCGAGAAGGAGGACGGGTTCTTCGCGGCGTTGCGCGGCGGCACGACCACCGTCGAGCTCCTCGGGCTCGACGCGTCGCTCATCGAAGCCGGCACCGACGGGCTCGAGCCCTCATGACCAGGACGATGTCGGTGCCGTTGGCTACGCTCCCGGCGATGCCCAGCCGATGTCGACGCGGCGCGCGCGCCACCGCGCTCGTCGCGCTCGCGACGCTCGCGCTCGTCGCAATCCCGGTGCCGGCGAGCGCGGCACCGCTCGTCT
>DATBSK010000172.1:0-11121 GCA_036559825.1 Acidimicrobiia bacterium | reverse complement strand
CGATGGGCTTCCCCACCGAGATGTTCCCGGTGCTCTTCGCCATGGGTCGCCTCCCCGGCTGGATCGCGCACTGGAAGGAGATGACCGAGGAGCCCGGGACGAAGATCGGACGCCCGCGCCAGATCTACATCGGGCCCACCGAGCGCGACTACGTGCCGATCGCCGAGCGCGGCTGACCCGCGCGCGGTGGACCTCGCGCCGACCGTCGACGAGGCGCGTCTGCGCGACGACGTGCGCGCGTGGCTGCGCGAGCACCTGCCGTGGGAGTACGGCCGCGGCCTGCCACCCCGCTTCGAGAGCCTGGCCGACGAGGTGGCCTTCGGCCGTGAGTGGCAGGCGAAGCTCGCGAGCGGGCGTTGGGTCGGCGTGCCGTGGCCCGAGGAGTACGGCGGGCGCGGAGCGGGCGCGGTCGAGCACTTCATCGTCACCGAGGAGCTCGCGCGCGCTCGCGCCCCCGAGCTGGTCGGTCGCATCGGCATCAACCTCGTCGGGCCGACCCTGCTGGCGCACGGCACGCCGGAGCAGAAGGCGCGCTGGCTGCCGCGCATCCTCCCCGCCGAGGAGCTGTGGTGCCAGCTCTTCAGCGAGCCGGGGGCGGGGAGCGATCTCGCCTCGTTGTCGACGCGGGCCGTGCGCACCGGTGCCGGTGACGACGGCGAGTGGGCGCTCGACGGGCAGAAGGTCTGGACGAGCTACGCGCAGTTCGCCGACTGGGGCCTCTGCCTGGCGCGGACGAACCCGGAGGTGCCGAAGCAGCAGGGCATCACCGCGTTCGTCGTCGACATGCGCGCCGCGGGTGTCGAGGTCCGGCCGTTGCGTCAGATCACCGACGAGACCGAGTTCAACGAGGTCTTCTTCGATGGCGTGGTGATCCCCGACACCCACCGGATCGGACCCGTCGACGAAGGATGGAGCGTCGCGAACGCGACGCTCACGCACGAGCGCGGGATCAACCCGCGTCAGCTCGTCATCCACATCCAGCTCGTCGAGGAGCTGCTGCGCCTCGCCCTCCAGTCGGGCGCGTTCGAGGACGCGCGGGTCCGCCCGCGCCTGGCGCAAGCTGCGGTGGAGGTGCGCCTGTTCCAGCTCCACAACTGGCGCACCCTCTCGCGGGTCGCCCGCGGCGAGCCGCCGGGCCCCGAGGGCAGCGCGCTGAAGCTGTACTGGAGCGAGATGAGCAAGCGCTTGCACGACACCGTCATGACGGTGCTCGGGCCCGCCGCGCCGCTGTGGCACGGCGCCGACGACAACCCGGGTGACGGCACCTGGCAGCGCTCGTGGCTGTACTACCAGGCGTCGTCGATCTGGGCGGGGACGAACGAGATCCAGCGCAACATCCTCGCCGAGCGCGTGCTCGGCCTGCCGCGCGAGCCGCGGCGCGTAACCTGACGGTGATGTCAGCGCGCGACGCGTTCGAGACGATCCGCTACGACGTCGACGGCGCGGTCGCGACGATCACGCTCGACCGGCCCGAGGCGGCCAACGCGCAGAGCAGCCAGATGCTGACCGAGATCGACCGCGCGCTCGACCTCGTCGACGACGACGACGACGTGCGTGTCCTCGTGCTCGCAGGCGAGGGGAAGCACTTCTCGGCCGGACACGACCTCAAGGAGATCCTCGAGGGAACCACAGAATGGGCGCGGATGCGCGACACGGCGGAGGGCAAGCTCCGCCACGAGCAGGTCATGTACTGGGACAAGTGCATCCGGCTGCGCGACCTGCGCAAGCCGACGATCGCGGCCGTGCAGGGCACGTGCGCCGCGGCCGGGCTCATGCTCGCGTCGATGTGCGACCTCATCGTGGCGTCCGACGACGCGACGTTCTCGAACCCGGTGGCGCGGATGACCGGGGTGGGAGTCGAGCTCCTCGTGGAGCCCTGGGACCTCGGCCCCCGCAAGGCCAAGGAGCTCCTCCTCTGCGCCGAGACCATCGACGCCACCGAGGCCGCGACGCTCGGTCTCGTGAACAAGGTGGTCCCCCGCGCCGAGCTCGCGTCCGCGGCGCGTGCGATGGCAGAGCGAGTCGCGCTCGTCCCGCCGGTGACGGCCGAGGCCATCAAGGACACGATCAACCACATGCTCGACCTCCAAGGGCAGCGCGAGTCGTGGCGGTACCACTTCATGGTCCACCAGTTCGTCAGCAACACCGCGACTGCGCTCGGCGCGACTGCAGCGCGCAAGGAGGGGGGCATGGACGCCGTCAAGCGCGAGCAGGCGGGCGAGTCGGGCCGATGACGCGCCCGCTCGAGGGGCTGCGCGTGCTCGACCTCGGCACGCGCATCGCGGCACCGTTCTGCGCCGGCCTGCTCGGCGAGCAGGGCGCCGAGGTCGTCAAGATCGAGCAGCCGGGCGTCGGCGACTTCATGCGCGAGATCGGCCCCTTCGCGGAGGCCACGGACGGCACGCCCTACTCGCTGTTCTGGGCGGTGGAGGGACGCGGCCGCAAGAGCATGACCCTGGATCTGCGGCGCGCAGAGGGGCAGGACCTGTTCCGCCGCCTCGCCGAGCACACCGACGTCGTCGTCGAGAACTTCCGGCCGGGGACGCTCGAGCGGTGGGGCATCGGGCCCGGCGCGCTCCCCGACCGGATCGTGACGGTCCGCATCAGCAGCTTCGGGCAGGACGGCCCGTACGCGCCGCGGCCGGGCCTCGACCGCGTGGGCATCGGCTACGGCGGGCTCCTGCACCTCACGGGGTACCCGGACCGCCCGCCGGTGCGCGTCGGCGTGACCATCTCCGACTACCTGACCGGTGTCTTCGCCGCACACGCTGCCACCGCCGCCCTCTACGCCCGCGACGCGCGAGAGGGGCGCGGTGCCGTGATCGACGCCGCGCTCTACGGCTCGGCGCTGCGCGTCCTCGAGTGGACGCTCGCCGCGTACGACCGCCTCGGGATCGTCCGCAGCCGCGAGGGAAATCGCCTGGCGAACTCGGCTCCGCTCGACAACTACCCGACGGCGGACGGGAAGTACGTCTGCATCGTCGCCGGGTCGGACGCGAACTTCGCGCGGCTCTGCTCGGCCATGGACCGTCCGGACCTCGTCGACGACCCGCGCTTCGCGCGCCTGGCCGATCGCGCCGCGCGCGGCGACGAGATCAACGGGGTCGTCTCCGAGTGGACGCGCTCGCTCGACGCGTCCGACGTCGAGAAGCGGTGCGTCGCATGCGATGTCCCGGTGGCGACCGCGTACACCGCGGCCGAGATCTTCGACGACCCGCACATGGCAGCCCGGGGCGATCTCGTGCCCGTCGACGACCCCGTCATCGGCACGCACCGCCAGCAGGCACCGTTCCCGCGCGTCGTCGGCGAACCCGCGCTCGTGCCGTCCGGAGCACCCCGGCTCGGTGAGCACACGCGCGACGTGCTGCAGGGGCTCCTCGGTCTCGACGACGCTGCGTGCGATGCGCTCGCCGCCGAGGGCATCGTGTGAAGCCGGTCCGGGAGGGTCTCTTCGGCGAGGACGACGAGCGGCGTCCCTACCTCATCGGTGGCCACTGCCGCGAGTGCGGCCGGTTGCAGTTCCCCGTCGCGCCGACGTGCCCTGTCTGCGGCTCCGACGCGATCGAGACCGTCCACCTCTCGGGCCACGGAACGCTCTGGGGTTGGACCGCGGTCACGGCACCACCGCCCGGCTATCTCGGTGACGTCCCGTTCGGCTTCGGCGTCGTCGCGCTGTCCGACGGCCTGCTCGTGATCACCCGCATCGAGGAGCCCGATCCGAATCGGCTCGAGTCAGGAATGGCGATGCAGCTCGAGCTCGTCGAGCTCGGTGCCGACGACGAGGGTGACGTCGTGACGACGTACTCGTTCGCACCCGCGAAGCCATGAGCCGAGGGGGCGATCAGGTCGTCGTCGCCGGCACTGGGATCCATCCGTTCGGGCGGTTCGAGGGCACGACGGTGACGGACATGGGTGCGCAGGCCGTCCGCGCGGCACTTGCGGACGCCGGTGACCCCGACTTCCAGGCCGCGTTCTGCGCCACCGTGTACTCCGGCGTCGCCGCGGGGCACAAGGTCCTCGGAGCGCTCGGGAAGACCGGCATGCCGATCGTCAACGTCGAGGCGGGATGCGCGAGTGGAGGCGCCGCACTCATGCTCGCCGCGGGCGCGATCCGGGCCGGCCAGTACGAGTCCGTGCTCGTCTTCGGGATGGAGAAGATGCCGAAGGGCATCATCCGCTCGTCGTTCTTCGAGCCGTGGCGCGAGCAGGCCGGACTCGCCGCGACGCCCGCGTACTTCGCGCTGCGCGCTCAGCGCCTCATGCGCGAGTCGGGCGTCTCCAAAGAGCACCTCGCGCGCATCGTCGTGAAGAACCGCGCCAACGGTGTCGACAACCCGAACGCGATGTTCCGGAAGGAGACGACGACCGACGACGTGCTGACGTCGCGGCTCGTCTGCGATCCCCTGCACCTGCACATGCTCTGCTCGCCGAACGAGGGAGCCGCCGCCGTGGTGCTCCAGCGGGCCGGTCGAGAGCACACCGGGGCGCCGGTCGTCGCTGCGGCTGCCCTGCGCTCGCACCTGCCGGGCTCGGTGCTGGGCGAGGCGACGCCCCTCAGCGGCGTCGACGATGCCGCCATCACGCCGCCCAGCACGCTCGCCGCGGAGGCCGCGTTCGGCGAGGCTGGCATCGCGCCCTCCGACCTCGACTTCGTCGAGTGCCAGGACACCGACGCCGCGCGCGAGATCCTCGCCTACGAGGAGCTCGGGCTCTGTGCACGCGGCGACGGCGCGCGCCTCGTCGAGGACGGCACGACGCTGCCGGGCGGCCCGCTCCCCGTCAACGTCAGCGGCGGCCTCCTCTCGAAGGGCGAGCCGCTCGGCGCGTCCGCGCTCGGTCAGGTGGTCGAGCTCGCCGATCAGCTCCGCGGCCGCGCCGGGCCGCGCCAGGTCGACGGTGCGCGCGTCGCGCTGGCGCACACGGTCGGCCGGGGCGCCAACGCCGCGGTCGTCATCGTCACGCGCTGACCGCTCAGGCCCCGACGCGCGAGTTGTACTCCTCGATCGCGGACGTGCCCTTCTGGGCCGCGCTCTTCACCGCGCTCTTCGCCGACTTACCCTGCGTGAGCATCGCGGTCAGCTCGTCGATCACGCCGTCACGGACCTGCTGGTACGGGCCGATCACCGGACCTGCGGTCGCGACGTTGTTCACGCCGCTCACCAGCTGGTCATAGGCGACCTTGAAGAACGGCTGCGTGCTCCAGAGCTGTTGGATCGTCGACGACTCGGTCGCAGACTCCCGGACCGGGATGTAGCCGGTGCCCGCGGCCCACGTCGCCTGCTGCTCGGGCTCGAGGAGGTACTTCATGTACTGCCATGCCGCATCTTGCTTCTCGCGGGACGACTTGCTCACGATGTAGAGCGCGGCACCTCCGACGAGCACACCGCCCTTCCCGACCGGGCCCGGCATCGGCGCGACACCGATCGTGACGTTCGGGAACTGACCGGAGCCGAGGATGCTCACGATCGTGCCGAGCGCCGCTGACGAGTCGATCGTCATCGCGGCGTTGTCGTTCCCGATCGCGAGGAGGTTGTCGACGTTCCCTTCCGGCTTTCCCGTGTTCACGGCGAGCCCGGAGTCGACGAGGTCCTTGAGCCACTTGGCGATCTCCACCGCGGTCGCGTTGTCGAAGGTCGCCTTCGTGGCGCGCGATCGACGACCGTTGCCGTTGTTGACGTAGGGCTTCCCGGCCTTGGCCAGCCACTGCTCCAGGTACCACGGATCCAGCTTGATCGCATAGCCCTTGGTCGTGACCTTCGCGTCGACGAGCTTCTGCGCGGCCTGCTTCACCTCGTCGAGGGTGCGCGGCGGCTTCTCGGGATCGAGACCCGCTTTCTCGAACGCCTGCTTGTTGTAGTAGAGGACCGGGTTCGACACGGGGAACGGCAGGCCGTAGAGCGTGCCCTTCACCGTGTAGTACGCGACCGTGCGCGGGATGAAGTCCTTCAGCGAGTACTTGTCGGCCTTCACGCACGCCGCAGCCGGGAGCACGCTCTGGCTGTCGACCGCAGACTGCAGCGACGTGTCCTCCAGCTGCACGAGGTCCGGGAGCTCGCCGCCGCCGAGGCCCGCCTTGTACTTGTCGAACAGCGACTCGTAGCTCACCTGGTTGACGAGGTTGACCTCGACGTCCCGTTGTGACGCATTGAACTGGTCGGTGAGGCGCTGGAGCGTCGTCTCGTTCTCGCGTTGCATGGCGTGCCAGAACGTGATCCGCACCGGCTTGCTCTTCGCCTTCGCGGCCGCGCCCAGAGGGCACTTTCCCCCGGGCTGGTGCCGGACGCGCGCTGCGGCCGGGAGCGTGACCACCGCCGAGAGCGTCACGGCGACGACGGCGGCGGCAGCGACACACCTCGGGCGACTGGTCATGCGATGGCCTCCCTGTCGTGCTCCGCCGTCATCCTTTCACCGCGCCTGCCGTGAGTCCGCGCACCAGCTGCTTCTGGAAGACGAGGAGCAACACGAAGAGCGGCAGCGACGCGAGGACGATCCCGGCGAAGGTGACGTTGATCTGGTCGATGCTCGTGCGGCTCAGCTGGCGCAGCCCCACCTGGACCGTCCGGTACTGCGCGTCGGCGGTGATGATGAGCGGCCAGAGGTACTCACCCCACGCGGCCAGGAACGCGAACACCGCCAGGGCGGCGATCGCGGGGCGCGCCAACGGGACGGCGACCCGCCACATGAAGCGCCAGTGCCCGTAGCCGTCGAGCTGGGCGGCGTCGCGCAGGTCGCGCGGGGTGACGAGGAACGCCTGACGGATGAGGAACGCTCCGAAGCCGGTGGCGAGGAACGGCAGGGCCAAGCCCGCGTACGTGTTGTAGAGCCCGAGGTCGTTGACGGTGTTGAAGTTCGTGAAGAACACGACCTCGAACGGAACCATCAACGTGGCGAGGAACACGAAGAACAGGGTCCGCTTCAACGGGAACTCCAGGAATGCGAAGGCATACGCCGCGAAGATCGACGTCAGCAGCTGCGCGGTCACGATGATCCCGGTCACGACGAAGCTGTTCAGGAGATAGCGCCCGAGGTGACCCTGCTCCCACGCCTTCGAGTACGAGCTCCACTGCGGATCGGTCGGGAAGAGCGACGGCGGCCGCGCCGCGATCTCGTCGGGCTTCAGCAGCGAGTTGACCACGGTGATGTAGATCGGGAACACGATGACGAGCGCCAGCAGCGTGAGCAGCGCGTAACGGGCCGCGGCTCGGATCGCCGGCGTCACCCGGTCCCGCGGCGCGTCCTCGATGGCACCGATCTCAGCGGGCATACGTCACCCTGCGCTCGAGGAATCGCATCTGGATGAACGTGAGCATCATCACGAGCAAGAACAGCGCGATCGCATACACGGCGGCGACGCCGTCGTTGTTGTTGCGGAACACCTGCCGGTAGATCGCATAGACGAGGACGTTCGTCTTCTGCACGGGTCCGCCCTCCGTGAGCAGGTCGATCTGACCGAAGGCCCGGAACGCGAGGATCCCGCCCACGACGGTCGCGAAGAAGATCGTCGGCGAGAGCATCGGGACGGTGACGCGCCAGAACCGCCGGGTCGCGCTCGCCCCGTCGACCCGCGCCGCCTCGTAGAGGTCGTCGGGGATGGCCTGGAGCCCCGCGCTCATCACGATGAACGACAGCCCGAGGTTCTGCCAGATCGTCGTCACCGACACCGCGATCAAGGCGGTCTTCGGGTCTTGGAGCACCGAGATCTCGCCCTCGCGACCGAGCCAGTAGGTGAACAGCCCGACCTGCGGGTTGAGGAGCGTGAAGAAGATGACCGACGCAGCAGCGACCGACGTCGCCACCGTCGACGAGAAGATGGTCCGGTACGCCCGGATCCCCTTCAGCTTCTGGTGGGCGAGGTTCGCGAGGAACAGCCCGAGGAAGACGCCGATCGGCACCGTGTAGAGGAGAAAGAGGATCGTCACCCAGACGCTGTTCTGGAAGTCGTGCGACGAGAGGACGTCGCCGATCTGATCGAAGCCGACATAGGTCTTCGGCAACCCGGGGAAGGGCGGTGTGCGGTACAGCGCGTACTCGAAGTTGCGCGCGAACGGGTAGAAGACGAACACGCCGAACACGACGAACGCGGGGAGGAGCAGCGCGTACGCGAGCAGCGCCTCCTTCGAGCGCCGACCGAGCCTGCGGCGGCTCTCGGGCTCGGGTGCCGACTCCGCGAGGTCGAGCGCGCGCTCCGCGGCGCCGGTGTCGGTCACGACCCGATGCGGAGCCCCGACTCCGCGTCGAACACGTGGAGGTTCGCCGCATCCGCCGAGAGCGCGACGTGGTCACGTTCGCTCGGGGCCGCGACGTCGCTCGGCTGCCGGACGATGACCATCTGGTCGTCTTCGAGCCGGCACACGATGTGACGCTCGTGGCCGAGTGACTCGACGACGGTCACCACCGCTCGGATGGCGCCGGCGGACCCGATGGCGACGTGCTCGGGACGCACGCCGACGATCACCTCGTCGGCGCCGCTCGCCGCGACCGCGCGTGCGACCCCTTCCTCGAGCGGGACCACGTCGCCCGCGAGCGCGACCGCGACGCCCTCACCGTCCTTGCGCACGGGACCGCGGATGGTGTTCATCGGCGGCGTGCCGATGAAGCGCGCGACGAAGAGGTTCGCGGGCGCCGCGTAGACCTCCTGCGGCGGCCCGACCTGTTGCAGCTTGCCGGCGTCGAGGATGGCGATGCGGTCGCCCATCGTCATGGCCTCGACCTGGTCGTGGGTGACGTAGACGACCGTGGCTTCGAGGCGCCGCTGGAGCTCGATGAGCTCGGCCCGCGTCTGCACCCGCAGCTTGGCGTCGAGGTTCGACAGTGGCTCGTCCATCAGGAACGCCTGCGGGCGGCGCACGATCGCCCGCGCGAGCGCGACGCGCTGCCGTTGCCCGCCCGAGAGCTGGGCCGGCTTGCGGTCGAGCAGCGTGTCGAGCCCGAGCGACGCCGCGGCCTCCCGGACGAGACGCTCACGCTCGGTCTTCTCGACGCGCCGCGACTTGAGGGGGAACTCGATGTTGCCGCGCACCGTCATGTGCGGGTACAGGGCGTACGACTGGAAGACCATCGCGACGTCGCGATCCTTGGGTTCGACCTCGTTGACGACGCGATCACCGATCCGGATCGTGCCCGCGGTCGGGTCCTCGAGCCCGGCGATCATCCGCAGCGCGGTGCTCTTGCCACAGCCGGACGGGCCGAGGAGCACGAGGAACTCGCGGTCGCCGACCTCGAGCGAGACGTCGTCGACGGCGACGACGCCGTCGAACCGCTTCGTCACCCCGTCGAGCACGACCCGGCTCATCCCGCGGCGCAGGATAGGCCCGCGCCCGGTGGCGCGCCGGGGAACGCGAGGTGAAGTGCAGGCCGCTAGCGCTCGCGGAGGAACCAGCCTCGCGGGTCCCAGGACCGGAGCTGCCCGAGCTCCCCGCGCGTCGGCGGCGCCAGCTCCTGGATCTCGCGTGCGACACCGAGCTCCCAACCGCACGCGCTCCTCGCGGCCTCCACGCGCTCGTCGAGCGTCCCGCCGCCGGCGGGCACCGCGGTGAGGATCAGCTCGCCGTCGGGTGCCGGCTTCTCGAGCGTTCCCAGATCGGTGACGAGCGCGCGCACGGCGCGGCCCGGTGACGTCACGTAGCCGCACTCCGGCGGTGTCCGCTCGGGCGCGAGCAGCGCGACGACGACCGCCTCCGCGCACACCGACGCGACGTCGTTGCCGCCACCGGAGCCCACGAGGAAGGGCCCGCCGGGGATCAGCGTCGAGTTCACGTTCCCGAAGCGGTCCACCTGCGCGCCGCCGAGGCACGCCACCGTCGTCGAGCCCGGACCGCCCACGAGGGTGCCGAGCACGGTGCCGGCGTCGTTGAGCATCATCGAGCGCCAGAAGTTGCGGTGGTTCAGCACGAACGGGTCCGCGGGCGTCGGCTCGTAGCCCCAGAGCCCGATCTCCGCGGTCAGCTGCACCTGACTCCCCCGCTCGCGTGCCTGCGCGGTGCCCAGCCACGCCGCGAGGTTGGCGACGCCCGCGCCGGCCAGGACCGCGTCGGCGCCGAGTCTGAGCACCCGCTCGGCGAGGTGGCGCGCGCCCCAGGTGGCTGCGAGCTCCCATCGGTTCGCGGCGGCGTCGAGATCCGGTGGGCACTCGGCCTGGTCGCGGCGCCACGAATCGGGCGCCGCCTTCTCCCGCACGGCCGCGACCCGTGCGGGACCGAGGCGTGCGAGGTAGTCGCGCTGGTCCACCACGCCCAGCACCCACTGCTCGATCCAGTCGTCGAACGTGTCGCTGCGCGTCGCCGCCCGCGCGTCGATCCAGAACTCGTAGTCCTCGCCGTAGCCGTCGACCGGGAGATCGCCGACGAAGAGCCCGCCGGGGTGCGCGCCGAGCTCGGCTTCGCACACTGCGAGCACCTTGTGCGCCGGGATCCGAACGTGGTGCGACCACGGTCTGAGGTCGTCGACGACGCGCTCGACCGTCACGATCGCGCCCCGGCGCGCCGCGAGCGCCCCCCAGACGCCCTCGAGCAGCGGAGGGTGCACCGCGACGTTGCCGGCACGGTCGGCGACGGGTGCATGGAGCAGCGTCACGTCCGGAGCCAGCGCCTCGAGGACCCCGACCTCGCCGAACGGGGTGGTGATCGACGCGAACGCGTCGTTGGCCTCCATCGACGAGCCCGCGATCGACCGGGTCGTCACCGCCGGCAGCCCGCGCGCGGCAGCCTCGAGCCGCTGCGCCAGCGCGAGGAACGACCAGTGCTCGACCTGCACCCCACCCGACCGGTAGGCAGAGGCGAAGATCGGGTTCGGGGTGAAGTTCGGGAACGTGTCGCCCGAGTAGCCCGTGATCACGGCGCGCACCAGACCACCGCGGAAGAAGAGCGTGCCGAGGCTCGACAGGCTCGGCATGACGAGGGTGAACCCCGGATCTCGCCCCCACCACTGGCGGATCAGCTCACGCGCCGCCGCGGTCCAGCGCGTGTGCCCCGTGACCATGCAGATGACATCACCTGGGCGCACGTGCGCGCCGACCGCGTCGGCGAGCGACGGCGCGCCGGTCACGCGGGGTCGAGCACGAGATCGGCGAGGCGGCGCCGCTGGTGACCCTGGTACCCGAGCATCACGTCGTTCTGCTTCGCG
>DATBSK010000171.1:0-23907 GCA_036559825.1 Acidimicrobiia bacterium | reverse complement strand
CGGGTCGCGACCGCGCCGTACGTCGTCTGCACCGGCACGTCCGGCGCCATCGTCGCCGAGGGGGCCATCGCGGAGTGGGACGACGTCGTGGCGATCAGTCGCGCCGGCGCCGGGGTCTCGTGAACCCGGCGCTCGGCCCCTTCGCCATCGCGGCGCTGCTGTTGATGATCGGAGGCATCGCCAAGGCCGTGCGCCCGGGCGACACCGCGGTCGCCGTGGAGGCGATGGGGCTCCCAGGCGGCGACACCGCGGTGCGGCTCGGCGGCTGCGTCGAGGTGGTGCTCGGTCTCGCTGCACTCATCACGGTCGACGTCCCGATCGCGGTGCTCGTCGCGATCTCGTATGCGGCCTTCTGTGGGTTCGTCTCGATCGCGCTCGCGCGTCGCCTGCCGATCGCGTCGTGCGGGTGCTTCGGCAGGACGGATACCCCGCCGAGCTGGTTGCACGTGGGCATCACGGCAGGGGCGTGCGTCGCGGCGATCGGCATGACACTCGACGCCACGGACTCCCCGATCGACCTCGCGACCGGTCACGGCGCTTCCAGCGCGGCCTACGTCGTCCTCGTCGTGGCCGGCGTGCTCACGTCGTTCGCGCTGCTCACCGTGATCCCGCGATCGCGCTCCTCGTCCCCATCGATGGCGTAGCGATGGCACTCGTCGTCGGCTTCCTGGCGTTCGGCATCGTCGTGGCGATCGCGGCGGTGTTCGTGATCCGCGAGGCGGGCCGCATCGCTGACGATCCACCAGCAGCGATCGTCGACCCCGACGACGCGTACGACTGGGTCGTCGAGCACCTGCCCGACGACGTCGCCGCGACGCTCACCGCCGACGACGTGCGACGGATCCTCGACTTCCAGTTCGAGTTCTTCCGGCGCAAGGGTGTCGCGGTGAACGGATCGCGTCGTGGACCGCGCGGCCCGGTCGTCGTCGGGGGAGCGGAGCAGGTGGCGTACATCCTGGAGCGCTGCTCGGCGACGGGAGAGGCCTACATCCCCGAGCAGGTGTACGCGGTCGTGGAGACGCAGCTCAGCTACCTGCGCGCGGTCGGAGCAGTGGGGCCGCCGACGACGCCGGAGGAGGATCCGCCCGTCGTGTGACGCTCCGCGCGGCGCACATCCGAGCGACGATCTTTGGATCGACGGCGGCGACTGGATCGAAGTCGAGCCAGCCTCTCGCACGTGCCTCCCGGAGGAGACGCACCGTGATCTGCGGCGAGAGGGAGCCCGCCGGCATCCCGTCGGGGTCGAGGCGCGTCCCCGCTGGACATCCGTGGTCGAGGATCGTCACGGCCTGGACGACGATGTCGCGCGTCTGGAGGTTCCAGCCTTCGAAGGTGTTGCGGTAGTCCGCGAGCGGAGCCAGGTTGGCCACGAAGACGAGGGCGAACACGATCGTGGCCCCCATGATCACGGCGACGCGCGAGAGAGACGCGGGGAGCGCGGCGATGATCGCGGGCGCGAGCGCGATGAGCGCGAACAGCGCGACCTGGCTCAGGTAGCGATTGAAGTCGAAGAAGTTCGACCCGACGATGCCCGCGCGCGTCCACGCGATCACCACGGAGATCGTGAGCGCGGTCAGTCCACCGGCGACCAGGCCGAGGAGCGGCAGTCCGCGCAGCCGACCGGCGGCGATCGCGGGGACGATCACCGCGGCCGCCGCGACGATGATCACCGCGCCGGCGACCTCCGTGCCACCGACGAAGCCCCCGATCGACCGCAACAGGAGTCGGCCGGCGAACTCGAGTCGGTCCGGCCACGGGATCGGCTTGTCGATCTCGCCCGACGTTCCCGCGTGGAGGAGCCACGCGACGCCCGCGAGGAACGGCGGCACCAAGGCCACGCCGACCGCGCGCAGCTCGCCGCGCCATCGCGCGACGACGATCACGACGACGAAGATCGCTGCGGCCGCCGTGACGCTGCTGTCGCACCCAGTGGCCAGCACGAGCAGCGAGGCAACCGCGATCGCCGGCCCGAGTCGCGGCTCGCACCGCAGCGCGACAACGCCCGCGAGGAGCACGAAGAGGAGCGCGGCATTGGCCGACAGGATCACCGCGAAGACCATCGACTGCGCGCCCGTCCCGAAGTAGGTGACCGCGATCCCCCCTGCCACCGCCGGGAGCGCCGGGACACGGAGCGCATGCAGCGTCAGCGCCACCGCGATGCTGAGCGCGACGAGCCCCGCGGTGAACGCGAGGTACACGCCGGTGTGAGACGTGAGTCCGAAGAGTCCGAAGTGGGCGCGGTACACGAGGTAGGGGAAGAACCACAGGTGGCCATTGAACGGCGTCGTCGCGGCCGCGAGGTCGCCACCGCCGTGCACCACGACGTAGACGAGGCCCCATTCGTCGTAGAAGAACCAAACCCGCCTCCGGTGCGTGAGGACGATGGCGGAGGCGGCGAGCGGCAGCACCGCCCAGACGAACAGGAGCCCGATCCGGCGCGTCCGCTCCTCCCGCGAGAGCGTCATGTCGAACCGCAGATGCGAAGGCCGCCCCGGAGGGCGATGACCACCGTCCAGGCCATGCGCTCCTCGACCGCGGGGAGTGTCAACGTCGACGGTGCACGGATCGAGCCGAGCTCGACCGGCGCGCGCCCGCCACCGAACAGGTCGACGCTGATGTTCGCTTCCGCGCCCGGGTCAGGCTCGAGATCGACGTCGACCGCGTCGCCCCGGAGCGCGACCGAGCCACGGCGGCTCTTCGGGACCACCTTGATGCAGTCGCCCGCCGGCTCGATGGTCACCGAGCGTGAGCCGGCGACGTGCGGTCGGCCCGTGTGCCCAGCCGTTGCCGGCGCGAGCCGCGCCTCCAGTGCAGCGACCGCGACAGCGTTCGCGTCTTCCGGCTGCCTGACGACAGCCCTCCGCAGCTCCTGTGTGGAGCTCCCGAGTCGATCGACCGCTCCGTAGTACGCGCGTGGCGTCGTGATGTACGGAGATCCGACGTCGAGCGGCAGGCTCGGGTCGCGGATGTCGGGCCGGAGCACCTCGAGCGCTCCGAGCCGCGCGCGCAAGGAGTCGGCGCGCCCGGCGAGCCACGCGCGTCCGGCGTCGAGCCGGTCGAGGTTCCACGGAACCACGTGCACTGCGAGGACCACGGCGGCGGCGGTGAGCACCAGCGCCACCCGCCGACTCGGCCGGAGCCACGTCAGCAGCTCGGCGACCACGAGGATCACGTAGAAGGCGCTCGGGAGGACGTACCGACTCGCGCTCCAGGCATCGAACTGTGCGCGGGTAATGGCGTTCGCGGTCCAGAAGGCGAGTGGCATCACGATGACCGCGGCGAGCCGAGGTGGGAGCTCGTGCCGCCGGCGCGCCAGGTACACGATCGTGCCCGTCACGAGGCCGAGCAGCACGAGCGCCGCGACCCGGCCGGCATCCACGTGGTACGGGAACGGTCCGCGCCAGCCGTCGAGCCCGGTGAGCGCGCCGACGGCGATGCCCGCGATCCGAAGCGTGTACTCGGGGACACGGCTCACGTTGTCGGAAGAGGCGCCGCCGCCGGTGCTGAACGCGATCATCCACACCGCGTACAGGCCGAGTGGGACGAGTGCGATCCACAGGCGGCGGTACGCGCGCTGGACCGCGAGCTCGACCGCGACCGCGCAGGCGGCCGGGATGCCGAAGAAGGAGGTTGTGAGCCCGACGACGAGACAGGCCGCGCATCCCGCGTCGCCCGCTCGCGTCTTCCGTTCGACGAGCATCAGCGCGGCGAGCGTCATGACGAGCGGCACGTAGAAGAGGAATTGGACGGGCCACAGCAGGTCCTCCCACGCGGCGCCGAGGAAGAGGAGCAGCGTCACCGCGACGAGCGCGCCGAGGTTCCCGATCCGGCGGCGGAGGTAGACGAACGACACGACACCGAACACCGCCTGCACGCACACGAGGAAGATCCGGTACGGCTCGTACGACGTCAACCCGAAGACCCGATACAGGAGCTGGAGCAAGCCGACGCCACCGGCAACGAGCTGGCCGTTGACGTCATCGAGGTAGGAGCTGGGGGTGATCGGCAAACGGAACAGGATGTAGTTCCACTCGTCGTTGAAGAACCAGAGTCCCGATGTCGAGTCGAGGACGAGCGCGGTGGCGAGCGCGACGACGATCCCGAGGGCGACGAATCCCGCGATGGACGACGCGTCCGGTCGCACTCGAGCATCCACCGCCACGGTCGCCAGTCTCCCGGGGACCCGACGCGTGCCGCCAGGCGGGAGCCGGCTCCGGCGAATGCGGGGGTCCGCGGCCCCGCGCGTGCTACACCATTGGCCACCAGGGAAAGGAGGTGGTCCGTTCATGCATGATCAACAGGGGACCCTGGAGGTGCGCGGCCGCTAGGTCACAGCACTGCTGGACCACTCGATGAGGCGGAATCCCACCGCCGCACCGGCGCCGAGGCCGCGGGGACTGGTCCCTCCCGTCACAGGCCCGGCGTTCCCAGAACGAGCACGACGAGCGGGCGGGGCCGAAGGGTCCCGCCCGCTCCACTTGTCTACTGTCCGGCGGTGCCAGACGAGCCCACTCGTGTCGCGCGGGCGTGGTCGCTGCTGACGGGCGACGACGGGCTCCGCTGGCCGACCGTCGTCGCGTGGGCAGCGCTCGTCGTGGTCATGGTGGTCGCGCTCGTCGACACGCTCACGTACGACTTCCGCGTCCATCCGATCGTCGGCGACGAGGCGTCGCACCTGTTCACCACGCTCAGTCTGTCCGGGCCCGGTCACAACCTCAGCTACGGCTTCGCGGACCTCCAGCGATTCAACGACCTGCACTGGGTGCCGCGGCCGTACGGCATCTTCTTCCAGCAGTACGGCAACGGCTGGGCCTACGCGAAGCCCTATGGCTACGGGGTCTACGCGGCACCGTTCGCGTGGGTCTTCGGCACCGTCCACGGCGTCGCGGTCGCCAACAGCGTGCTGCTCGTGGTCCTGGCCGCGGCATCCATCGTGATGCTGCGACTCCGCTACCGCGGCCCGGTCGTGCCGCTCACGGTCGGAGTGTTCGTGTTCCTGGGCCTCCCACTCTTCTACGCGTACGTCATCCATCCCGACCTGCTGCTCGCGGTGCTGACCGCGATCGTGTTCGTGCTCGTGCTCCTGCACTGGCAGACGAGGCATGCCGCGTTTGCTGCGGGTGCGTTCGCCGTCTCGACGTTGCTCATCGTCGAGAACCCACGTGCCGTGATCGTCGTCCTGCCCGTGTTCGTGGTGGTCTTGTGGGAGCTGCGGTCGTGGGCCGCACGCGCCGTCGTCGTCGGCGTCGGTGCGGTCGCCTTCGCCGTCGTGATCACTCCGAACCTCGTGTACTCGAACGGCGACTCGTGGAACGCGTACGGCGGCGCGCGCTACCAGGCGATCCCGAGGCTCGGCAGCGACGTGCCGTTCGACGGCGTGCACATCTACGAGCTCCAGGGCTGGCGCCGCATCTACACCGGTGACCGCTTCTCGACGACGCGGATCGTCGAGAAGCTGTTCGAGGACCCGGTCGGCGGTCTCCGCGCGACCTACTACACGTTCTTCGGTCGCAACACCGGGATCCTCGTGTTCGTGCCGCTCGGCTTCCTGATCCTCGCCCTGGTGCTCGCCCGCGTCCGTTCGCTCGACGCGCACGCATGGGCGATCCTCGGCGGCGTCCTCGCCTACGTCCTCGTCTACGCGTTCGCGTTCCCGACGAACTACTACGGCGGCGGGCAGTCGCTCGGCAATCGGTACTTCTTGCAGATCGCACCGAGCCTGCTCGCCCTCGCCGTGGCGGCTCGCGTCCAGGCCCGTGCACTCACGATCGCCGCGCTCGCCGGGGCCGTGCTCTCGGTCGCGTTCCTGTGGCCGCACTTCGAGGACCCGTCGGGTGCGTACTCGGTCGGCCTCGCACGCACGAGCTGGCTCCAACGCCGACTCCCCGCCGAGACGGGGATCTACTACGGATACGTCTTCAAGCAGCACCTGGGCCAGTGAGGTGACCAAGGCACCATGAGGGTGCGGCACTACCGTCACGGGTCGCCCAGATTGGACCGAGCGTGGCCGAGGAACTCGTAGCAGTCGACGACGCGCCTGAAGCGACCAGGCCGACCGCGCCGCGCCGACGCGGGGTGCTCGCTCGGGCCTGGTCGGTGCTCACCGGCGAGGAGGACGTCCGCCCGCTGACGGTCGTCGCCTGGGCCGCGCTCGTCGTGCTGATGGGCGTGTGCCTGGTCGACACGCTGACGTACGACTTCACGGTCCACCGGATCGTGGGCGACGAGGCGTCGCACATCTTCACGACGCTGAGCGTCGGCGGCTCCGGCCACAACCTCAGCTACGACATCCACGATCTCGAGGCGTTCAACGACCTCCAGTGGATGCCCCGGCCGTACGGCCTCTACTTCCAGCAGTACAACGGCAACGGCTGGGCGTACGCCAAGCCCTACGGCTACGGCGTGTACGCGGGCCCGTTCGCGTCGGTCTTCGGGACGATCCGCGGCGTCGCCGTCGCCAACACGTTCCTGCTGCTCGTGCTCGCCGCGGTGTCGGTAGCGACGCTCCGGCTCCGGTACCGCGGACCCGTCGTGCCGCTCACGGTCGGTGCCTTCGTGTTCCTCGGGCTTCCGTTCTTCTACGCGTACGTGATCCATCCGGACCTGTTGCTCGCGACCCTGACCGCGATCGTGTTCTTCCTGGTGCTGCTGCACTGGAGGACCAAGCACGTGGCGCTCGCCGCTGCCGCGGCCGCGGTCTCGGCCCTGCTCGTCGTCGAGAACCCGCGCACTGCCGCGGCGGTGCTCCCTGCGTTCGTCGTCGTGCTCTGGGAGCTGCGGTCGTGGGTGAAGCGCGCGATCGTCGTCGGTGTCGGCATCGTGGCCCTCGGCATCGTGGTCACGCCGAACTACGTGTACTCGAACGGCGGGTCGTGGAACGCTTATGCCGGCGACCGCTATCAGGCGGTTCCGTCACTCGGGAACGACGTCCCGTTCGACGGTGTGCACACGCAACACCTCCAGGGATGGCGGCACGTCCACACCGGTGAGAACTCGACACCGTCGAAGTTCCTCAGCAGGATCTTCGAGGATCCTGAGCGCGAGGCGCAGGCCGCGTTCAACTACTTCTTCGGCCGCCACACCGGGATGCTCGTGTTCGTGCCGGTCGGTTTCCTGATCCTCGCGCTGGTGCTCGTGCGCATCCGCACGCTCGACCGGCATGCCTGGGCGATCCTCATCGGGATCCTCGGCTACATCACCGTGTACGTCCTCGTGTGGCCGAAGAACTACTACGGCGGCGCGCAATCACTCGGGAACCGCTACTTCCTCCAGATCGCGCCGGGCCTGCTCGCGCTCGCGGTCGCCGCGCAGCTCCGGACGCGCGCGCTCCTCGGCGCCGCGCTCGGAGGCGCGCTGCTCGCGGTCCTCTTCCTGTTCCCGCACTTCGAGGACCCGTCCGCCGCGTACTCGGTCGATATCGCGCGCACGAGCTGGCTCCAGCGCCAGCTCCCCTTCGAAGGCGGCATCAGCTACTCCAAGATCTTCCAGCCGCCGACCCGGTAGCGCCGCGCACCGTGAGCGACACGACCGCACCGCCGCTCGATCGTCACCCGGTGCTCGCGCCGTGGGTGCAGGGCACCTTGCTCTTCGCGCTCGCGTTCGTGCTGCGTGCAGCCACGGCGCTCGCCGGGTTCCCGAGCGGCTCGGAGCAGCTGTGGCTCGGCCGCTCCCAGCATTACGTCCGGCACCTCCTGTTGTTCGATCTCCCGACGATCACGAGCACGGAGCACGGGCGCGCCACCATGCCGGGCATCACGACGTCGATCGTCGGCGGGCTCGCACGCCTGGGCTGGGGCGGCGCGCGCGACCTCGGTGTCGTCTCGTTCCCGGGCGAGCTCTTCAGCCAGTCGAGATCGGGGCTGATCGCGTCCCAGCTGCTGGTGTCCGCTGCCATCGCCGGCCTCGTCGTGCTGCTGTGGTGGGTGCTGCGGAGGTGGTCGACGCCGGTGGTCGCGGTGACCGCGGCCGTCCTCGTCGCGACCGAGCCCGCGCTCGTGTTCGACGGCACCAAGCTCACGACCGACCCGTTCGTGACGCTGTTCGGCGTGATCGGGGCGTTCGCACTCGCTGCCGCGCTCGACGTCCCCGCGGGTCGCGGGCTCGACGGGCGCGCCCGACGGGTGCTGGCGATCGTGGCCGGCATCGGCATCGGCGGAGCTCTGCTCAGCAAGGTGTTCGCGCTGGCGTTCGGCCCGTTCTTCGCGGGCCTCGTCGTCTACGCCGTCGTGCGCGCGTGGCCGCACCGCGAACGCGTTCGGGAGGCGCTGTTGCTCACCGCGCTCGCGGTGGTCGTCGCACTCGTGCTGATCGCCATCCTGTGGCCGGCGCTCTGGGCAGATCCGCACGGGCAGCTGAAGGTCGTCGAGCGCAGTGCGCGCATGGGCAGCGACAAGCACCAGATCTTCTTCCTCGGTGAGGTGTCGACGAACCCCAGCCCGTTCTTCTACGCCCTGACGGTGCCGCTCCGGATGACGCCGTGGCTGTTCGTGCTCTCGGTGGCGGGCGTCGTCGCCGGGCTGCGGACGCGTGCATTGCGCGGCTTCGCCGTGGTCACGTTCGCGTACGTCGCGGTGCCGATCGTCGCGATCCTGGTCGCTCAGGCGAAGTTCGTGCGCTACTCGTACCCGCTCTGGCCCTCGTTCGCGGTGCTCGCCGGCCTCGCCGTCCAGTGGCTCGCGACGTGGAGCCGCGCCCGCGGCGCCCGCGAGGGACGGGCCGCCGAGCTCGTTGCCGTCGGCGCGATCGCAGGGATCGTGACGTACGCGTTGCTCGTGGTCCCCTACGGCGGCGCGTACGCGAACCCGCTGCTCGGGGGCGGGCCCGTCGCGCAGGAGGTGATGGCGATGAGCAACGAGCTCCAGGCGGAGGCGGGCTACTACATCCGCGACCGCGAGGGCGACCGCTGTGGTGAGCGGCGGATCTTGACGAACAGCTTCCGCAAGTGGTTCCCCTGCGGCGAGGTCGTGACGTCGCCGTCGAAGCTGCGACCTGGCGACTACGTCGTGCTGACGGGCACCTCCACGCGCCTCGGGGCCGAGGCGCACGCGGTGCCGGGAAAGAAGGTCCGCCACGTCGCGACGATCGAGGTCCGCGGCGTCGACATCGCCGACGTGTCGCAGGTGACCTGAACCAATCCGCCGGTGTCAGCCCGACGCGATCTCGGCGAGCCGGCGCGTGACGGCGTCGCGCTGGTTCGACGCGGCATAGCTGTGGCGGATCGTCTCGGCACCACGCGCGCCGATCTCGGCGCGCAGCTCCGGGTGGTCGAAGAGCAGCCGCATCCACCGCGCCGCGAGCTCGACGTCCGGGTCGGCCCAGACGAGGCCCGATCGGTAGAGCAGCTCCGCGGCCGGATAGTGCTCGTGGTCGAGGACGCCGAGGCGGCGCATCGTGTAGCCGACGAGGCAGCTGTTCTCCGGTGTGGTGAAGTCCATGTTGCCCGAGTACGCGGTGGCGACGACCGGCTTGCCCAGGTACATCGCCTCGGCGAGCCCGAGGCCGAATCCCTCCGACCGGTGCAGCGACACGTAGACGTCCGCCCGCTGCAGCAGACCGTTCATCTCCTCTCGCGGCACCTCGGTGTTCACGACGAGTCCGTCGACCGACGCGACCGCGTCGCGGAGCGGCACCGCGAGGGCCGGTGTCCGCTCGAGGTTGTGCACCTTGATCACGAGCTGGACGGCACCCGCGCGCTCGGCGGGCGTGAACGCCCGCTCGAACGCGTCGACGAGACCCCACGGGTTCTTGCGCGCGGCGGTGGAGAGGGTGTCGAAGTTGAAGAAGAACACGACCGCGTCGTCGCGCACACCGAAGCGGGTCGCGGCGAAGCCGGGCGGCACCTGCACCTCGACGGTCGGGGGGATCACCGTGACGGGCTTGCGGGTGATGCCGCGGAACGTGTCGCGCACGAACGTCGACGCGACCCAGATCTCGTCGACCCGCACCGCCTGCTCGCCCACGTCATCGGGGAGGTTGCTCAGCTCCCAGAACCAGGTCCCGATCACGTAGTGCGGAGGCGATGGTGCGCGCAGCCAGGCCTCCGGGACGGTGACGAGCTCGTTGACGTTGAGCAGGAAGAGGTCGATGGGGTGCGGCCGGCCGCGCGGCAGGTCCTCGAGCTCGGGGATCCACCGTGTCGAGCTGCGCGAGGCGCCCGAGACGTGCGGCTCGAGCGACACCGGGACGCCCGCGTCGAGCAGGCTGCGCAGGAGCCGACGGCCGGCCTCCATGAGGCCCGTGGTCGCCGTGAAGTCGCCGATGACGTTGACGCCGGGCGGCGTCACGCGCCCAGGCGGCGAGCGAGCTCCTCCACTCGCCCGCGGAGCTCGCGGACGTCGACCGCGAGCGCGCTCACCTCGGACCGCATGCCGCCGACCTCGTTGCCCACGTGCTCGGGAATCGCGGTGCGCATGGTCTCGACCGCGTTGGCGAGCTCCCGGACGGCCTCGAGCATCGCGTGGTTGTACAGCGACTGATCGCGCCCGAACACCCACATGATCCGCCCGAGCGCGCGCTTGACGAACCGGAACCTCGTCCCGCGCGGCACGGGGAGGCCCAGATCGCTGTGTGCAGCCGCGACGTCGAGGTGCTTCGAACCCGGGCCGCGCGCCCCGCTCGTCTCCACGAACCGTTGAGACTACTCACGCCTACACTCCACGCATGGCCCGCCCGGCGCGCTTCGCGGACTTCCGTTACCTCGGTGATCGCGATCGCCAGATCGTCTACGACTGCGATGGCGACGACCCGCGTGACGCGGCCGCGATCGATGCCGTCATCGCAGCGGAACGGGCGACCGTGTTCGGGCCTGACACCCTCGCCGAGGCGCGCAACCGCGGGTACCGCGTGCCGCGCCGCTCTCGCTAGTCCCCGAAGCCCCCGGGGATCGCGTCCGCGCACAGCTTCAACCGCGCGGTGAACGACTCGTCCGTCAGCGCGGGCTCCGACGGCACCGACGCCGGGTCGTCGGGGAGCTCATCGACGTCGACCCACGAGGAGCACCCGACGTACTCCGCACGGATGGGCACCTCGATCGGCTCGATGAGCCGGTGCGCGCGCAGCGCGAGCACCCAGAGCGGTTGGCGGTGCTTCCAGTCGAACCGGCTCTCGACGTAGCCCTGTGTCCAGACGACCTTCGACTCGAGCGCGTCGAGCACGGCTCGATCGGTGATCGTCGTCGTCTCGGCGACGTCGGCCCAGCCCTCGACGACGAGACGGTCGGGGGAGCTCGGCGGTTCGACCCAACGCCGGTACGCGGGCTTCACGAGGTCGGCGTGCTGGTGCTCGACGGTCGGGTAGAGCCAGAACCGCGGGCTCTGCAGCGAGAAGCGGCGCTCGTCCTCGCGGAGCCCACCCTTGCGGAGGTCGAGGATCTGCTCGCCCGCGAGCAGCGCGTGCACGACGACCGCCCACTCCTTCAGCGCGCGCCCGCTCATGGAAGGCAGGATACCGAGGTGACCGAGCACTGGACGATCGCACCGCGATCGGCCGACGTGGACACGCAGCTGCGCGTTGTCGCGATCGACAGCGACGACGCGCCCTCGGCGCTCGGCCTCGAACGCGATGCCCTGCTCACGCTGGCGATGCTGTGGGAGCCCGACGATCTGGTCGTCGCGATCGTGCCGGCGTTGCTCCGGACGCGACTCGGCGCGGGCGCCGACAGCGTGGTCTACGTCGACGCACGCGCCCGCGTCGACGCGTCGCTCGATCCGTTCGCACGTCTCGCCGTGGAGCGTGGCGCCGCATTCGCGCGCGGCGACGACGACATGGTCCGGGTCGCCGCGGTGGGGGCGAGGGCGCAGCCCGTGCTCGATCACTGGGTGTCGACGCTGGCGTCGCTCGACCCCGGCACGCGACGCGCCGGCGAATGGGTGGACGAGCTCGTGGCCGCCGGGCTCGCCGAGGAGCTCGACGTGGCGCCCGAGATCGACCGGAGCGTGGCCGCGCCGGCGTTCGCGTCGCTTCCGGACGGCACGCCGATCGACCGGACGATGCGCGCGGCCTACCGGGACGGGCTGCACGCACCCGGCGCCGATCCGCCGAACCCACTGGCGGGAGAGGCCGACGCGTTCGTCCGCTGGCTGCGCGCGCCGGTGCTGCCCGACATCGCCCCGCGCGTCGGCCGGTACCTCGCGCGCCGGTGGAGCGATTCCGAGCTGCTGCGCGACGAGTATCCCGAGCTGGAGCCCGAGACCGCCGAGGCGTACGAGCAATGGAGCCGTGACCACGGCAGCGTGCCGGCGTGCGTCCTGCCGACGGACGCCGAGCAGGCGGAGCGACGCGCCCGGCGCCGGGCGGCGCGACCGGCCGGCCCCCGCGCCGCGGGGGTCAACGTCGTCGGCTATCTCGGGGCCGCGCTCGGTCTCGGCGAGGTGGCGCGCAACCTCGTCGACGCGCTGCGCGAGGCCGGCGTCCCGGTGGCGGCGGTCACGAACCCCGCGACCGACAGCCGCGATCTCTACGAGGTCGACACCGTCGCTCCCGACGATGCGCCCTACGACGTCAACCTGTTCGTGGTCACCGCTGACATGCTCGCCCCGCTCGCGGGACGTCTCGGGCCCGGCTTCCTCGCCGAGCGACGGAACATCGGGCTCTGGTTCTGGGAGGCCGATCGATTCCGCGCCGGCGGGCCGACACCGGCAACCGTGCTGCTCGACGAGGTCTGGGCGCCGAGCGCGTTCGTCCGAGGCGCGATCGACGCCGCCGCGCCCGGCATCCCGGTCGAGACGGTGCCGGTCCCGGTGTCGTCGCCGGCGATCCGTGCCGACATCGACCGCGCCGCGCTCGGGCTGCCCGCCGATGCGTTCGCGTTCCTCTTCATGTTCGACTACTTCAGCGTCGTCGAGCGCAAGAACCCGGTCGGGCTCGTGGACGCGTACCGCCGCGCGTTCGCGCCGGACGACGGCGCGGTGCTCGTGCTGAAGTCGATCAACGGCGCCCGGCGCGCAGACGACGTCGCGGCTCTGCGCCGCGGCACGGCGGACCGGCCCGACATCATCGTGCTCGACGAGTACCTGTCACCCGACGAGCACGCCGCCATGCTCGCGCGTTGCGACGCCTACGTCTCCCTGCACCGCGCCGAGGGCCTCGGGCTCACGATGGCCGAGGCGATGTCGATCGGGAAGCCCGTCGTCGCAACCGCGTACTCGGGCAACCTCGAGTTCATGGAGGACGACGTGGCGTTCCTCGTCGACTCGACCCTCGTCCCGATCGGCGCCGGCGTCGATCCCTATCCCGCGGACGGCCGTTGGGCAGAGCCCGACGTGGAGCACGCGGCCGCGCTGATGCGGAAGGTCTTCGACGATCCCGCGCACGCGGCCGCAGTCGGCAGACGCGCGTCCGACCGCATCCGGTCGCGGTGGTCGGCGAGCGCCGTCGCGCCGAGGTTGCGCGAGCTCGTCGACCAGGCGCGTGCCCGCCCACGCGACCCCGCGGGGAGCTGGCGCGAGTTCTTCATGCGCGGCTGGCGCAACCGGCTCCTCGGGCCGATCCCGCGCCAGTACCGATTCGACTGGCTCGCCGACGGGTTCCCCTTCGATCGCTCCGCCCACACGATCTACACGTTCTCGCTCCAGCGAGCGCTCGCGCGGCACGGTCGGGGCTGCCCGCCCGACCCCGACGCCGGCGACGCGACGCCGCAGATGCTGCGGTGGCTCAACACGCCCATCGCACCCCGACGCCGGCCCGTCGTCTCGCGCTACCTCGTGCAGTACTGGCACGACCACCCCGAGCTCCACGAGCGGTTCCCCGGGATCGAATCCGATCGGGCGCAGGCTCGGGCGTACCGCGACTGGGTCGCCGACCACTGGCACGACGAGACCGACGTCGACTATCGGCTCGTGCCCGGTCAGTAGCCTGCGCCGCGCCGCCGATCGGTAACCTTGGCGGATGGCGGCGACGACCACCAGGGCTTCGGCGCGCACGCGAGCACGCGAGTCACGGAAGATCGACGTGCTGCTGCCGTCGTACAACGAGGCGGAGAACCTCGAGCCCGTCGTCGACGAGCTCGTCGCGGTGCTCACGAAGGAGCATCTCACCTACGACGTCGTGATCGTCGACGATGGCAGCACCGACGACACGCGCGAGGTCGTCGCGAAGCTGGCGGCGCGCCACAAGAACGTGCGCGGCATCCGACTCCGCCGGAACGTGGGCAAGAGCAACGCGCTCGCGGCCGCGTTCACCGACCTGCGCGGCGACATCGTCGTGCTCATGGACGCCGACGGCCAGGACGACCCCGCCGGCATCCCGACGCTGGTCGACGCGCTCGACGGCGGCCTCGACCTCGTCACGGGGAGTCGCAGGTCGCAGCGCCAGGACCGGCCCGTCAAGCGGACGACGTCGAAGATCTACAACGCGGTGACGTCATGGGTGAGCGGCGTCGAAGGGCGCGACTTCAACAGCGGCTTCAAGGCGATGCGCCGGCCCGTCGCCGAGTCGCTCGAGCTCTACGGCGAGCTGCACCGGTACATCCCGGTGCTCGCGAACTGGTACGGCTTCCGCGTCGGCGAGGTCGACGTCCACCATCGCCCGCGGCTCCACGGCGATTCGAAGTTCGGCCGCGCCCGCTACTGGCGCGGCTTCTTCGACCTGCTCACGGTCCGGTTCCTCACGGCGTACGGCAGCCGGCCGCTCCACCTCTTCGGTGCGATCGGCGCGGGCCTCAGTGCCATCGGCACCGTGATCCTCGTGTGGCTGCTCATCGAGCAGCAGGTCGAGGGCATCGGCATCGGCCGGCGTCCTGCGCTGTTCGCAGGCGTGCTGCTCGTGATCGTCGGGATCCAGCTCTTCTCGCTCGGTCTCCTCGGCCAGCTCCTCGTCCACCACTCGGCCCGCCGCGACCCCGCGGCCTGGCTGGATCGCACATGACGCAGCCGACGCGCGCCGAGTCCGGCTCCGGGCTCGCGCGACCTCACTTCGTCGTCACGGGCTGCGCGCGGTCGGCGACGACGTACACCGCTCGCCTCTTGAGCGCGGCGGGCTGCTCGTGCACGCACGAAGCCGTCTTCGGACCTCACACCACCGGGTTCGCCGGCTGGCGCGCCGCGCAGGGCGACTCGTCGTGGCTCGCGGTGCCGTTCCTCTCCCAGCTCCCGCGGGAGACGATCGTCATCCACCAGGTGCGCGAGCCACGCGCGGCGGTGGACGCGCTCGTCCGCTTCGGGATCTTCGCCAGCGAGCGAACGGGTGTCCGTCGCGACGCGGTCGCGCTCACCCGGTACGTGCGGAGTGGTGGGGTGCGCGCCGTCGTCGACGGCTTCAACCCGCGCCGCCGCCGCGAGCGCGGGCGACGCCTGAACCGGGACTTCGTCGCGTTTCTGCTCCGGCACTGTCCCGAGGCCTTCCTCGAGACCAACGACGTCGCCCGGGCGGCCCGGCACTGGATCGACTGGAACACGCGGGTCGAGTCCGAGGCCGCCGCGGCGGGGCTGCCGTACCGCCGCATCCGGGTCGAGGAGCTCGACCTCGACGGTCTCGGTGCCCTCGTCGACCTCCTCGGCGGGGACGCGGACCCGGCGACGCTGGACGCGGCGCTGACGAGCACGAGCACCACCGCGAACCGCAGGCCGGGCGGACGGGTGCTGCCGGTCACACGCGACACGCTCGGCGACGAGCTCGCGGAGCTCCTCGACGCGACAGCCCGCTCCTACGGCTACACCCTGACGGCGAGCTGAGGGCTGCGTACGTGCGAGTCCTCTTCGACATCGTCCATCCGGCACACGCGCACTTCTACCGGTACCTCTACGAGCGACTCGTCCGTGAGGGCCACGAGTGCCAGGTGCTCGCGCGCGACAAAGAGGTCACGCTCGCGCTCCTCACCACCTTCGGCATCCCCTACGAGACCCACGGGCGTCCCCGGCGCTGGAGGATCGGTCAGGCACAGGAGCTCCTCGCCCGTGACCTGCGCCTCTACCGCGTCGGCCGGCGCTTCAAGCCCGACTTCGTGCTGTCACGCAACCCCGCGGGCACGCACGCCGCGCGCGCGCTCGGCGCGATCGGGATCTTCGACACCGACGACGGCAAGGCAGCCGGGCCGGTCTTCTCGCTCGCCAGGCCGTTCGCGAGCGTGATCACGACACCGGAGTGCCTCACCGCCGACTTCGGCGCGAAGCACGTGCGCTATCCCGGCTACAAGGCCCTCGCGTTTCTGCACCCGGACCACTTCGCGCCCGCGCCCGACATCCGAGAGCGGCTCGGCGTCGGCGACGAGCCGTTCGGCATCGTCCGGCTGACTGCCATGGACTCGGCGCACGACCGCAATCAGCAGGGCGTGCCCCGCAGCCTGGCGCGGGCGCTCATCCGCCTGCTCGAGGACCACATGCGCGTCTTCGTGTCGAGTGAAGGGCCGCTTCCCGACGAGTGGGCGCGTCTCGCGTTCCCCCTCGAGCCGCGGTCGATGCTCGACGCGATGAGCGCCGCGAGCATCGTGGTCGGTGACAGCGGCAGCATGATCGGCGAGGCCGCGATGCTCGGCACGCCGGCCGTGTTCCTCGGGAGCTTCGCGCACCGCCGAACGTATCTCGTCGACCTCGAGCAGCGATGGGGCCTCACCCGCGTCTTCCTGCCGAGCGAGGGCGACGACATGCTCGTGACGGTGATGGAGCTGGTCGAGGACCCCGGCACTCTCGAGCTCTGGCGCAAGCGCCGGGCGACGATGCTCGAACACGCCGTCGACGTCTCCACCTGGCACTACGACCTGCTCACCGAGCTGCGCGACGCCGGCGTCGGGGCGACGCTCCGGCGCCGCCGCAGCTCACCGGTCGAGCGCTGACAGCACGTCCTCGGAGAGGAACGCCCGGGGGACCTGCGTCCCGGTGTACGACGCGAGGAACCGCTCCTCGCCGAAGAGCGCGAGGCACGCCAGCTCGTCGTCGTGGTAGCGGCTGTGTCGTGTCGCTCGGCGCGCGAGGTTCCGGACCTTCTTCGCGGGACCATCGAGACGCAGCATCCGCACGTTCCGCTCGACGCGCTCCTGGAGGCTGTCGAGCCGCGAGCGCGACCCCTCCGGCCAGCCCACGCGCTGGGCGAGCTCGCGGCGGAGGCGCTGGCCGACGCGCTGCTCCAGCGGGACGCTCGACCAGAAGTCGATCACCTCGCGGTCCCACCAGGGCACTGCCCAGCGCAGACCCTGGTCCTCGTAGGCGCGCACGCCGTTGACGATCATCTTCGCCTGACGTTCCTTCCAGCCGAACTGCTCGGTCAGGCCGACGAGCTGCTCGGGGGGCATCGATGCCGGCGTCGCCGGCAGCGCGTGGTCGACGCGCTCGCGGAGCGCCTCGGCGACCTCGCTCGCGCGGACGCCGACGAGCGTCGCGACGAGGTCGTCGCTGCGGTACTTGTAGTAGGTGCGCAGGATCGCGTCGATGACGTCGGCGCGTGATCCCCGCCGGCGACGCGCGAGCCCGCCAGGGATGAACGACCCGGCGAGGAACCCGAGCGTGTGCCCGGGGACGACGACGCTCCCCTCGGGCACGAGCTCCTGCTCGCGGAGGCTCGAGACCGCGGGGATGTCGGTGAAGCCGGGCGCGGCCGCGAGCGAGCTCGCCCACGCGAGGTAACCGGGCCACCGGCTCTGACGCGCCACGTCCTGCCACATGGCCTCCGTGTAGGGCACGAACGTCCACCGCAGCCCGAGCGCGTCGGCGACACGACGCGACACCTCTGACTCCCGGTTGCCGGACTGCCCAAACGTGAAGGTCAGGATCTGGTCTCGCTCGAGCCCACTCGTGGAGAGCAGCGCGGCGAGGATCCCCGAGTCGAGCCCCGCGCTCAACGGGACCACGATGAGCGCGCCGTCCGCGAAGCGGATCGTGCGCTCGACAGCGGCGCGGTGGACCTCGAGTCCGGCATCGACGAGCGCACCCGACGTGTCGGGGTCGACGTTCGGCTCGAACGTGTAGTACCCGCAGCTCGTGAGCGGCTCGCCGGCGCCGCTCGGGATCCGCAGGAACGCCCCCGCCTCCGCCTCGTGCACCGCGTCGAGCAACGTGTCGATGCCCGACACGAAGCTCGACTTCAGCAGCTCCGCGCGTGTCGTCCAGCTCGACCCCGCGCGGCGCGCGTCCGGCGCGACATGCAGCGGATCGTCCGTGACGATCCATCGTGAGCCGTCCTCGACCGAGTACAGCGGGATGCCGCGGATGTCGTCGACGATCGCGTCGACGCCGTCACGCGACTCCCGGATCGCCGCGAAGCTCCCCGTCAGCCGACGCAGCATCGGCTGGAGCCCCTCGGCCGGAGCGGCGTCGATCACAGCGGCGAGGTCGTCGGCACCGAGCAGCGTCTCGCCCCGGAAGGCGAACCCGGTTGCACGCGTCGTGCCGACGGTCGACCACGCGCGGCGGGGACCGAGCGTCACCTGGAGGTCGCGGCTCACCTCTTCCGCTCCTGGCGGCTCACCCGATCTCGGCCTGGTACTCGGCGATGTCGTCGCGCAGCTCGGGATCGGGCGGAGCGTGCTTCCGCGCGTCGCGGACGAACAGGAAGCCGGACGCGACCGCGAGGACCGCGAAGCCGAACAGACGGCTGACGACCGCGCCCGTGACGCCGACGGCCACGGACACACCGACGAGCGGGCCCACGAGGCCGGTGAGCAGCTCCTTGACGCCGAGCGCACCCGGGAAGAAGCCGATCGCGGTCGCGATGGAGCCGACGCCGCTGATCGCGAACGTCGCCGGCAGGCTGACCTCGATCCCGAGACCCTTGAAGATGAGCCACATGCGCACGGCGGCAACCGCGGCGTACGCGATCTCGACGGCGAGCATGTAGCAGCCGAAGCGGGCCGCCTTCGCCGTGTCGGCGGCGGTCCGCAGCACCCCGACCGAGACCGCGAGCACGGCGAGACCGATGCCGATCAGGAGCACCACCACGCCGAGGCTCGCCTCGGCGACGTTCGCCACGCCGACGAGCAGGAACTGCGCGCCGACCGACATCAACCCGATGACCGCGGCCGTCGTGAGGGTGTGCCGGTAGCGCGCGCCCTCTGCGGTGAGCGCTTGCGTCCGCACCAGGGCACCGCCCGGAAGCGGCAGGAGGTTTGCCGCCGACCCGAGGATCGTCACGTGCAGCGCGCGCCCGAGCCTGACGCGGTGGCCCACGAACCGCGCGGTGACGTCGAACTCCAGCGCGTTGAACAGCAGGTTCAGTGCCATGCCGACGAGGCCGACCGGGACGAGCAGCTCCCAGCGAACTCCGGTGCCGACGTCGGGGAAGTTCGTGACCGCGAGCACGCCCAGCACGACGAACGCGACGAACGCGACCACCAGCAGGATCCGCTCCGAGCGCGGCGACGGCCGGTGGCGCATCTTCTCGTCGACGACGCGCAGCACGAAGCGCGCGCCACGTGAGACCAGGGAATCGCGCTCGGTGTGACGCTCGCTCACGCCGCCCCCCGGTGCTCGGTGTCGAGTCGGTGGTACAGGTCCGCGACCTCCGCGGCCGCGCGCGACCACGTGTAGCGCGCGGCCCGCTGCGCCCCGAGCTCGCGAAGCTGCGCACGGAGCGCGTCGTCGGTCAGGGCACGCTCGAGATCCGCGGCGACCGCGTCCACGTCACTCGGGTCGGGGAGCAGTGCCGCGTCGCCGAGCACCTCGGGGAGCGCGCCCCCCTTCGAGGCGACGACCGGCACGCCCGCTCGCATCGCTTCGAGGGGCGGATGACCGAAACCCTCGTAGAGGGAGGGGTACGCGAGCACCGTCGCCCCGGCGAGGAGATCGCGGCGCTCACGCTCGCCGATGTAGCCGAGCCGGCGCACGCGGGCGCCGTTGCGAGCGCTCGCACACGCCGCGTCGAAGGCCTCGACGCCCCAGCCGTCGGGGCCGCCGATCACGAGCAGCAGCTCGGGATCGTTGGCCGCAACGGCGTCGAAGGCTCGGACGAGCGTCGGGAGGTTCTTGCGGGGCTCGATCGTCGAGAGTGCCAGCACGTAGCGCGCGCTGCCCGCGAGCTCGCGTCCGCGGACCGGGTCGCCGCCGCCCGTCTCCGCGAGCCCCGGGTAGACGCGAATGACGCGGTCCGCCGGCAGGCCGAACGCGGCACGGACCTCGTCGGCGACGAAGTCGCTGTAGGTGTGCACGGTCGCTCCACGTTCGAGCGCGATGCGGACAAGGCCGTCGTAGCTCAGCGTGTCGGGGGTGCACATCTCCGGGAAGTTGTGGAACGTCAGGTCGTGGATGGTCAGGAGCACCGGCACCGCGCTCGGTGGTGCGACGAACGCCGCAGCGTGCACGACGTCGACCGCACCTGTCCACCGTTCGATCGCCGGCGCCGCGAGGCGTGGCCAGAGCGCGCGCGTCGCGCGCGCGGGGATCGCGCTCGTCGCGGGGGTGACGCCTGCCGGGAGCGCGCGCTCCAGCTCGTTGCGCCGGCGCAGCGTGATCGCGTAGGCGGAGATCGCGAGGTCGCTCCGCTCGGCGAGTGAGCGCAGCATGTGCAGGGTCACCTCGCCGACGCCGGTACGAGTGCCCAGCAGGGGGGTCGCGTCGAACGCCACTCGGAGCTTGGTCTGCTCCACCGCGGGTCCGAGCGTCAGATCTCGAGCGGCTCGTGCTCGATCTGCTCCACGAGCGAGGCGAGTCCGCCCTCGGGGATGCCGGCACGCAGGCGCGCGAGCAGGAAGACCCCCATCGCGGCGGCGCTCGCGGCCGCGGCGACGATGAAGGCGATCTCGACCCGCTTGAAGAGGTCGTCGCCGGCGAGGGCGGTGGTGACGACGAACACCGCCAGCCCGATCGCCCACGCGAAGAGCGCGCGGGAGTGGCCCATGAGCGCGATCAGCCCCTGCGCCAGCGTCAGAGCGAGGATGAAGAGGCCGCTGCCCGCGGCGAGCAGCGCGAGGTCGACGTTCCCGAGGTTGAACTTGTCGCCGAAGAGGATCTCGCCCGCCGTGGGTCCGATGGTTCCGGCCGCGAGGACACCGAGCGCGCCGATCGACACCACCACGATCAAGAGTTTGCGCAGGCCGTTGCGGAAGTCGTCGTGCTGACCGGAACCCGCCAGGTGCGCGAGCTTCGGCAGGAGCGCGGCTTGCACGGCCTGGAACAGGAGGATGGGGATTCGCGCGAGGAACAAGCCGACGATGAAGTCGGCGACGGCCTCTCGCTCCGACGGCTTCGAGAGCAGCTGCGCGCCGAGGAAGGGCGCGTAGCTCAACGCCTGCGCCATGAGCGATCCGCCGAGCAGGTAGCCGAGGTTCGTCGAGAGCTCGGACCAGGGCGCCTGGGGCCCCGACGGCAGGAGACCTCGCTCGCCGCGCAGCGACGCCAGGGTGCCGAGTGCCGGCGGGATCGCGAAGCACAACCCGTACGCGACCGGGTTGGAGACCCCGGCGATCGCGAGCGCGATCGCGGGGAGGACGCGCACGAGCCCTTCGGCGCCGACGATGAGGCTGTACGCGCGGAAGCGCCCGTTCCCCGCGACGGTGCCACGCGCGAGATACGTGAACCAGTACGAGAAGAGGGCGATGACGAGACACGCGATGAGCCCGTTGCTGCCCTCGAACAGCCGGTCGACGACGTTCGTGGTGACGGCGAGCACGACGACCCCGATGGCGAGCGCCGTCGTGAGCCACAGCCCGAGCATCGCGGCCCGGCGCACCACCGGTCCGCCCCCGATGCCGCGCGACCGACGCGCGGCGACGGCCCGCCCGACCTCCTGCTCGATCGGGAGGAAGAAGCCGGGCGCGAGCACGAACACCGAGACCCAGAGCGCGTTGACCGCCGCGTAGTCGGCTTTGCTCAGGGAGCGGAACTCGAGGATCTGGAAGAGGTAGCTCGTGATCCCGGCGACGATGAGTCCCGCGCCGACGACGAACGTGCCCTCCGGAAGGGGTCGGCGGGCGGCCTCGATCAGCCGCTGGGTGCGTTGGGCCATGGAGTCTCTGTGGTGCTTCGAGCGGCGGGCGTCGTTCGCTCTCGCCGATCGAGGCTCGAAAAGCATAATGGTCCTTACCCATGAAGACCCGCACGCTGATCCTCCTCGCGGCGGTGTGCGCGGTCGCGATCCTGGCGGCGTCCGCCGTTCAGATCCTCTTGGCGCGATAGTCAGCCCGGCAGATCGGGCCGGATGTGGCGCAAGTGCGACAATGACCGAATGGCCGGACACGTCGATGTGCTGGTGCTCGGGGGTGGACCGGGCGGGTACGCGGCCGCGCTGTACGGAGCCGCCGCGGGGCTGCGCATGGCGCTCGTCGAGGAGCAGCGCGTCGGAGGCACCTGCCTGCACCGTGGCTGCATCCCGGCAAAGGAGCTGCTCCAGACCGCTGAGGTCCTGCGGACCGTGCGCGGCGCCAAGGAGTTCGGCGTCGACGCGGGTGAGCCGCGCCTCGATCTCGGCGCGAGCCAGACACGCAAGCAGCAGGTCGTCGATCGCCTGACGAAGGGCCTCGAGTCGCTCCTGAAGGGACGGCAGGTCGAGGTGATGTCGGGCACGGGGACGCTCGTCCCGGGACCCGACCCGACGGTGCGCCTCGCCGATGGAACCGAGGTGAGCGGCGACGCGCTCATCGTCGCGACGGGATCCGTGCCTCGTGGGCTCCCCGGGCTCGAGTTCGACGGCCAGCGCATCCTGTCGTCGGATCACGTGCTGCAGCTCGAGCAGGTACCGGGGCGCGTCGTGATCATCGGCGCCGGCGCGATCGGGTGCGAGTTCGCCTCGTTGCTCGCGGACGTCGGCAGCGAGGTGACCCTGCTCGAGGCGCTGCCGCGCGTCCTGCCCGGTGTCGACGCCGACGCGTCCGACGCCCTCGCGCGCGCGTTCAAGAAGCGTGGCATCGCGTCGCACGCGGGTGTGCGCGTCACGAGCATCGAGGGCACGAAGGAGCTGACCGTCGGGTTCGACGAAGGCGGCAGCACCCAGCAGGTCGTCGTCGACAAGGTGATCATCAGCATCGGGCGCGCGCCGCGCACGGCTGGTGTCGGACTCGAGGCGATCGGGGTCGCGCTCGACGAGCGCGGCTACATCAAGGTCGACGGCGAGATGCGCACGAACGTGCCCGGCGTGTACGCCGTCGGCGACGTCGTGCCGACACCACAGCTCGCGCACGTGGGCTTCGCCGAGGCCATCGTGGCGATCAAGTCGATCCTCGGCGAGCCGGTGAAGGCGATCGAGTACGACAAGGTGCCCTGGGGCATCTACAGCCACCCGGAGGTCGCGTACGCGGGGCTCACCGAGGAGCACGCGCGCGAGCGCGGGTACGACGTCGTGACGTCCGTGCACCGGTTCGTCGGCAACAGCCGCGCGCTCATCATCGGCGAGCCGGACGGGCTCGTGAAGCTGGTGTCGGAGCGCAACGGTCCGGTGCTCGGGGTGCACATCGTGGGGCCATGGGCGACGGAGCTCGTCGCCGAGGGGTACCTCGCCGTGAACTGGGAGGCGACGCCCGCTGAGATCGGCGCGCTCGTGCACGCGCACCCGACGCTCAGCGAGCTGTTCGGGGAGTCCGCGCTCGCGCTCACGGGGCGCGCGCTCCACGGGTAGAGGCCGCACACAGGACCCCCAAGGAAGCAGGACGCCGTGGACGTCACGATGCCCCAGCTCGGCGAGACCGTCACCGAGGGCACGATCACGCGCTGGCTGAAGCAGCCGGGCGACCCGATCCGCGCCGACGAACCGCTCTTCGAGGTGTCCACCGACAAGGTCGACTCCGAGGTCCCCGCACCGACGAGCGGCGTGCTCGCCGAGATCCGCATCGCTGAGGGTGAGACCGCGGCCGTCGGCACCGTGCTCGCGGTCATCAGCGACGCGCCCGCGGGCGCGCCTGCGACGCCCGCTGCCCCCGCCGCACCGCCGCCTGCGGCCCCGGCACCGCCACCGGCAGCACCGCCTGCGCCTGCCCCCGCGCCGCCACCGCCCGCGCCCGAGCCCGCGTCCGCCCCGCCGCCTGCTCCCGCGCCGCCACCGCCCGCGCCGCCACCG
>DATBSK010000170.1:0-19755 GCA_036559825.1 Acidimicrobiia bacterium | reverse complement strand
CGCGAGACGAACCATCACCCTCTTGATCACAGCGAATCCCCCCAGTCATTGGGGAACTCCCGCCGGCTCAGCTAGCTGCCGATGAGGTGACGCTCCGCTTCGGGACTCTTCAGTCCCTTGTCATGCCGAGACCCTGCCCGCTTCGTCCGATCCCCCGATCACCTCCCCCACAGGGTGTCGAAAACCCGGTCGTGCTGGCTCACATGAGCCACACAAGTCTCACCGCGCACGCCTGCTACCGCAAGGCCAACTGCGGCCAATCGGTCACTCTGCGCGCGAAAACCCCGGTCCACGTCACGTCTAGCCACGCTCCGTATCCTCTTGGCCGAGGGCAGACGCCTTTGTGGGTCCGGCGTGACGGGAGCGGGCATGGCCGAAGAGTCATCGACTGCCGACGTCGACATGCAAGCGGTCGAGGCCGAGATCCGGCGCCTGCCCGACGTCGCCGCCGTCCGCGTGGTCACCGACGATCTCAGCCGTCCCGTGGAGGTCCACGTCCTCGCGAACACCGGCAAGCACGCCAAGCAAGTGGTGCGCGACGTGCAGTCGGTCGCGCTGGCGTCGTTCAACCTCGAGATCGACCGCCGCATCGTGTCGGTCGTGCAGCTTGCACCGAACGGAGGGTCGGCGGAGGCAGCGCGCACTCCCGCGCCGACCCGCGTGCGCGCGCTCGGGATCCAAGCGAGCACCGTCGATCTTCGGTCGTCCATCCGCGTGACGCTCGAGGCCGACGAACCGGCGACCGGGTTCGCGGAGGGTGCGGCCGCGACAGCCATCCGTCCGCGACTCGTCGCTGCCGCGACGCTCGACGCGCTGCGACAGCTCGAAGAAGCCGCGAGCCGCTTGGACGTCGTCGGGGCCGAGATCACGCGCGTCGGCGCGCAGGACATCGCGCTCGTGACGCTCGTGTCCGTCGAGATGCCGCTCGAGCGACATCTCGTCGGCTCGGCGATCGTGCACCACAGTCCTGACGACGCCATCGTCCGCGCGGTGCTCGACGCTGCAAACCGCCGCCTGTCGCTCGGTGCCGGCGAAGCTCACCACGACTGATCCAGCTCGGTCGAGCTGACCACGTGGGCGCGCCCGTCGCGGTCCTCTGCTCGTTCCGACTCGGCGGCACTGACGGCGTCTCTATCGAAGCCGCCAAGTGGGAGTGGGCGCTGGGCGAGATCGGCTTCACGACACGCCGCGTCGCCGGCGAGCTGTCGGACGGGCTTCGGCCCGACGACGTATGGATCCCGTTTCTCGCCATCGATCCGGTGCCCGGCGCACGACCAGAGGAGGACGTGCTCGCTGCCGCGCTCGCGGGAGCGGATCTCGTGGTCGTCGAGAACCTGTGCTCGCTACCGCTGAACGAACCTGCGTCGGCCACGGCCGCCGACGTGCTCGACCGGCACACGGGCCGTGTGCTGTTCCACCATCACGATCTGCCTTGGGAGCGGCCGCATCTCGCCCGCCTCGGCGATGCCTTCCCGCCCCGACGCCCGCGATCGCTGCACGTCACGATCAACGACCAGGCACGCGTGGCGCTCGAAGCCCGCGGCTTCGACGCGGTGACCATCCGCAACGCGTTCGACCTCGTTCCACTGCCCGGAGACCGACGAACGACTCGGGAGCACTTCGAGTTCGACCAGCTCGACACGGTCGTCGTTCAACCGACCCGCGCGATCGCGCGCAAGGACATCCCGCGTGCCGTCAGGTTCACGGAGCAGCTCGCGGGAGCGCTCCAGGGCACCGTTCGTTTGTGGATCACGGGCCCGGCCGAAGACGGGTACGGCCCCGAGCTCGAGCGGATCCTGGCGCGAGCCGCCATCCCCGTCACCGTCGGCCGGGCGCCGCGCGCCGAAGACGCGTACGCAGCGTCCGACGCGGTCGTCTTCCCCTCGAGCTGGGAGGGCTTCGGGAACCCGGTGATCGAGTCGGTGGTGGCGCGCCGTCCCCTCGCCACCGCCCACTACCCCGTGCTCGACGAGCTCCTGGCACTCGGCTTCCGGTTCTTCTCCGTCGACGAGCCGGGGACGCTCGCCTCGTGGTTGCAGCAGCCGGACGCCACGCAGCTCGAGGAGAACCTCGTGATCACGCACACACATTTCGACCTTCGCGACCTACCGGCCCGCATCGCCGCCGCGTGTGCCACGGTAGGTTGGGACGAGTGGTGAGCCACTCGGGAGGGACCGATCCCGTCCTCGAGCGGCGTGAACGGATCGGCCGCATCGTCAGGATCGCGCAGCGAATCGGCTATGGCGCGCTCGCGGTCGCCATGGTGGCATTCGTCGTCGCGTTCGCGACGGACTTCCCGAGCTCGCTCGTGACCCTCACGGTCGCGGCACTGTTCGTGGCGATCGTGATCCTTCCTCTTCCCATCATCTTCGGCTACGGCGTCCGAGCCGCGGAGCGGGAGGAGCGAGGCGGCGGGCACCCCCACTGAGGCCGAATGCGACGGGGTTCGGATCCCGCTCCTGTCAGCATCTAGGTTCTTCGTGATCACCCCGGGAGGAGCGCCAACTCCATGCGCCATCGCCGATTCGGCACGTCAGCACTCGAGGTCTCCGAGGTCGGGTTCGGCGTGTGGACGCTCGCGAGCGACTGGTGGGGTGCAGTCGAGGACAAGGCCGGGATGCTTCACACCGCGCTCGACGCCGGGATCAACTTCATCGACACGGCTCCGGTCTACGGATCGGGTGCCGTCGGCGAGACGCTGCTCGCCGACTTCCTGAAGCAGCACCGCGACGACATCGTCCTCACCACCAAGTGCGGATACGACATCGATGCGGAGCGTCAGTTCCCCGGCCAGTCCGAACGACCTCAGGACTGGCGACCCGAGTCGATCCGGGGGCAGCTCGAGGGCTCGCTCCGGCGCCTCGGGACCGACCGGATCGACCTCTACCAGCTGCACAACGCGCGCATCGGTCCCATCCGCGAGGACGACCTGTGGGCGGAGCTCGAGAGGCTCCGCGACGAAGGGAAGGTCCGCGAGCTCGGCGTCGCCCTCGGGCCGGCGATCGGATGGGTCGACGAAGGCCTCCTCGCGGTGCGCGACCGGCCGATCGTGTCGCTCCAGACCGTGTTCAACGTGCTCGAGCAAGAGCCCGGGTTGACCTTCGCCCGCGAGCCGCGTGTGCGCGAGGGCGAGATCGGGCTCATCTCGCGTGTGCCCCATGCGTCCGACTCGCTCTCCGGCAAGGTCACGCCCGACACCGTGTTCCCCAAGAACGACCATCGCGCCCATCGCAACCGCGACAACATGCTCGACAACTTCGAGAAGGCGGAGACCCTGCGTTTCCTCTGGGAAGGGACGGGTCGCACGATGGGTCAGGCGGCGATCGCGGCCATCCTCGCCAATCCGGCGTTCACGACCGTGCTCCCGACGTGCACGACGCCCGACGAGGTGCGCGAGTACGCCGCTGCGTCGGACCTGCCGCTGACCGAGCAGGAGAAGGCCCGCACCGACGACCTCTGGTCACGCAACTTCGACCACGAAGACCGCTACGTCATGCCGATGAAGTCGAGCGTCTGAGCGCGGCTGCCCGTGACCACACGCCTCCCGGCCGAGCAACGCCGCCGGCAGCTCCTCGACGTCGCCTGCGGTGTCTTCGCCACGCACGGCTTCCACGCGACGTCCATGGACGATGTCGCGACCGCCGCCGGCGTCACCAAGCCCGTGCTGTACCAGCACTTCCCGTCGAAGCGGGCGCTCTTCATCGAGCTGCTCGAGAACGTGGGGCACGAGCTGCTCGGCCTCCTCGCGGAGGCCACCGAGGCCGCTACCAGCGGCCGCGAGCGCGTCGAGGCGGGGTTCGCGGCGTACTTCCGCTTCGTCACGGGCAACGAAGCGGCCTTTCGGGTCTTGTTCGGCGCCGCGGCGCGCAACGACGCGGAGTTCGCGGAGATCGTCGAACGGGTCCTGGGCGAGACCGCGGACGCCATCTCGCTGCTCATCGCGATCGAGGGAACACCGGAGCATCGCCGGGTGCTCGCCCACGCACTCATCGGGATCGCGGAGGCGACGAGTCGCGACGCGCTCACGGAGGACGGCGCCACGCTCGATCCGGCCGTGCTCGCGCGCTGGGTCTCGGAGCTCGCCTGGTTCGGGCTCCGCGGCGTGCGCGCAGAGGAGCCAACGCCGAGTCGCTGAGCGCCCCCGATAGGGTCCGGCGCCATGGATCGAGTCGGTCTCGGCATCGTCGGCATCGGCAACATCGCCCCGATCAACGCCCGCGGCTATCTCGAGGACGATCGGTGCGACGTGGTCGCGTTGTGCGACGTCCGCGAGGAGAAGGCGCGACGCGTCGCGGCCGAATGGGACGTTGCGACCGTGTACACGTCGCTCGACGATCTCCTCCGCGACGAACGCATCGATGCCGTCGAGATCCTCACCCCCACACACATGCACCGCGATCACGTCCTCGCCGCCGCGGCGGCGGGCAAGCACGTCTCGGTGCAGAAGCCTGTCGCCAACTCGGTCGCGGAGGCCCGCGAGATGATCGCGGCATGCACGGACGGCGGCGTCATCTTCCGTGTGAGCGAATGCGCACTCCACTACCCACCGCTCGTCAAGGCACGCGAGCTCATCGCCGGTGGAGCCATCGGCGCTCCCACCATGGTTCGGATCAAGACGCTCGTCGCGGGCAAGTCGCGATCGGTCTTCCAGGACGAGCTCGAGGTCGAGGGGTACATCTGGAGGTTCAACGAGCTCAGCCCGGCGGGCCATCTCTTCGACGACGTCTGGCACAAGTACGCCGCCGCGCTGTGGCTCGTCGACGAGCGGGTGCGGAGTGTGCAGGCCGTCGTCCGTCAAGGGCCGATCTTCTTCGAGGCTCCGACGGCTGCCCTGTGGGAGTACGGCCGCGACGACCTTCTCGGTCTCATGGAGGTCTCGTACGCGCCCAACATGTTCATGCGGACCGCGTACTACGGCGCGGACGAGTTCTTCGAGATCCAGGGCACCGACGGATGGATCTGGGTCACGCGCTACACGGGTGAGATGCTCGACCTCCCGCCGGTCGTCCTCTACTCAGCCGACGGCACGACGACCGCGTACGCGGATCTCGACGCCGACTGGGCCACCGGCTTCGATCGATCGGCGCACCACTTCGTGACGGCTGTCCTCGAGGGACGGGACTCGGCGGACATGAACGGTGAGCTCGCGGTCCAGACGCTGCAGCTGGTGTTCGCCGTCTACCAGGCGTCGAACGAGCGCCGGCCGGTCGACCCGTCGACGATCGAGGGGTCGGTCTCGCCCCCGTGGTGGCCGCCGACGTTCGGGAGGTGAGCGCGGGGCAGACGCGCGAGGCGCCGACGCCCGAAGCGCTCGAGTGGACGGCGCGAGCGGTCGGTGTCGGCGCGACGGTGCGCGCCGTCCGCCCGATGGCACACGCATCGAGCTCCGCCGTGCACGCCGTCGACGTCTCCGCGCCTTCGGGCATGATCGCGCGACTCGTGCTCCGGCGCTACGTCGATCCCGCCGTGCTCGCATCCGAACCGCGCGCCGTCGAGCGCGAGGCAGCCGTGCTCGAGGCGGTCGCGCCTCTGTCGGTGGAAGTCCCGCGCGTCGTCGCAATCGACCCCGAAGGCACCACCGCGGGGGTCCCCGCCCTGCTGATGACGCGGCTCGGTGGCCGGCCGAGGGTGCGCCCGCGGACCGACCGGAGCGAGTTCCTCGCGGCACTCGCCCGGCCGTTGCCCGAGCTCCACGCGCTGCTGCTGCCGTCGGATCCTTCGTTTCCGACCTTCCACCGCTACTCGCAGCCTGGCAGCGCGCAGCCGCCGCCGTGGACCAGGCACCCTCGGGCGTGGGAGCGAGCGATCGCCGTGCACGCGACGCCGTGGCCCGCAGCCGACGACGTCCTGATCCATCGCGACTACCACCCGCTCAACGTGCTGTGGCGGGGGCAGGCGCTGACCGGCATCGTCGACTGGGCATGGGCGTGTCGCGGGCCGCGACTCGTCGACGTCGCGCACTGCCGCCTGAACCTCACGCTCTCGCTCGGCCTCGACGCCGCTGACCACTTCCTCCGTGCGTGGCAGGCGTGCGAAGAAGTGCACGACTACGACCCGTCCTGGGACCTCCGGGACGCGGTCGATGCGCTCGACCTCACCGACACGCGCGCCGCCCTGCGGCGCCTCGACGAGCTGGTGGCGCGCAGCGCTGCAGCGCTGTGATGCGTGTCAGACCGGGAAGATCTCGACCTCCGTGGCCTTGACGCTCACCCACACCTCGCTGCCGGCTCGAAGCCCGAGCTCGGCCGCGGCGCGCTCGGTGATCTCCGCGGTGATCGGCATGGGCGCGTCGACCCGCACTCGCACCCGACGACCGTCGCGGTCGATCTCCCCGACGGTCCCGGGCCACGTGTTCCTCGGGCTCCCGATCGGCGCCGACGGGTACACCGCCACCGCCTCCGGGTGCACGATCGCGAAGGACGGACCGTCGATGCCCACGTCGTTCACGACCGTCAGCTCGTTGCCGTCGTCGGTACGCAGGCGATCACCACGGATGACGCCCGAGTACAGGTTCACACCGGCGAAGTCCGCGACATAGCGCGAGCGGGGCCGTGCGCGGAGCTCCGAGACCGGCCCCGCTTGCCGAACCCGACCGCCTTCGATGACAACGACCTGGTCGGCGAGCGCCACCGCCTCGACCGGGTCGTGCGTCACGACGATGCGTGCGCCGTCGAACCCATCGAGCTGGCGCCGGAGCTCCCTGCGGACGTCGACGCGGCTCGTCACGTCTAGCGCCGCGAGCGGCTCGTCGAGCAGCAGCAAGCGCGGACGGAGGGCGAGCGAACGCGCCAGCGCAACCTTCTGCGCCTGCCCACCAGAGAGCATGGTCGGTCGGCTCGCGGCATGATCCGAGATCCCGAGTCGGTCGAGCCAGGCGTGCGCCTCCACGCGCGCGGCTCCGCGCCGCACGCCGTGTGCTCGCAGGCCGAACGCGATGTTCTCGACCGCACTCAGGTGCGGGAAGAGGAGCAGGTCTTGGAAGACGACACCGATCCGGCGATCTTCGGTCGCGACCCAGACACCCTCGTCGGGGTCGTCGAGCACATCGCCGTCGAGCTCGATGCGACCGGTCTCCAGGGGCACCAAGCCCGCGATCGCGCGGAGCAAGGTGCTCTTCCCCGCGCCGTTCGGACCGAGCACCACGACGGTCTTCCCGGAATCGGCTTCGATCGCGACGTCGAGCTCGAGCGCGCCGAGTCGCAGCCCGACGCGCGCGTGGAGCGTCACAGCCGGAGCCACCGATCGCGCAAGGACGCGAGGACCACGAGCGACACCGCCACGAGCACCAGGCTCAAGAGGATCGCCGACTCCGGACGGCTCTCGAACGCGAGGAAGATCGCGAGCGGCATGGTCTGCGTCTTTCCCTGGAAGTTCCCCGCGAAGGTGACGGTCGCTCCGAACTCGCCCAGGGCGCGTGCCCAGGCGAGGGCGGCGCCGGCGGCCAGCGACGGCGCCGCCAGCGGGAGCGTGACCCGCCGGAAGCTCGTCCAGCGGCTTGCGCCGAGCGTCGCGGCGGCGTCCTCGTAGCGCCGGTCCAAGCCCCGCAGGCCGGCTTCGACCGTGATCACGAGGAACGGCATCGCGACGAACGTCTCCGCGACGATCGCGCCGAACGTCGTGAAGGGAAGCCGGAGACCGAACCAGTCGTCGAGATACTGCCCGACGATCCCGCGACGACCGAACGCGAGGAACAGCGCGACGCCGCCGACGACAGGCGGGAGGATCATCGGCAAGAGCACGCACGCGCGTGCGACGCGGCGGCCGGGGAACTCCGCTCGAGCTAGCAGCCATGCGAGCGGCACCCCGAAGACGATGGACAGTGCAGTGGCACCGAGCGAGCAGATCATCGAGACGCGGAGGGCGTCCCTCGTGACCGGGTCGCTCAGCTGGCCCCAGAGCTCTGACCACGGCGCTCGCCAGAGGAGCCCGACGACGGGAAGGACGAAGAACGCGAGCGCGACCGCAGCAAGCACGCGGGCGGGCGCCGGGATGCGGCCGGCATCGACCCGGCGTCGGGTGCTGGCCCGGACGGCCGCCATCGCCACGGCTACGGCGGCAGGAACCCGAAGCGGCCGAGGGTCGCCTGCCCTCCTCGGGACAGCACGTACTGCACGAACGCCCTCGCAGTCGCGGGGTTCGCGGAGTCGGCCACGACCGCGATCGGGTAGCGCGCGATCACGTTGTCCGCCGCAGGGATCCGCACGCCGTCGACGTCGGCTGCTGCGGCCTCGACATCGGTCACGTAGACGACTGCGGCGTCGGCCTCGCCGAGGCTGACCTTCGACAAGGTGTCCTTGGCCGTCAATCCGGTGGGGACGGTGGGTACGTCGACGCCGGCCTTTCTGTACGCCTCCAGCGCGTACTTCCCGCAGGGCACCTGCGGTGCGCACAGCACGACCCGCACATCGTCGGCGATGGTGTCCGCGAGCGTCCGGATCTGCTTCGGGTTCCCAGGTTCGACGGCGATCGCGAGCCGGTTCCGGGCGAAGAGCACCGGGCGACCGCGCAGACCTCCGGCCCCGTGGAGCGAGTCCATGGTCGAGGTGTCGGCCGACGCGAACACGTCTCCGGGCGCACCTTGCTCGAGCTGCGTCTCGAGCGTCGCCGACGATCCGAAGTTGAAGGTCACCGATGTCTTCCGGTACTTCGACCGAAAGCCCTTGCCGATCGCGCCGAACGCCTCGGTCAGCGATGACGCCGCGGCGATGGTGATGTCGCCCGTCGGGACAGCGACGCGCGGCGACGCCGACGCCGGAAGCATCGCGGCTGCGCTCGTGAGCATCGCGACCGCGATCACGAGGACCCGCGTCACGCGGGCTCCGGCACCTCGACGACCACCTGCGTCGCCTTCACCGCCGCGACCGCGAGCATCCCCGGCTCCAAGCCGAGGTCGTCGACCGCCTCGCTCGTCATGAGCGACACGACGCGGTGCGGTCCCGCCCGCATCTCGACCTTCGCCGCCACCGCGTCCTTGACGACCCTTGTGATGATCCCGGGAAACCGGTTCCGCGCCGACTGCCCCACGATCGCGGTGGCCTCGGGCAGTCCGGTGTGGCGCTCGAGGAAGCGCGCCAGCGAGACGCCGTCCACGAGGCGTTGACCCCCTGCGGAGCGGCGCGTCTCGAGGTCTCCCGCGTCGGCGAGCCGACGGACGGTGTCGGCGCTCACCCCGAGCAGCTCTGCGGCTTGGCCGATTCGAAACTCGCTCATGCGAGGGATCTTAGGAGAATTCCTCGATTCTCCGAGCCAGTTGACCGGTGCGGTCGGTCGGAGTAAAAGACAGTAGATACTTGTTCTTAGGTTCGTTCCACTGCAGCAGGAGGTGACCAGATGCCTGCTCCCCCCGGCATCACCCCCGTCGCCGTCGTCACCGGAGCCTCGCAGGGCCTCGGGCGGGCGCTCGCCGAGCACCTCGCCCGGGAGGGTTGGTCGCTCGTGATCGACGCCCGGCGCCGCGATCGACTCGAGGCCGCGGCCCACCAGCTCGCCGCCGTCACCGAGGTCGTCGCGGTCGCGGGCGACATCGCCGACCCGGCGCACCGCGCCGCGCTCGCCGAGGCCGCGGCCGGGCTCGGGCCCGTGCACCTCGTCGTCAACAACGCGAGCACCCTCGGTGCCAGCCCGCTTCCCAGCGTCTCGACGATCGACCCGGACGTCCTGCGACGCGTCTTCGACGTGAACGTCATCGCGCCGATCGCGCTCGTCCAGGCTCTCGCACCCGACCTCGCACCCGGCGCGACGATCGTCAACATCACGTCGGACGCAGCGGCCGAGCCGTACGAAGGCTGGGGTGGCTACGGCGCGTCGAAGGCGGCACTCGAGCACATCAGCCGGATCCTCGCTGCGGAGCGTCCGGATCTCCGTGTCCTCGTCGTCGACCCCGGCGACATGCGCACGGAGATGCACCAGGACGCCTTTCCCGGCGAGGACATCTCGGACCGCCCTGAGCCGGAGTCGAGTGTGCCGGGCCTGTACGCGCTCATCGCCCGGAGCGCGCCGAGCGGTCGGTACCACGCGCGCGAGGTCGCGGTCGCCGAACCGAGCGCATCATGACCGCGCTCCTCGATGCCCGCCTCGACTTCACGCTCGACGCGGAGCACGAGGCACACGAGCCGCCCGAAGCCCGCGGCCTCGCGCGTGACGGGGTACGGCTGCTCGTCAGCCGAGGCGAGTCCGACCCGATCGACGCACGGTTCGCGCAGCTCGCGACGTTCTTCTCACCGGGTGACCTGCTCGTCGTGAACACGTCGGGCACGATCCCGGCCGCGCTCGACGGCCGCCTGCCGGACGGGCAGCCGATCGTGGTGCATCTCTCGGGCGAGCTCCCCGGAGGCGTCTGGCTCGTCGAGGTGCGCGAGCCACGCGACGGGAGCACGGCGCCACGGTTCCTCGAGTCGCCGGTGCTCATCGATCTGCTGGCGGGCGGGCACGTGCGGTTGCTCGAGCGGTTCTCCGGCTCGCAACGGCTCTGGTTGGCGGCCTTCGACCCCGGCTTCCCCGTCCTCGAGATGGCGGCCCGGCACGGCCGCCCGATCCGGTACCGGCACGTGCCCCGCGACTGGCCCGTCGACTGCTACCAGACCGTCTTCTCGCGCGAGCCGGGCAGCGTCGAGATGCCGAGTGCCAGCCGGCCGATCAGCCATGCGGTCGTCAGCGATCTCGTGGCGCGCGGCGTCACGATCGCCCCGCTCCTGCTCCACACCGGCGTGTCGTCGCTCGAGGGCGGCGAGGCGCCGTATCCCGAGCGCTTCCGGGTGCCGTTGGCAACGGCCGATCTCGCCAACGCCACCCGTGGGCGGGGCGGGCGCATCGTCGCCGCGGGGACGACCGTCGTGCGCGCACTCGCGACGGTGACGGACGAGCACGGAGGGGTGCACCCGGGAGAGGGTTGGACCGAGGTCGTGGTGACTCCGGAGCGCCCGGTCCGCTCGATCGACGGCCTGCTCACCGGCTGGCACGAGGCCGAGTCGTCGCACCTGATGATGCTCGAGGCGTTCGCGGGGCGGCGCGCGCTCGAGCTCGCGTACACGACGGCCGTCGAGCTCGGCTATCTCTGGCACGAGTTCGGCGACAGCCACCTCATCCTTCCGGCCGGCGACGGTGACCGATGAGCACGGCACCGCCCGGCCCCTCGACACCGCAGCTCCCGGCCGGCCGTCGCGCGGTGCTCTACGCCGTCCGGCGCCGCGGCGAGGCCACGGTCGAGCAGGTCGCCGACCAGCTCGGGATCACGGTGAGCGGCGCCCGACAACACCTCGCCGCGCTCCTGGCCGACGGCCTCGTGGAGACCACGGAGCTCGCACCGCCGACGCCGAAGCGCGGGCGCCGCACGCTGCTCTACTCGGTGACGCCCGCGGCCGACGCGCTCTTCCCGAAGGCGTACGGCGAGCTGACGAACGAGCTGCTCGGGTACGTGGACGCGACCGACCCGACGAAGCTCGACGAGCTCTTCGCGATGCGGCGCGAGCACCGCATCGCGAACGCGAACGAACGCCTCGCGGACAAGCGTTCCCTCGGCGCGAGGGTCGAAGAGCTCACGCAGATCCTCGACGAGGACGGCTACCTCGCGACCGTCGAGCAGACAGGTCCCGATGCGTACCTCATCATCGAGCACAACTGCGCCATCTGGGCCGTCGCCCAGCGCTACGGGCAGGCGTGCACGAGCGAGCTCGAGTTCATCCGTTCGGTGCTGCCGGACGCTTCGGTCGAGCGCGTCCAGCACATGGTCGCCGGCGCACGGCACTGCGCCTACGACATCCGCGCTGCCTGACGCAGGGTGCGCTACCGCACGCGGCTCGCACCATCGGGCGGTGCGTGGAACCCGAGCTCGGGGTGGAGGATCGACGCGAGCAGCTCGACGCCGTCGACGACCCGCGGACCGGGCCGCGAGAAGTAGGCATCTCCTGCGAGCGCCCATACCTCGGTCGCGCTGGCCAGCTCCGGGCGGCGCGCCAGCTCGCGCCCTTCACGGACCGACGCGTCGAGCGCGTAGCCGCACGGCATGAACGCGACCCGGTCCGCCGTCACCGACTCGATCTCCGACCACGTGAGGCGTCGCGACCGCTCCCCCGCCCGGGCGAGCAGGGGATCACCGCCGGCGGCCTCGATCATCTCGGGGACCCAGTGGCCGCCGCTGAACGGAGGGTCGGACCACTCGAGGGCGAGAACGCCCGGACGGGCGAGGCCGGACGTCGCGGCGCGCACTCGGTCGACCCGAGCCCGCAGGTCCGTCATGGCGCCGTCGGCTCGATCGCTGCGCCCGGTGACGGCACCGACCTGACCGATGCACGCGATGACGTCGTCGAGCGATGCCGGGTCCAGCGACACCACCTCGGCCCGGCAGCCGAGCACGTCGAGGGCATCCTCGACCTGGCCCGACGGCACGGCGCACACGGCGCAGAGGTCCTGGGCGAGGATCACGTCGGGCGCAGCGGCGCGGATGCGCTCGGTGTCGAGCGTGTAGAGCGACTCGGCCGCGGCGACGCGCGTGCTCACGGCCTCGTCGATCTCGCGTGCCGTCATCGGCGCGTCCGTCGGCAAGGCCGTGCCGGAGACGATCGGCTTCGTCCGCGCGTCCGGCGGGTGGTCGCACTCGAAGCTGACGCCGACGAGCGAGTCCTCGAGACCGAGCGCGTAGACGATCTCCGTCGCGGACGGCAGCAACGACACGATGCGCATGCGACCGATGGCTCGGCTCAGGCGGCAGCACGCTCCAGGATGTGGACGCCGCAGGCCGAGCCGAGGCCGATCACGTGGGCGAGCCCGACGCGCGCGTCGTCGATCTGGCGGTCGCCGGCCTCGCCGCGGAGGTGCGTGCAGACCTCCCAGATGTTGGCGATGCCCGTGGCGGCGATCGGGTGCCCCTTGGACTCGAGGCCGCCGGACACGTTCACCGGCGTGGCCCCGTCGCGCCACGTCGCGCCGGACTCGAAGAAGTCGACGGCACCGCCCTCCTTGCAGAGCTCGAGGTTGTCGTAGTGCACGAGCTCGGCCGTCGCGAAGCAGTCGTGGAGCTCGACGAGGTCGAGGTCCTCGGGGCCGACGCCCGCCTGCTCGTAGGCCTGGTGTGCCGCATTGCGGGTGAGCGTGTTGACGTTGGGGAGCACCTGACAGGCCTCTTCCCAGGGATCCGTCGTGAGCACCGACGCGGCGACCTTCACCGCGCGGCGCCGCTGGTCGGGATCGAGGGTCGCCAGCTTCGCGTCGCTCACGACGACAGCAGCCGCGGCGCCGTCGCAGTTCGCCGAGCACATGGGACGAGTGTTGGGGTACGCGATCATCACGTCGTTCATGATCTCGTCGAGCGTGAACTTCTTCTGGTACGCCGCGAACGGGTTCAGCGTCGAGTGCGCGTGGTTCTTCTCCGAGATGCGCGCGAAGAGCTCGAAGCTCGTGCCGCCGTACCGATGGCCGTACTCCATGCCGATCTGAGCGAAGACGCCCGGCATCGTCTCGGTGCCGATGCGCCCGTCGACCGGGGCGACGGCGCCGTAGCGACCCCGCGGCGTCCAGGTGTTGGCGTCACCGGCGCGCGAGCCGCCCGAGAGGAGTCCAGCACCGGCCAGCTTCTCGACGCCGACCGCGAGACCCATGTCGCACTCACCCGCCTTCACGGCCATGATCGCCGTGCGCAGGGCCGTCGCACCCGTCGCGCAGGCGTTGGCGACGTTGTAGACCGGGATGCCGGTCTGACCGATCTGCTTCTGCAGCTGCTGCCCGATCCCGGCACTCGCCGCCATGAGGTTGCCCGCCGCCAGGACGCCCATGTCCTTCATGGACACGCCGGCGTCGTCGAGCGCCGCGAGCGCGGCCTCGGCCGCGAGGTCGACCGTGTCCTGGTCGGGGTGCTTCCCGAACTTGGTCATGTGGATCCCGAGGATCCAGATGTCGTCGCGTGCCATGGTCTCCCTCTCAGGTGAGCGGCTCGAAGCCGAAGCCGACGGCTTCCGTGCCGTCGTCGTCCGCGCCCATCGAATACGTCGCGAGCCGGACCTTCATCCCGAGCTCGACGTGCTCGGGGTCGGGCTCGACGTTCACGAGGTTCGCGCGCACGGTCGTGCCGTCGCAGTCGATCGTCGCAGCGACGAACGGCACGGGGATCCCCGGTGCCGCCATCGAGACGATCGTGAACGCGCGGACCTCGCCGTTGGTCGCCACGGGCGTCCGCTTGAAGTCGGTGCCGGAGCACGAGGCGCACGCGTTGCGCCGGTCGAAATAGCGCGCCCCGCAGCTCGTGCAATCGTTGGCCTCGAGATGCGGCGTGTCGCCCAAGACGAGGTAGTCGACCAGGGGAACCTGGCTCGCCATGCGTGAACCTCTCTCAGTGGTGTCGAACGACCGCGAACCTACCGCTTCGTGAGGTCCGCCCTCACTTCCAGCCCTCCGACGCGCCGCGCACCATGCCGAACGGCCCCGTGGGCCAACCGAAGCAGTCCATCATGAGCTGGTCGACCTCGTCGCGGTCGGCGACCCCGTCGGCCACGACTCGCCGAGCCTCGGCGACCGCAGCGAAGTAGATGCGGTTCGCGACGAACCCCCAGGCCATGGGTGCGTCGTTGACGACGATCGGGTTCTTGCCACACCGCCGGGCGACCCCGCAGACCGCGTCGACCGTCTCCGGAGCGGTCGCCGGCGCTCGCACGATCTCGGCGAAGCGCATGACCTGTGCCGGGGACGCCCAGTGCCAGCCCACGACCCGATCCGCGCGCTCGGTCGCGGCACCGAGTGCGGCGATCGAGAACCCCGAGGTGTTCGTTGCCAGGATCGCGTCGTCGCGCATCCGCGCGTCGAGGTCGCGGAGCACCCGGATCTTGAGATCGAACTGCTCCGGCACCGCCTCGATCACCAGTGCGGCATCCGCTGCCTCGTCGATGTCGGACGCGAACTCCAGGCGCTCCAGCGCAGCGCTCGCAACCTCCGCGGTGACCTTGCCGCGCTCGACCGCCCGGTCGAACCCATAGCGCCCGTGGGTGATGGACTCGCGAGCGCGCTCGATGGCGCCGGGATCCACGTCGATGCAGCAGGTCGCGTATCCGGCCGTGGCGAGGACCTGCGCGATGCCGCTGCCCATCACGCCCGCACCCACGACGACGGTCCGCTCCGTTGCCGCCATGGCTCTGCTCCCTCGTCGACGGACGTGCAGCATGATGGCAGTCGATGGGTGTGCTCGACGGACGCGTGGCTGTCGTCACCGGTGGGAACGGCGGGATCGGCCTCGGGCTCGCGGCCGCGCTGCTGGACGCGGGGGCCACCGTCGACATCTGGGCCCGCGACGAGGCCAAGAGCGAGGTCGCCCGCGAACGGCTCGCGACCTCCTCCCGTCCACCGGTCACCGCCCGCCGTTGTGATGTCGGCGTGGAGTCGGACGTCCACGACGCGCTCGACGCCACCGTCGGTGAGCACTCGCGGCTCGACATCATGGTGGCGAACGCCGGTGTCGGGCATCACGTACCGTTCCTCGACACGACGCTCGACGACTGGCGCCGCGTCACGGCGATCGATATCGACGGCGTCTTCCTCTGCTTTCGCGAGGCGGGTCGCCAGATGCGGCAGCAGCACGAGCGCGAGGGGGTCGGCGGCGCGCTGGTCGCCGTGTCGTCGATCTCGGCGCTCCACGGCTCGCCGCAGCACGCGGCGTACGCCGCCAGCAAGGCCGGCATCCTCGGCCTCGTCCGGAGCGTCGCGGTCGAGCTCGCGCGCTACGGCGTGCGGGCGAACGCCCTGTTGCCCGGATGGACGGAGATCGACACGCATCCCGAGATGCGCGCCGACGAGCGCTTCGTCGACGCGACGACTCGACGCACCCCCGTGCGGCGATGGGGCACGCCCGAGGACCTCGGTGCAGCCATCGTCTTCCTCGCCGACCCGACGAACACGTTCCACACCGGCGACACAATCGTCGTGGACGGCGGCTACACGATCCAGTGACGGCTCTCTTCGAGTGGGCAGGAGTGACATGCGTGAGGCACTGATCATCGACGGCGCCCGGACACCCCGCGGCAAGGGGAAGCCGACGGGTGCGCTCCACGACTTCCATCCCCAGGAGCTGCTCGCGCAGGTGCTGAACGCGCTGCGCGATCGCACCGGCATCGACCCGGCCGAGGTCGACGACGTCGTGATCGGCAACGGAGCCGGTGACGGGGACCACGGGGTGTGCATCGGCCGCCTCGCGGTGCTCGCGGCGGGCTGGCCGGTCGAGGCCCCCGGCCTCACGCTGAACCGCTTCTGCGGCTCGGGTCAGCAGGCCGTCGCGTTCGCAGGCATGGGCATCCGTGCCGGCTTCCAGGACCTCGTCGTCGCCGGCGGGGTCGAGTCCATGTCGCGGTTCCTCCCGCTCGACGCCCCGGACTTCACGGCAGGCAACGAGCGGCTGCGCGCGCGGTACCCGCTCGTGCCCCAAGGGATCTCCGCCGACCTCATCGCGACGATCGAGGGCTTCACGCGCGACGACGTCGACGGCTACGCGGTCACGAGTCAGGCGCGTGCCGCGATCGCCCAGTCCGAGGGTCGCTTCGACGCCAGTCTCGTGCCGGTCCGGCACGCCGACGGGTCGATCGCGTTGGAGCAGGACGAACACCCGCGGCCGGGGACGACGGTCGAGGCGCTCGCGGAGCTCACGCCGTCGTTCGTGCAGATGGGCACGCACGTGTTCGACGGCTTCGACCGCTCCTTCGACGAGATGGCCCGTGAGGCCTATCCCGACGTCGAGGCCGTGGAGCACGTCCACCACGGCGGCAACTCCTCGGGCGTCGTCGACGGCGCCGCCGCGCTCGTGCTCGCCTCGCCGGAGTACGCAGAGGCGCACGGCATGCGACCACGCGCCCGCATCGTCATGCACGCCGTCGCCGGCACCGAGCCCGTGATCATGCTCACCGCACCCGGCCCCGCCACCGAGAAGGTCCTCGCCCAGGCCGGGATGACGCTCGACGACATCGATCTGTTCGAGATCAACGAGGCGTTCGCGACCGTGCCGCTCAAGACGATCCGGGATCTCGGCCTCGACCCGGAGAAGGTGAACGTGAACGGGGGCGCGATCGCCCTCGGTCACCCCATCGGTGCGACCGGCGCCATGCTGATCCAGACGGCTCTCGACGAGCTCGAGCGCACCGATCGGAGCAGAGCGCTGATCGCGATGTGCACGGGCGGGGGGATGGGGACGGCGACGATCATCGAGCGCGTCTGAGGCGGCGTGATGCCCCAGCGCGCGGCGGCGAGCGCCCGACGCTTCCTCCACTGCTGCTACTGCTGCTCGAGCGTCGACGCCGCGACGGGCTTCTTCACCGAGGCGTTTGGGTTGGAGCCGCGCATGCGGAGCTCACGCGACCCGATCGACGGCACGCAGATGGGCTTCCCCGGTGACGTGCAGACCGACACCTGCTTCGTCTACGACGCGCGCGGGCCCCGCGTCAGTCCCGCGATCGAGATCCAGGAATGGATCGAGCCGACCACCACCGGTGAGCCCTACGTGCGTCCCACGAACGTCGGTCTGCACGCGCTCGGCATCGAGGTCGCGGACGTCGATGCCGCGGTCGCGCGAGCGACGGGTCTTGGCGCGCAAGTCGTCGGCAGGACGAGCGCCACCGCGTTCATGCGCGATCCGACGGGCATCGCGCTCGACGTTGCCCGAGGAGGTGCGAAGGATGGCGCGGCGCGCCTGGCGCACCTCCGTGCCACGTGCTCCGAGCTCGGCCGGTCGGTCGACTGGTACGCGGGACTCGGCTTCGAGGTGCTCGAGACCACCCGACACGCTCGACTCGCGCGCGACGTGCGAGGCATCGGGACCGACGCGGACGTGTCGTGGGCGCGGCTGCGCTTGCACGACGAGCCCTTCGAGCTGGTGCTCGTCGAATGGCACGAGCCGCGGTCAGACGGCGCCGCCTACGGTTCGGGCAACCACGCCGGCCTCTACCGATTCGCGATCGCCGTCGACGACACGCGGGCTGCCCACGCCGCGCTCACCGATGCCGGGCTGATCACGTCGCCGCCACCGCGACTCGTCACCCTTCCGGGCACGAACGTGCCCGACATGTGGATCGCGTTCCTCGCGGATCCCGATGGCATCGTGGTCGAGCTCGTCGAGCGGCCACGCTCGGCCTTCATCTCCTGATCTCGGGTCGATTCCGCTCCGGCGTCCCGGCCGTCCGGCCACGCCTCGGCTTCATCTCCTAGGAGCGAGCGTCCAGCGGCAGGCACATCACGAAGCGCGCTCCGCCCCCGGGCGCATTCGACGCCGACGCCGAGCCGCCGTGCTCCTCGGCGACGGCGGCGACGATCGAGAGGCCGAGACCCGCGCCGCCTCCCGAGCGAGCGGGGTTCGCCTGCCAGAACCGGTCGAAGACGTGGACGGCGGCTTCGTCGTCGAGGCCTGGCCCGTGGTCGCGCACCTCGACCCTGGCCTGGCCGTCGTCGACGACGGCGGACACCTCGATCGGTGTGCCCTCGGGTGTGTGCGTCCACGCGTTGGTCACGAGGTTGCCGACCGCCTGGCGGAGGTGATCCTCGTCACCGGCGACCACGACGGGCGCGGGCGCGTCGAGCGTCACCGGGCGGTCGGGCTGCAGGGTGACGGCGTCACGGCACGCATCGGCCGCGATGACCGAGAGGTCGACCGCGACACGTTCGGGCGCACGGGTCTCGTCGAGACGCGCGAGCAGCAGCAGGTCGTCGACCAGCGTCTTCATGCGGGCCGACTCCTCCTCGATGCGGCGGAGGCTGATCGCCAGCTTCGCCGGATCCTGGTCGGCCCCGAGCCGGAACAGCTCGGCGAACCCCTGGATCGACGTGAGCGGCGTGCGCAGCTCGTGCGAGGCGTCGGAGAGGAACTGCCGGAGCCGCTGCTCGGTCGCGGCGCGTTCGTCGAAGCTCTGCTCGAGATCGCCGAGCATGGTGTTGAGCGCGAGGCCCAGCTGGCCCACCTCGCTGCGGTCGTCCGCCGCAGCGACGCGCTGCGACAGGTCGCCCGCCGTGATCGACCGCGCCGAGGTCGCCATCTGCTCGAGCGGGCGGAGCCCGCGACGGAGCACGAGCCACGAGCCGACGGCAATCAGCGCGAGGAGCACGGCCGCGGCGACGACCTCGATGAGCACGAGCTCGTCGAGCGACTCGTCGACCTGGGTCGTCGGGATCGCGACGACGACGGATCCCCCGATCGGGCGGTTGATCGGGCTCACCGAGACCCGCCACTCCTCCCCGTCGGCGCCCGCCGAGCCCGTCGTGAAGAGCCTCCCGCCGCGCCGCGGCGGCCGGAGCGTCGCGGGGAGGTCGGGGCGCACGGACGTGTCGGCGAGCTGCACGCTGCCGAGCGCTGCGCCCTCCGCGTCGCGCAGCTCCGCGTAGGTGCCGGGTGGCACGACGACCGGAGGCGCCGGACCGCCCGGCCCCTCGGGTCCGCCGGGCCCGTCCAGAGGCCCGCGGCCGCGTGACAGGCCGGCTTGCTCGAGCAGCTCCGCAGTCACGATCGGCACGGATGCCCGCACCTGATCGTCGAGCCGCTCGTACTCGGCCGACGAGTACAGCGAGTACGTCGCCACACCGAAGACGGCGAGCCCGACCGTCACCAGGAGCACCAGTGCGATCACGAGGCGGAGGCGAAGGGTCATCGTCCGATCCGGTGCTGTGGTCGAGGACGCCGAGATCCTGCCGCATCATGCTTGGATTTCGCTCCGACTTCGCGCCTGCATGCCCGCGTCCCGTCCGCGCTCGCGTACCGTGACGCCGTGGCCGACGCCGGCGCAGCTCTTGCCTCCGTGCTCGTCG
>DATBSK010000169.1:0-20340 GCA_036559825.1 Acidimicrobiia bacterium | reverse complement strand
GGTCGCGACCCGGTAGCGGTCCCAGGCCGCGGTCGACATCACGACGTCCATGCCGCGGGGCGCGAGCCGGCGGACGCGACGGGGATCCTCCGACTCCTCGCCCTTCGTCACGACCACGACGCGCGCCCTGCTCGGCAGGTCCCCTCGGCTGCTCGCGAGCTTCGCCCACAGCGCGCCACAGGTCGTGCACGTGCTCGTGAGGAACACGAGGACGGCCGCGTGCGAGCCGTCCACCGCCGAGAGGTCAGGCGCGACATGCACTGCGTGCGCGGGTGCAGGGCTGCGTCGCCGCTCGACGATCAGGAGCACGAGGAGCACGCCGACGACGGACGCCAGCGTGACCAGGACCGCCGTCATCAGGAACGAGTCTGGCACCGATCCCCTAGCGTGGTACGAGAGCGGGCCACTCATCGAAGGACGGTCATGACGGCGGTGCAGAACACGAGCGAGCCGCGCCGGCTCTGCACCATCGCCGCCCGCAACTACGAAGCGTCGACGCTGCTGCTCGTGCAGTCGTTCGCGGCACACCATCCCGACGTGCCGATCACCGTCCTGTACGTGGATGCCCGACCCGGCGACGCCTACCCCGACTACCCGTGCGAGGTGCTGGGCCCCGACGCGCTGCCCATCGATCGCGACGCCTTCCTCCGGATGGCCACCTACTACGACGTGACCGAGCTCTCGACGGCGCTCAAGCCGCTCCTGCTGCGACACCTCCTCGACCGCGGCGCGGGCTGCGTCATGTACCTCGACCCCGACATCGAGGTCTTCGCCCCGATCGACGATCTGTTCGAGCTCGCCGAACGCGATCAGATCGTGCTCACCCCGCACGTGATGCGGCCCATGCCCCGCGACGGGCTGAACGTGCGCGAGGAAACGATCGTGTCGAGCGGTCAGTTCAACCTCGGCTTCATCGCCGTCGACGGCCGAGCTCGCCCCTTCCTCGACTACTGGTGGGAGCGAACGCACCTCCACTCGTTGTCGGACCACGCACGCGGGTACTTCGTCGACCAGCGTTGGGTCGACGTCGTGCCGATCTACTACGAGCACGCGGTGTGCCGCGATCCCGCGTGCAACGTCGCGTACTGGAACCTGCACGAGCGAGTGCTGGACGTGCACGACGATGGCTCGTACACGATCGACGGGACGCCGCTGCGGTTCTTCCACTACAGCGGCCACGACGCCCGGAAACCCGAGAGGCTGTCGCGCCACGTGATCGAGCCGGAGCGAATCGTGGTCGCCGAGCACCCGGCGTTGCGCCGGCTCCTGCACGAGCGCTCGGCACGCGTACGGGCTTTCGAGCCACGTCGCGACACGCCGCTCCCCTACGGGTGGAGCCGCACGCGCCGCGGGCTCGCGCTCACGAAGACGATTCGCCGCGTGTACTGGGACGCGGTGGTCGACGCAGAGGAGGACGGCAGCGAGCCGCCGCCGCACGCATTCGAGCCCGACGACGGCGCGGGCTTCACCGAGTGGCTGCTCGAGCCCGCCGAACCGGGCGCTCTGATCACGCGGTTCCTGCACGCGGTCTGGCGCGACGAGTCGCACTACCAGCGACTGTTCCCCGATCCTCTCGGCGAGGATGCCGAGGCTTTCGTCGACGCGGGACGGGTCGACGTGACGCTCAGCATGTACGAGCTGACCCCGCGCGACCTTCGTCCACCACCATGGTCCGTGCCTGGCGGGCTCCCGGGAGTCAACTTCGTCGGCTACGTCGACGGCGCGTTCGGCGTCGCGTCCGCGGGCCGGATGATGGCGCGCATGATCACCGCGTCGGGAATCCCGATGGCGACGACGGTGCTCCGCCCGCCGGAGCACGAGCACAGTCATCCGTACCCGACGGCGATGGCGGGCGCGCCGTTCAACCTCAGCGTCCTCGCGCTGAACGCAGACGGACTGCTCGAGTTCGCCAAGAGCCCGGAGTTCGACGCGATGCGCGACCGGCATCGCGTCGGCGTCTGGTACTGGGAGATCGGAGCGCTCCCGAAGCACATGCGACCGGCGTACGACCTCGTCGACGAGATCTGGTGCGCGAGCGAGCACGTTCGAGAAGCGCTCAGCGGCATCTCGGACCGCCCGGTTCTCAAGCATCCTCTCGCAATCGCAGCTTTCGGGGCCCCACCACTGCTGACACGTACCGAGCTCGGCCTACTGCACGATCGGTTCCTCTTCGGCTTCGTGTTCGACTACCGCAGCGTGCTGTCCCGCAAGAACCCGCTCGGTCTCATCAACGCGTACCGGCGGGCGTTCGGACCTGACGACGGCGCCGCGCTCATGCTGAAGACGATCAACAGCGAGAGCGCGCCCGATCAGGCCGCGCTGGTCGAGATCACGGCTGCCGGTCGCCCCGACATTCACATCGTGGACCGGCACCTCGACGACGTCGCGATGCACGCGCTCTTCTCTCTGATCGACTGCTACGTCTCGCTGCACCGCAGCGAGGGCCTCGGATTGACGATCGCTACGGCGATGGCTGCAGGCACGCCAGCGATCGCGACCGGATTCTCGGGAAACCTCGAGTTCATGGACGATGACTGCGCCGTGCTCGTGCCCTACTCGTTGGTCGAGGTCGGCCACGAGTCGGCGCCCTACCCGCCGGACGCGCTCTGGGCCGAGCCCGACCTCGACGCGGCTGCCGCCGCGATGCGAGAGCTGTTCGAGTCGCCGGAGCGGGCGCAGGAGCTGGGAACGCGCGGGCGCGACCGAATCATCGACGTCGCCGATGTCCAGCGCGCCGCGAACTGGTTCGCCGAACGCTTCGGCATGCTCACCGAGATCGAGCTGAAGGCATCGTGAGCAACGATCCCTTCGTCTCGTACGCGCAGAACCACGAGGACGTCGTCCTGGCGCGCGCACTCCGACCTGACGCCAGTTGCGGCTTTTGGATCGACGTCGGCGCCGGAGACCCCGTGGTCGACTCCGTCACCGCGGCGTTCGCCGAGCGCGGCTGGCGTGGCATCAACATCGAGCCCCTGTGGGCCGAGTATGAACGGCTCTGCGAAGCCCGACCGCGTGACACGAACCTCAATGTCGCGGTTGGTGCGAAACCCGGTAACGGGACACTCTTCACCGGCCCACCTGAGAATCGCGGGTCTTCGACGCTCGTCGCGGAGCTCGCCGAGCGGTACGAAGCGGGAGGCCAGACCTTCGAACCCGTCGACATCGAGATCACGACACTCGCCGACATCGTCGCCGAGCACGCGCCGGAGTCGGTCGACTTCCTGAAGATCGATGTCGAGGGCTCCGAGCTCGCCGTGCTCGAAGGCGCCGACTGGTCGAGCTTCCGGCCTCGGATCGTGGTCATCGAGGCGACGGAGCCCAATACCACGCGCTCGACGCACCGCGAATGGGAATCGATACTCCTCGATAACTCGTATCGAATCGCGCTCTTTGACGGTCTGAACCGCTTCTATGCCCGGGCCGAGGAGCCGGACTTGCTGGACGCGCTGGCGGTCCCGGCGCACGTGCTCGACAACTTCGCGCCATACCTCTGGGCACACCAATTGACAGAGGTCACGGCGACCGCGCGACGCGAAGCCGACCGCGCCGACATCGCCTTCGATCAGGTGTCGCAGCTCCGCGACGATCTCGAAGCCGCGCAGCGACTGACGGCCCAAGCGCTCGATGCGCTCGGCGGTGCCGCGCGCGACGCGGCGCGGGTCCGCGCCGAGGTCGACAAGCTCACCGCAGAGCATGCCGCTCTCTTGAACACTCGGCTCTACCGGTTCACGCGGCCGATCCGGCGCTTGTACGGTCGCCTCCGCGGCCGACCGTCCGCCTGACGTCGCTCACGTTCCCTGAGGCAGGTCGTCGCAGACCGGCGTGGTCGTATCGAGAACCTCGAGCTGCCCCGGGAACTTTCTATCGGACGGCGCGAGCGCACTCGAGTTCGATCCGACACGGACCTTGCCCATGCGAGGAGGCACCAAGAAGGTGTTCCGCGCCTCGAAGAGCGTCTCGGCGCCGCGGGTGACGCGCTCCTCGCCGGTGATCGGATCGAACACCACGTCGATCTCCATCGGCCGGCCTGGTTCGAGATCGAAGGGTCGTCCCTCGGTGACCTCCCGATGTGGCACCAGCCGCCGGTCAGGGCCCGACAGCTGCACGCCTCGGTGCACCGTCACGAAGCGCGCTCGATCTCGGGGCAGGAACTCGAGGAGCAACGCATCGACCGCGCTCCGAGCGTGGACGATCACCGGGGCCCGAGTGCTCGGGCGCGCGGGCTCGGGGGTCATCGTGAGGCGGAAGCCACCGGTCTTGCGCGTCCGCTCGACCGCCAACCATCGCGTGCCGTCGAACCGGTACAGGCCGTCACACGACCCGACCACCCACAGCGCTCCCTGCTTCACGCGATCGGGTCGCTCGCGCACGAGACGGTAGGCGCCGTTCACGACCCGGACGTCGCTCTGCGGTGGGTGGACGAAGCGCAGATTGTTTCGCTCGAGCGTCCAGCGTGCACCGGGCGCCACGGCCACGACACCGAAGCCGCCCGAGAGGTAGGTGCGGCGCGGCGCGAGGAAGCTCGCCGCCCACAGGCTCTCCCAGTACTCCGGGACCTCGACGTTGACGGCTCGCACCCCGTCGTACGCAGGGCCCGAGGCGATCGTGATGAGGTCTCGATCGACCTGGTTCCAGCCGACCGTCACCGCGCGACCACCGGACTCGCCGACGAACCTCTGCGTCGCCTCGTGCGCGAAGACGGCTCCGCCGACCACGACGGCCGCCGCAGTCGCGACGGCGATGCCAGGGGCGAGCCGGCGCCGCGCCGAGGACCGGTGACGCGCGACGAGCATGCATGCCCACGAGAACATCGATCCGACGCCGACGACGAAGATCGGGACGAAGAACGAGGCCCACTTCCACTGTGTGTACGAGGCGCCCTTGCTGACGAGCACCGCGGCGTACGAGGCGAGCGCGCCGACGGCGGCGGCCGCGCCGAGCGCGACGCGGGCTCGTGACTTGCCGCGAGCGGCGACGACGACACACGTCGCGATCGCCGCGATCGCGAGCGACTCCAGCACGAACAGGGCGACCGCGTTGGGCTCGTCGGCGTACCCGACGAACGTGCTCCGGAACCCGAGCAGGTCGATCGGAGTGAGCAGGGTCAACGGGAACCCGGCGCTGGCGCCGCCGAAGAGTGCCACCCGGTCGATCGCGGTCCGCGCCGCGTGCGGGAGGACGAGGGCCGCGAGGACCACGCCGCCGGCGGCAACGGACAGCGCCGTGCCCGCTCGGGTCCACCATGACCGACCGATCGCGGCCGCGAGGGCGATGCCCACCAGGAGCGGTGGCCCCAGGACGGCCATGTGCGGGTACGCGAGCACCAGCGGAGCGAGACAGATCGCGACGCTCGCGCTTCGAGTGATGCTCGGTCGGCTCGTCTGCCAGAGCGCCGTCTCGGCGACGATGGCGAGCAGCGCGATCGCGCTCGACATGACCAGCAGCTGTGAGAGCGCGAACTGGGCGACGGCGTACACGAGGATCGAAGCGCCGCTCGCGGCGATGGCGATCAGCGCGGGAAGAAGCTGCGACCACGGGAGCACGAGCCGAGCGAGATCACGCGCGCTGAGCGCGACGAGCACGACGCACAGCAACGCCACCGGCAACGTGACCTCGAACGCGAGGCGGCCGGTCCACGAGCTCGCCAGGCCCAGGAACATGCTGCTCCCGGGAGTGACCGCCGCCAATGAGCCGACGTCGAACCCGACGATGCTGCCTGGGCTCCCGAACCCACGACGTGCGAGGAGGTCGCCGATGATCGAGAAGTTCGCCAGATCAGCGAGGAACAAGGAGCCGGTGCTCAGACGCCCGATGCGAAAGGTGTCGATGTGGTTCCACGAGAAGAGCAGCGTCGCCGTCGCCGCGACCAGGGCGGGCCACACCGCCCTGCGCAGCGAGCTCACACCGATTCGCAGCTCACGACGCGACCGGAAGAGCACGGCGCCGTCCACGACGAGCGCTCCGATCACGATCCAGGGCGCGATCACGTCGAGGCCGCCGTGGGACGCCCAGTAGTAGGCCACGGTCATCGAGATGGCGAGGCCTGCGATCGGCGCGCCGGTCCACACCGAGACGGATCGGATGCGCGTCGCGCACAGCCGCCAGAGCCACCAGCCGACGACGAAGCACACCGCGTACAGCAAGGCGGCCAACGCTGCGCACTCGAGCGCGACACGCGCGGTCGTCATGCTGCCGCAGACTATTGAGCGCGCTCCTCGTGGCGGGGCGCGCGCTGTCCTCGAAGCGTTCCGCGGCCTTCGGGCTACGCTCCTGAGAGCCGACACGAGGAGAAGGACACGCGCGAGTGCAGGAGACAGAAGGGTTTTCCCGCGCGTTCCTCGACGAGTCGATCGACATCCTCAGCGCGATCGACGATTCGTCCCTGAACGCGATCGCCGAGGTGCTCGCCACGACCCGCGAGCGAGGCGGGCGTCTCTTCCTCGCGGGCTCGGGCGGCGGAGCCGGGCACGCCTCCCACGCCGCGTGCGACTTCCGCATCCTCGCCGGACTCGAGGCGTACTGCGTCTCCGACAACGTCTCCGAGCTGACGGCGCGGGTCAACGACGCCGGCTGGGAGGGGGCCTACGCCGATTGGTTGCGAGCGTCGCGGATCGGGCCCGACGACACGCTCTTCGTGTTCTCCGTCGGGGGCGGCGACGAGAGGACGGGGCTCAGCATCAACCTCCTCCGCGCGATGGACGTCGCGCGTCAGGCGGGTGCCGCGATCGTCGGGATCGCCGGGCGCGACGGCGGTGCGCTCGCGCAGTGCGCGAAGGCCGTCGTCGTCGTGCCGACTCGCGACCCGGCGCACGTCACGCCCCAGACCGAAGGCATCCAGGCGCTGCTGTGGCACCTCCTCGTCACGCATCCCCTCGTCGCCGCACGCCGACCCACGTGGGAGTCCTCGGGCTCCGACTCGTAGCGGGAACACAGTGCGAGTCGTCGTCACGGGTGGAGCCGGGTTCATCGGATCGAACCTGTGTCGGCAGCTGCTCGACGACGGCTGTCGCGTCACGTGCCTCGACAACTTCTCGACGGGTCATCGACGCTTCGTCGAGCGGCTGACGTCCCGTGCGGAGTTCGAGATCGTCGAGCTCGACCTGTTGCACGGCGGAGCCGAGCTCGCGCGGCTCTTCGAAGGCGCCGACGCAGTCGCGCACCTCGCCGCGAACGCGGACCTTCGCTACGGATGGGACGAGCCCGACCGCGACCTCGAGCAGAACGTGATCGTGAGCCACCGGGTCCTCGAAGCCGTGCGCGCGGCCGGAGTGCCGACGCTCCTGTTCACGTCGACCGGATCGGTGTACGGCGAGGCGGCCGTGATCCCGACGCCCGAGGACGCCCCGTTCCCGGTGCAGACCTCTCTCTATGCGGCATCCAAGGTGTCGGTCGAGGCCTTCATCCAGGCCTACGCCGAGAAGACCGGGCTCCGGGGGATCATCGTGCGCTTCGTCTCCGTCCTCGGCCCTCACTACACGCACGGCCATGTCATCGACTTCGTCCGGAGCCTGCGCCGCGACCCCGACCGATTGCGCGTGCTGGGTGACGGGACCCAGCGGAAGAGCTACCTGCACGTCGACGACTGCGTGGCGGCGGTGAGCCGGCTCGTGTCGAGTGAGGACGCCGCGGGAGTGTTCAACCTCGGGGTCGACGACACCTGCACGGTCCGGGAGTCCATCGGCTGGATCTGTGAGCGTCTGGGTGTCGAGCCGCAGCTGGAGCTCACGGGCGGGCGCCGGGGCTGGGTGGGCGACAACCCGCACATCCACCTCGCCATCGACCGGATCCTCGCCACGGGGTGGTCGCCGCGGTTCTCGATCCGCGAGGCGGTCGAGGCGACCGTCGACTGGCTCGTGGACCAGGACTGGTTGCTGGACGTGCCCGACCACGCGGCGACCGCCGGCCGGTGACGATGACGCACGCACCGGTGACCGGCGCGGTCGTGATCGGATGTGGGCTCGTCGGGCAGAAGCGCGCCGTCGCGCTCGAGGAGCTCTCCGTGCCCGTCGTCGGACTCGTCGACACCGACGACGCACGAGCCGCGGAGCTCGCAGCCGCGCTCCGGGACGCACCACCGATCTTCACGGATGTCAGCAGCGCGTGCGCGGCCGACGGCGCCGAGCTCGCGATCGTCGCGACGACCCATGACGGGCTCGCCGGGAGCGCGATCGCCGCGCTCGACGCGGGCTGCCACGTGCTGATCGAGAAGCCCGGGGCGTGCGACCACGTCCAGCTCACCGAGGTGACCGAAGCCGCGCGGCGATCCGAACGTGTGGTCCGCATCGGGTACAACCATCGCTTCCACCCCGCCGTCCTGGAGGCGCGCCGGCTCGTCACGAGTGGGTCGTTCGGCCCGCTGATGTCGCTTCGCGCGCGGTACGGACACGGCGGACGCCTCGGCTACGAGTCGGAGTGGCGCGCCGACGCGTCGCGTGGTGGCGGTGAGCTCCTCGACCAGGGCAGTCACCTCGTCGACCTGGTGCGGTTCTTCGCCGGCGACGTCGAGCTCGAGTTCGCCGAGCTGCGCACCGACTTCTGGGACATGGAGGTCGAGGACAACGCGTATCTGGCCCTGCGGATCCGCGACGGCGGCTTCGCGTGGCTCCACGCGTCGTGGACCGAGTGGAAGAACCTCTTCGCGGTGGAGATCGCCATGCGCGACGCGCGCCTCGATGTCATCGGCCTCGGCGGCTCCTACGGCCCCGAGCGGCTCGTGGTGCACGCGATGCGACCCGAGCTCGGGCCGCCCGACACGACCGAGCAGGTGTACGACTGCCCGGACCGTTCGTGGGCCGCAGAGCTCGAGGACGTCCTCGGCGAGATCGCCGGCAGGCCGTCGCTGGGCGCCCGGCTCGACGACGGACTCGCCGTGCTGACCGTGGTCGACCAGGCTCGACGGCCGTGATCATCACGCGCACGCCGTTGCGCATCTCGCTCGGTGGGGGTGGAACCGACCTGCCCGCGTTCTACCGGGACTGCGGTGGGGGCTTCCTCATCGCCGCCGCGATCGACCGGCACGTGTACATCGCGCTGAACCGGAACTTCGACGGCGACCTGCTGCTGAAGTACTCGCAGACCGAGCGATCCGATGATCCCGCCGCCGTCGAGCATCCACTGCTGCGCGAGGCGCTGCTGGTGACCGGCGTGCACGAGGGCGTCGAGATCTCGGCCATGGCCGACGTCCCCGCGGGCACCGGGCTGGGGTCGTCGGGCGCTTTCACCGTCGGGCTGCTGCGTGCGCTCCTCACGTACCAGCGCCGGCAGGTGACCGCGCACGACCTCGCCGACCTGGCGTGCCGCATCGAGATCGAACAACTCGGAGCCCCGGTCGGCAAGCAGGATCCGTACATCGCCGCGGTCGGGGGCCTGACGGCGTTCGAGTTCCATCCCGACGGCACGGTCGACGCCAACCCGGTGAAGGTGCCCGACGACGCCCGCCACCGACTCGAGGAGAACCTCGTCCTCTTCTTCACCGGCGTCCGCCGATCGGCGTCCGACGAGCTGAGCACGCAGGGCGCGGGCATCACGCTCGACGCATCGACGCGCGAGAACCTCAGCGGTGTGCGCGCGCTCGGCTTCGAGAGCCTGCACGCGCTCGAGGCGGGCGACCTGCACCGATTTGCCGAGCTCATGACCGAGCAGTGGCGAGAGAAGTACGCCCGCGCGCGCACCGACCTGCACGCGCAGGTCGACCGCTGGCTGTGCGACGGCATCGCCGCCGGCGCCGACGGTGGGAAGCTCGTCGGCGCCGGCGGCGGCGGCTTCCTCCTCTTCTACGCGGAGCACAAGAGCGAGCTCCGCACCGTCATGCGGACGCACGGGCTCGAGGAGCTGCGGTTCGGCTTCGACGACGACGGATCGGTCACGTTGGTGCGCTGATGCGAACGGTCGTCGTCCTCGCCGGCGGCCTGGGTTCTCGAGTCGCCCATCTCACCGGCGCAGGCCAGCCCAAGGCGCTCCTCCCCGTCGCCGGACACGCGTTCATCGACGTGAAGCTCGCGCAGCTCGCGACCGCCGGTGCACACGTCGCCATCCTGCTGACCGGGCACGGCCGAAACGTGCTCGAGGGCCACCTCCGAGGTCTGCGAATCCGTGACCTCGAGATCGCGTGGTACGACGACGGCCCCGAGCTCCTCGGCACGGGTGGAGCGATCGCGGCCGTGCGCGAGCACCTGCCGGAGACCTTCTGGATCACCTACGGGGACACCCTCGTCGACGCACCGATGGCGGACGTCGAGGCGACGCTCGGCGACGGCCAGGACGGCGTCATGACCGTCCTCGAGAACCGCGATCGGTGGGCGCGCAGCAACGTCGCCGTCGACGACGACCTCGTCGTCAGGTACGACAAGGATGCGGGCTCGGGCGCGTTGGAGTGGATCGACTACGGATTGCTCGTCATGCGGCAGGCCGCCTTCGAAGGGTTCACCGCCGGGTCGGCATTCGACCTCATGCAGCCGATCCAGGCCGCGGTGGCGCGCCGTCGCCTCGGCGCGTTCGCCGTCACCGAGCGCTTCCACGACATCGGCACCGAGCGGTCGTGGCGCGAGACCGACGAGTGGGCGCAGCGCAGCCGGCTCCTCGAGCGCATCGGGCTCGCATGAGCAATGCTCGGCCCGCCGTGTTCCTCGACCGTGACGGCGTCATCAACGAGGTGGTCACGGTCGACGGCGTACCGCGGTCACCGCGGACCGTCGACGAGCTCGAGGTCGTTGCCGATGCCGCGCGCCTGCTGACGGCAGTCCGCGATGCCGGGTATCTCGTGATCGTCGTCACGAACCAACCGGAGATCGCTCGGGGGGTGATCTCCGCGAGCGCGGTGGAGAGGATCCACGCCGAGCTCGAGTCGAGGCTCCCGATCGACGCGGTGTACTGCTGTCCGCACGACACCGGAGACGGCTGCTCGTGCCGCAAGCCGGCGCCCGGCATGCTGCTGACCGCAGCCACCGATCACTCCGTCGATCTGGGACGCAGCTGGCTCATCGGCGACCGATGGGTCGACGTGGCGGCGGCCCGGGCGGCCGGCGTGACGCCGATCCTCATCGACCGGCCGTGGTCGTGGGATCGAACGAGCAGCGGCGATGCACCCCGCGGACTCGACCCGGACTCGCACGCACCCGACCTCGCGGCGGCAGTCGCCGCGATCCTCGCCCCGAGGATCTAGAAGTCGTACCCCGCGGCGGCGGCGTCGCGATGGAACATCTGCACGGTGTCGAGCGAGTAGTCGTCGAGATCGTGACCGAGGAGATCGAGCTTCGCCACCAGGTCGGGCGTGAGCGTGATGATGTCGCAGCCGATCTCGTGCGCCTGCACGACGTTGAGCACCTCGCGCGGGCTGGCCCACAGCAGCTCAAGGTTCGGTGAGCCCTCGAGCACTGCGAGCGCGTCGACCATGATCGGCACCGGGTCGCGCCCGGTGTCGGCGACGCGACCCGCGAAGAGCGACACGATCGCGGACGGGGCGTTCTCGAGCGCACGGGTGACCGTCTCGACCTGCGCGACGGTCATGATCGCGGTCACGTTCAGGTGCACGCCCTCCGCGCCGAGCGCGCGCAAGAGGTCGGCCGACGATCGACCGCTCGGGTCGGTGACGGGGATCTTCACGTGGACGTTGCCACCGAGTGAGGCGAGCAGCCGCGCCTGGCGTTCCATGCCGGCGAAGTCGTCGGCGAAGACCTCGAACGACACCGGCCGGCCGTCGACGATCGTGACGACCTTGCGCGCGAACGCCTCGTAGTCGGCGACGCCGGCCTTGCGCATCAGCGTCGGGTTCGTCGTGAACCCGCAGATGCGCTCGTCCGCGGCGAGCTCCTCGATCGCGGACACGTCGGCGCCGTCCGCGAACAGCTTCACGCGGAGCGATCTGAAGTCGAATGCCACGGCCCGCTCCCACCTCGGCACGACACGCTGCTTGCCGGCGTCGATAGCATACGGCGCTTGCCCGCGGTTCCCGAAGTCTCGGTCGTCGTGCCTGTGTACCGAGAGGCCGAGAGCATCGCGCCCTTCCTCGAACACCTCCTCCCCGTCCTCGAGGAGCACACGACCGGCCACGAGGTGATCTTCGCCGTCGATCCGGGACCCGACGACACCGAAGAGGCCATCCGCAAGGCACGCGCCGAGCACCCGAGCGTGAAGCTGCTCGTGTTCTCGCGTCGATTCGGTCAGCCGACGGCGACGCTCGCCGGCATCGAGTACGCCTCTGGCCGGAGCGTCGTGGTCATGGACGTCGACCTGCAAGACCCGCCCGAGCTCGTCCCCGAGATGCTCGATCGTTGGCGTGAGGGCGCGGAGGTCGTCTACGCGCGGCGCCGGAAGCGCGCAGGCGAGACCCGGGTCAAGAAGGCGATCTCGCAGATCGGATACCGCGTGATCGATCGGTTCAGCGAGGTGCCCATCCCGCGCGACACGGGCGACTTCCGGCTGATGGATCGACGCGTCGTCGACGCGCTCATGCGCTTCCCCGAGACCCACGGCTTCCTGCGCGGCATGGTCGCGCTCGTCGGCTTCCGGCAGGAGTCGGTCGTCTTCGACCGCCCTCCCCGTCATGCCGGCCGGGGGAACTACAACCGCTTCTTCGGGTCGGTGCGCATCGGGCTCAACGGGCTCGTCGCGTTCTCGACCGCGCTGCTGAGCATCGCGACCATGGTCGGGTTCGTCGCAGCGGTCGCCGCATTCGTGCTCGCCATCGCGTACATCGTCGCCCAGGTCATCGACGAGCCGTTCCCGGTCGGGAATCCCACGATCGTCGGTCTCGTGCTGTTCGTCGGCGGGATCCAGCTGATCTCGCTCGGCATCATCGGCCAGTACATCGGGCGCATCTACGACGAGGTCAAGCGCCGCCCGCGCTACATCGTCGACGTCGCGGAGGGGTTCGTCGGTCGCGACGCTCCGGTCCACGGATACTCGGGCAGGTGAACGAGGACTACGCGGCCCGTGATCACGGGTTGCGCGACATCGATCTCTACGCGCGCACGAAGTACCGGATGACGATCGACTGGCTCCGGGAGCTCCCCGTCGGATCGACGCTCGCGAACGTGGGCTGCGGGAGCGGGGTCTTCAACGAGATGGCGGTCGATGCCGGCTTCGTCGTCGCCGGCTACGAGCCCGATCCCGCTGCCTACCAGCTGGCGCTCCAGCACCTGCCGTCCCACGACTGCACGGTCGAGCCGGTCGGCCTCCACGACATCCCGACCGACGACACGTCGAGCGCCGTCGTGATGCACGACGTCCTCGAGCACCTCGACGACGAGGATGCCGCGGTGGGCCAGCTCCGGCGGATCGTCGCACCGGACGGACGGGTGGTCATCAGTGTTCCGGCGATGCCATCGCTCTTCGGCTTGCACGACGAGATGCTGGGGCACTTCCGCCGCTACACCCGCCAGACGTTGCGACGCGCCCTCGAGCCCTCCTTCGAGATCGTTCGACTCCGGGCGTTCGGATTCGCGTTCATCCCGCTCACGCTCTACTACTCGCGCTGGCGACGGCGCCCGTACCCGTTGGAGCACACGGCGGACGGAGGGTTCGGCGCGCGCCTCGTGCAGGCCGTGTGCGGCTTCGAGCGGCGGGTCGCGCTGCCGATCGGGACGTCGTTGATGTGCGAGGCACGCCCACGACGCGGAGCATGACCACGCCGGCACCGGAACGGGTCGCGGTCGTGGGCCTCTGGCACCTCGGCAGCGTGACCAGCGCGTGCCTCGCGTCGCTCGGCACGGACGTGGTCGGCTTCGATCCCGACGACACAACGGTGTCGGACCTGGCCGCGGGGCGTCCCCCCGTCGCCGAGCCCGGACTCGCCGAGCTCGTCGAGCGGATGGCTGCGGCCGGGCGCCTGCGATTCACGTCGGATCGGTCCGCGGCCCTCGAGGACGCAGCCGTCGTCTGGGTGACGTTCGACACGCCGGTCGATGACGACGACCACGCGGACAGCGCGCCCGTCATCGCGGAGATCGATCGGCTCATCCCGCTGCTCGCCCACGACGCGACGCTCATCGTGTCGTCGCAGCTGCCGGTCGGGTCTGCTCGTCGAGTCGAGTCACGCGTCGCCGCGCTGCGCCCGAGCACCGACATCGGTGTCGCCTGTGTGCCCGAGAACCTGCAGCTCGGCCGCGCGCTCGACGCCTTCCTCCATCCGCCGCGCGTGGTCGTCGGGGTCCGTGGTGCCCGGGATCGGGACCGCGTCGCTGCACTGCTCGATGCGCTCGACGCCGAGATCGTCTGGACGACGCCGGAGTCGGCCGAGATGTCGAAGCACGCGCTGAACGCGTGGCTCGCGACGTCCGTCGCCTACACCAACGAGGTAGCGCGGCTCTGTGAGCAGACCGGGGCACGCGCCGACGAGGTCGAGCAGGCGTTGCGCTCCGATCCGCGCATCGGCGCCCGTGCGTACGTCCACGCCGGCGCGGCGTTCGCCGGCGGCACCCTGGCGAGGGATCTCGCATACCTCCGTGAGCTCGGCGCCGAGCACGGGATGTCGACGCCGCTGCTCGACGGCGTCGCCGGGAGCAACGCGTTGCACATGACGTGGGCCGAGCAGGTCATCGCGGACGAGCTCGGGGATCTCCAGGGGATCGGCATCGCCGTGCTCGGGCTCACCTACAAGCCGGGCACCGACACGCTGCGTCGGTCCGCGTCGGTCGAGCTGTGCCGGACGCTCGCCTCGCGGGGTGCCGCGGTTCGGGTCCACGACCCGGCGGCGCGCGAGCTCCCGGCCGACCTGGCGGTGACCCGGGTCGCGACCGCGGAGGACGCGGTGCGGGACGCGCGCGTCGTGGTCATCGCGACACCGTGGCCCGAGTACGCCGAGCTCGCACGTGACCACCTGGTCGAGGCCATGGCCGCACCCGCGCTCGTCGTCGATGCCGCCGGGTTGCGTCGCGACCTCGCGACCGAAGACCCGCGCGTCGTGTACCGGACGGTCGGACGCACGCGGTGAGCGTCTCCGGGGGCGTCTGCGTGGTCACCGGCGCCAGCCGCGGCCTCGGTCGCGCGATCGCCACGCACCTCGCGGGACGCGGGGTGTCACTCGCGCTCTGCGCCCGTGACGCGCGCGCGCTGCATGCCGTCGCCGAGGACCTGCGCGCTCGGCACGGCGTCGGGGTGCACGCCGTCCCTGCGGACGTCGGGGACGCGGCGGCGATGGCGGCGTTCGCCGAGTCGAGCCGCACCGAGATCGGGCACGCCCATGCGCTCGTCACCAATGCCGGCGTGCTCGGCCCGGTCGGCCGGATCGACGCGGTCGACGTGCAGGCGTGGAGCGATGCCGTCACCGTCAACGTCCTCGGGGTCGTCCACGCGATGCGCGCGTTCGTGCCGCAGATGATCGAGCGTGGTGACGGCGTCGTCCTCAACGTGTTGGGCGGAGGGGTCGGGGGTGATGGCGTGCAGTCCTTCATCGATGCCTACGTCGCCTCGAAGGGCGCGATCGCGGTGCTCACGGAGTCCACGGCAGCCGAGCTCGAGCCGCAGGGTGTCCGGGTCAACGCGTTCTCCCCGGGGCCCCTCGCCACGGAGCTCATGCGCCCGGTCCTCGAAGCAGGCCGCGAGGCGTCTGGTGGCGCGCTCTTCGAGACGGCGCACGCCATGTACGCCGATCAGCGCGAGGATGCGGTCGAGCCCGAGGTCTTCGAGCTGATCGACTTCCTCCTGAGCGACGAGGCGCGGCCGCTCACCGGGCGATTGCTCAGCGCCCGATGGAACCGGGTGGACGAGCTCCGGCGCGACCTCGAGACGATCTCGACGCCATCGCGCTATCGGATGCGCCGGATCGACGCCGACCTCTTCCTCGCGCGCGACGACGTCAGCGCCGACTGAGGCCCGACGTCACTTGGTCGCGGTGAATCCGAGCACGAGGTTCGCGGCGAGCGGCGGGACCCGCCACGGGAAGCGACGCCGGTGCACGATGTGGAACCGCTCGCGGACGAGGTCGACGATCTCTCGGGGGCTGTTGATGTGCTCGCGACGGATGAAGGGGCCGTACGGCCGCCCGTACCGACGCTCGAAGATGCGTTGGGCCGACAGCCGCCGCGCGACCCCGTATGCCAGACCCGGGTCGCACGGGATCACGATGCCGAGCACGCCGCCCTGCCGCAGCAGTCGGTGGCACTCGTCGAGCGCCGACGGAAGGTCGGGGAGATGCTCCAGGACGTGCACTGCGATGATGCGGTCGAAGGAGGCTTCGTCGAACGGCAGCTGCTGCTGGCAGTCGGCGACGATCACCTCGACGCCGGGGAAGCGCGCCTCGATCGTCGCAGCTTGGTTCGCTCGGATCTCGACGCACGTGTACTGCTGGTCGGTGAGGTCCTCGTACTCGAGGTGCTCGCCGAGCCCTGCCCCCAGCTCGAGCGTTCGCAGCGACCCGACGGCGTCCCGCGGCTTGGACCGCAGTGGGTACCGGTGGTTGAACCGCTCGATCAGGCCGTACCGCCGCGGCAGCACCTCGTGCCAGTAGCGGACGAAGTCGTCGTGGAGCACCTGGTCCTCGTCGCTGAGCGGCGGCACGACCTTCGGCCAGCTCGTCGGCTTGGGCATCATGGCTCCGTGCGGGAGTCGGCGGTGGACACGTCATGAGCGTTCGCGCCGACCGCCGCGCCGCCGCGCGCACTTGGGCACCGTGGCTCATTCCGGTCGTCGCGCTCGGCGCGTTCCTCGCGCCGATGGTAGTGACGAACGACGGGTTCATGCCCGACTGGACCAACCACCTCTGGCTCGTCGACCAGCAGGCGAAGGCGATCGATGCGACGGGCCCGACCCTCTACATCCACGCGTCCCACCTCGGCGTCTTCTACCCGCACTTCGCCTTCTACGGCGGCACGCTGTACGCCCTCACCGCCGTCTTCGCGTTGCTGCTCGGGGACACGACCGTCGCCTACGTCGCGTCCTGGGCCGCAGCGTTCGCGGCCGCCTACGGAGGCACGACGTGGCTGTCGATGCAGTGCGGTCTGCGCGGCTGGCGCGCACAGATCCCCGGGCTCTTCCTCGTCACGTCGGCGTACTTCGTCACGAACACGTACGGCCGCGGTGCGTGGCCCGAGTTCGTCGCCGTCGCCGTCATCCCGTTGCTCGTGGCGTCCGGTCTCCACCTCCTCCGCGCGCGCTGGACGCCGTTACCGCTCCTCGCCTTCGCGGGCTCGACGATCGTGTTCTCGGGCAGCCACAACATCACACTGCTCTACGGCGTCGTGTTCCTCGCCCCGATCGCCGCAGTCGTGGCGATCGCGGCCTGGCGCCGGCCGACACCGCTCGAGATCCGTCGAGGGCTCGCGCTGGTCGGCGTGGCCGTGCTCTGTGTCGGCATCAACCTCTGGTTCCTGCTGCCCGACGTCTGGTACGCGAACAGAACGCGCTTCGGGGTCGGCTCCGAGCCCTTCGCGTTCGGGACGCAGCGCTTCCTCTCGGCGCTCGATGTGCTCTTCCACCCCGGGCGCGTCTCGTACCCGGAGCTCGAGAACAAGATCGGCAGCGCGATCTACCTCCAGCTCCCCGTGCTCGCCTTCGTCTGGATCGTCGCCGCCTTCGTCGTGCTGCGCGCCCGCGCCACGCGCTTCCAGCGCCGCATGACGTGGGGCCTGGCGGTCGTGGCCGTTCCGTTCGCAGTGCTCGTCGCGACGACGGAGCCGTGGCACTGGCTGCCGAAGCTCCTGCGCAACGCGCAGTTCGGCTACCGGCTCGAGACGTACGTCATCTTCGCCGCAACCGGCCTGGTCATCGTGGCGTTGTGCGAGCTCGGCAAGGCGCCGACGAACGTCGTGCGACCGCTCGTCGTCTCGCTCGGGTTGCTGATGGTGGTCAGCAGCGCGCTCGCGATCTGGCAGGTGTGGAACCCGGTGGTGCTCCTCAAGGACCGCAGCGAGGTGCTCGCTCCGGGGCCTCGGGTGCCGCGCAGCTGGTACGACGGAGGCGTCTATCGCGACGACTCGCCCGACACGCCGGTGCTCGACGCGCCACGCGGCTTCAAGCGCCAGATCCACTTCGACGTCGAACGAGCACGCGATGGCGCGCTCACCGAGGTCAAGAACCCGCACTCGGGGAGCGGACCGATCCTGACGAACCTGGCGGCGGGGCCGTACCTCGTCCACGTCGACGGGCTCGACGTCGTCGGGCGGACCGACTCCGGGTTCCTGCTCCTCCGGCGCCCCGCGGCTCGACCGAAGGGCCCGATCACGGTCCACATCGGCCGGCCGACGACCGGCGCGGTGCAGGGCGGCCGCGTCGCGGCGATCGGCGCCGCGATCGCTCTTCTCGCCGTCGTCGTCTGGGTCTCGGCCCGGAGCCTCGGGAGGCGACGCCGATCGGCCACGGAGGCAGGCCCCTCGCCGGGGGACGACGGTGCCGAGCCCGCCGAGGGAGTCTCAACCGGGCCGCCGCTGGTGCCGACAGTCAAGGAGTGACGTTCGCCCGTCTCGTGCGCCTGCGATGGCGCCCGGAAACGGTGCCGTTACCATGTGGCGTGCTCCGGTCAGGTTGGTGCAGGTGAGGCGACGCATCTTCCGTGCTGCGGTCGTGGCGACCACGGTCGGCGTGGTGGCCGGCATGGTCGCGCTGGTCCCGCCCGCCGGCGCCCAGACCGACGGAGCCCCGCCGCCCAGCGAGCCGGCCGCCGGCGATGTCATCCCGGACCACTACATCGTCACGCTCACCACCAAGGACAAGAGCAAGGTCCCGGAGAAGACGGACGAGCTCGAGGCGAAGTACGACGCCAAGGCCGATCACGTCTACAAGTACGCCCTCAAGGGCTTCTCGGCCGAGATGTCGGCGGACGACGCCGAGGCGATGTCGGAGGACCCCGCGGTGAAGCGGGTGGAGCCCGACGTCGTCGTGCACGCGGTGGACACTCAGTCGAGCCCACCCTGGGGTATCGACCGCATCGACGAGCGCGACCTCCCGCTCGACAGCACGTACACGTACGCGACGACCGCCTCCAACGTGCACGCCTACGTCATCGACACCGGCATGCTGACGACGCACAGCGACTTCGGTGGGCGCGCGACCTACGGGGTCGACTACGTCGGCGGAACGGGTTCCGGCGGCGACTGCAACGGGCACGGCACCCACGTCTCCGGCACCATCGGTGGGAGCACCTACGGAGTGGCCAAGGGCGTGCAGCTCGTCGCCGTGCGCGTGCTCGACTGCCAGGGCAGCGGCAGCAGCGCACAGGTGATCTCCGGCATCGACTGGGTGAAGAACAACGCGATCAAGCCCGCGGTCGCGAACATGAGCCTCGGCACCAACCAAGGTTCGGTGAGCACGAGCATCAACCAGGCGGTCGCGAGCGCGGTGGCCTCGGGCGTGACGTTCGCCGTCGCCGCCGGCAATAGCAACGGCGATGCCTGCGGTGCGTCACCGTCGAGCGAACCGTCGGCGCTCACCGTGGCCGCGTCGGACATCAACGACGCCAAAGCCAGCTTCTCGAACTACGGCTCGTGCGTCGATCTCTACGGTCCTGGCGTGAACATCGTTTCCGATTGGAGCGGCAGCTCGACTGTCTCGTCCTGTGCGGGGCTGACGTCCTGCACCCTCAGCGGTACGTCGATGGCGACGCCCCACGTGGCCGGGACCGCGGCGCTGTACCTCGCCCAGAACTGCTCGCCGACGTGCCCGTCGTCGTCCCAGGTCGCGGCTGCGATCACGGGCGCCGCGACGACGGGCCACATCATCGGCAACCCCGCAGGGACCCCCAACCTCCTCGACTACACGGTGTTCGTCCCGCCGACCCCTCCCGCAGCACCGTCGCTGACGATCACGACGCCGAGCGCAGGGCTCCACCTCGCGTGGACGGCGCCGAACGACGGCGGCTCGGCGATCACCAGCTACAAGATCTACCGGGGGACGAGCGCCGGCGGTGAGGGCTCGACCGCATACGCGACGGTGGCCGGCAACGTCACCGCGTACGACGACACCTCGGCCGCGGTCGGGACGACGTACTACTACCAGGTGTCCGCGGTCAACGCGGTCGCCGAAGGGCCGCGGTCCACCGAGAAGTCGAGTACGCCGATCTGGTCGTCCGTTCCCCAGGGCAACTGGGTGAACACGACGGGGTCGCAGGGCTACGTGCTGGGGGCGTGGAACAACGGCGCGAGTGATCTCGGTGTCCTGCCGAACGCGACGTTCGCGCTCGATCAAGGGGCGCGGTACTGCTGGGTCTGTTCGACCACGTCGGACGTACGCGCGTTGCAGGATCCGACGAACACATCGCAGCGACATGCCGCGACCTGGTACCACGCCACCCAGCTCAAGGCTCACCTGACGTTCTCGGCGCCGTACAACGGGAACCTGCGCCTGTACGCCCTCGACTACGACACCGCCGCGCGGCGCCAGAAGGTCACGGTCAACGACGGTTCGGGCAAC
>DATBSK010000168.1:0-9638 GCA_036559825.1 Acidimicrobiia bacterium | reverse complement strand
GGGCCCCGGCCGCCCCAGCAGCTCCTTGGCGCTCTTCCCCGAGGCGTTGCCCCGGAAGTACTCGGACAGCGCGCCGGCCGGCGCCACCGGGTCGAAGGTGGGATTGGTGACGGCGTGGTTCACCTGCCCCCCGATGACGTGGTACTTCCGGCCGTTGACGTCGCACCACTGGATCACCCGCGGTCCGAGCCGGGGATCGAGGTGGCGGGTGAAGGCGTCGAGCGCCTCGTAGTAGTGGTTGTCGGCGTCGAAGGCGCGGTAGCCGAGCTCCATCACCACGGTCGCGCTCGCTCGGCCGCAGGGTACCTGCGCCCGCCCTTCGGGACGCTCGCCTGCTCCATCACCATGGTCACAGCGTATGCGTGGCCTCCGACGCGGGTCGCACGTGGGTCGAGCGGCGCAGCACCGACGAGATCGCGCCGTGGGCCAGCGCGAACACGGCCAGGAGGATGGCGGTCACGTCCACGTCGACCCAGTCGACCTTCCAGATCAGGATGGCGATGGGGACGAGCACGGCCGCGGATCCGAGGCGGAACGCGAGGAGGGGGCCGACCGGGACCCGTCGCGTGCAGGCCCCGACGAGCGCGAGCGAGACGTACAGCCCGAACAGCGTTCCGACGGTGATGAGCATCTTGTCGAAGTCGACGTTGTGACCCAGGTCGAGGCGGAGCAGCTTGGCGTACCCGACCGCGACCCCGACGATGAAGATCTGCAGGAACAAGTGCCCCACGATCCAGCCGCGCATCCGGGGGAGGCTCGACGGAAGCCCCGCGTCGGGGATGTCGTCGAAGTACGACCACCATATGGAGAACACGAGGACGAAGAGCGTGCAGAGCACGATGATGTCGAGCTGCTCGAGGCTCCCGTCGGACGCGAGCAGCGACACCTTCACGAACGACTCGCCGCAGGCGATGATCGTGAGCAGGGCCATTCGCTCGACGAGATGCTCCTCGTGCAGGGGTGCCTCACCGCGTACGCGACCGAAGCGGTACGCGACCGCGGGCAGGACGATGACCGCGAAGGCGACGATCCAGATCACGTACCGCGCGGGACCTTCGACGAACTCGGCCGCGAGGAACAGCACGGTCGCGACCGCGAACTCGTTGCGGCGCGCCTGGGCGAGCGCCCCCAGGGCACCTGGCCGATGCGTCTCGCGCCCGTGCATCACCGCGACGGAGAAGCAGAGCCCCGCGTATGCGATCGACGCGAATCCCTCGTGCTGCCCGACACCGTCACCGACGAGCAGCGAGATCATCGTGAACAGCAGCATCTGTCCGAGGATCAGCGTGCGCTGGATCCCGTCGTCGACGCGGAACCGGTTCGCGAACAGGGTGGTCGTGAGCCAGATCCACCACACCGCGCCTGCTGCCGTCGTGACGATGACGATGACGTCGCCGTCGGTGTGCAGGCTGATGGCGTCGCTGAAGGTCACGATCACCGCGACCGACACGAGGTCGTAGAACAGCTCGAGCCACCCGACGGTCCGCGCGCCGGACGCCTGGGCTCTCGGCACGATGGACGGCACTACGCGCCGCTCAACGTGCCGAGAGACCGCCCGCTAGGCGGCGTCGGCGTCGGAGTGCGCGACGCGCCATGCCGCGTCGGCGGTGTCGAGCTCGACCAGGCGCCGGATCTCGGCGGCTCGCGTGCGCAGCTCCCGGCTCAGCGGGCCCATCGGATCGGGGCGCGCGAGCGCCTGCACCCGCGCGTCGTAGTGGTCGAGCTGCGCGGCGGGCTGCTCGGCGAACCGCGCGAACGTGATGCTCCCGGCGCGCCGCAGGTCGGCGACGACCTCGCGCAGCTCGCGGAGCGTGTCGGCTGCGAGCACGCGCCGCACCGACGGGTCGTCCTCGGCGCCGACGCGTGCGACGGTGCCGCCGGCGTCGGCACGCTCGGCCGCGCAGCAGGCGAGCAGCCGTGCGACCTTCTTGCCGAAGCGGTCACGGAGCTCGTCGACGGGCAGCTCGTCGTCGCCCACGGCCTCGAGGATCATCGCCGCGATCGCCTCGCGCTCGGTGCCGCCGTCCTCGAGGACGACCGACGCCACGCCGAGCACCTGGCCCAGCGAGGGCGTGGTGACGCCCCGCCGCGGGCGTGCCGCGTGCCGCCGCGCCGCCCACTCGGTGGCCTTGAAGAAGCGCTTCGAGAGCTGGATCTCGGCCGGGTCGTCGACCGCGGCGTGCGGGCCTGGCATCGCGGCCGAATGTACCGAGAGGCCGTCCCGCATCCGCGCATCCCCCGCCCGGGTGCCGCTTGCCTCCCGGCCGGATCCGCCTCATCATCCTGCGGTGAGGATCGGGATCTTCGCCGGGCACACCGCCAACGGCCCCATCGAGACGACCGTGGCCGACGCGCGCGCGAGCGCCGAGGAGGGGTTCGCGACCTTCTGGCTCCCCCAGATCTTCGGCATGGAGGCCCTCGTCGCGCTCGCGGTCGTCGCGCGCGAGGTGCCGGGCATCGAGCTCGGCACCGCGGTCGTGCCGACGTACCCGCGGCACCCGGTGACGCTCGCCCAGGAGGCGCTCACGACGCAGGCGATCAGCGGCGGGAGGCTGGTCCTCGGCATCGGTCTCTCGCACCAGCCGGTCATCGAGGGCATGTTCGGCATGTCGTTCGACCGGCCGCTTCGGCACATGCGTGAGTACCTCGACGTCCTCGTGCCCCTGCTGCACGAGGGGCACGTGTCGGTCGCGGGCGAGACGATCACCGGGCGCGTGGGGCTCGACGTGCGCGGCGCCACGCCGCCGCCGGTGCTCCTCGCGGCGCTCGGTCCGAAGATGCTCGAGCTCGCCGGCTCCGTCGTCGACGGCACCGTCACGTGGATGACCGGCCCCGCGACGATCGAGCAGCACGTCGTCCCCGTGATCACGCGCGCGGCCGAGTCAGCCGGCCGGCTGGCACCGCGCGTCGGCGTCGGCCTCCCGGTGTGCGTCACCGACGACGCGGGCGCGGCCCGCGAGCGCGCGGCGAAGCTGTTCGAGATCTACGGCACGCTGCCGTCCTACCGAGCCATGCTCGACCGCGAGGGTGCGGACGGGCCGGCCGACGTCGCGTTCGTGGGCGACGAGGACACTGTGCGAGGGCGGCTCGAGCACCTCACGTCGATCGGCGCGACCGACTTCGTGGCCAACATCTTCGGCTCCGCCGGGGAGCGCGACCGCACCCGGACGTTCCTGCGTGCGCTGCTGTAGCAGCGACGCGCGGGCATCAGCCGAGCAGCGCCTCCAACGCCTCGATCGCGGGGCGCGGATCGGGGCCGACGACGATGCCGTGGAGGCCCACGGCCTGCGCGGCGGCGACGTTGCCGGGGAAGTCGTCGAGGAACGCCGCGCGTGACGGCTCGTCGAGGTGCAGCCGCTCGAGGGCCAGCTCGTAGATCGCGGGGTTGGGCTTGCGGATGCCCTCGATGCACGAGTCGACGACGACGTCGAACAGCTCGTCGACCCCGAGGCTGGAGCGCCACGTGTCGCCGTACTCGCGGATGTTGTTCGTCAGGATGGCCGTCGCCATGCCGCGCGCACGGAGCCGGCGGACGCAGTCGACGACGATCGTCCGGTCGACGTCGTCCTGCACCATGGTCCGGAACATCTCCCGAGCGTCGAACGTGAAGCCCGCGGCCTCGGCCTCGATGCCGATCGCGCTGAGCGCGTCGGGGAACGACAGCTCGCCCCGCTCGAGACGGTGCCACGGATGGTCGGAGTCGTCGCCGTACGCGCCGAACACGATCCCCACCAGCGTGTGGGGATCGGCGCCCTGCGCCGTCGCGTACGCGTGTGCCGCGGTGAACGGTGACGGCGTGAAGACGCCGCCGTAGTCGAAGATCACCGCCTCGATCGTCGTCGCGGCCATCGTCGTAGGGTACGAGCCGTGGACGTGGAGCCGGACTACCCGGGCCGACTCCGCCTCGACGGGCGCCGGTTCGTCGTCCTCGGCGCCGGTCAGGGGATCGGCGCCGAGACGGTGCACGCGCTCGCCTCTGCGGGAGCGCGCGTCGGCTGTGTCGACATCGAGGAGGAGCGGGCCCGCGCGATCGCGGCGTCGGTGGACGGCTTCCCCCTGATCGGCGACATGACGCAACGACCTGACGCCGAGCGGGTCATGGCCGAGGCCGACGCCGATCTGGGCGGCGTCGACGGGATCGTCGACATCATCGGCATGGCGCGCTACGCCTCGCTCATCGAGGTGACCGACGACGAGTGGGACTGGCACTTCGACATCGTGCTGCGCCACGCGTTCCTGGCGACGCAGATCGGAGGCCGCGTGCTCTCGGCCGAGGGTGGCGGGACGATGGTCGTCGTCGCCTCGGTGTCGGGCATCACGTCCGCGCCCCGTCACGCCGCCTACGGCGCGGCGAAGGCCGGATTGATGTCGCTCGTACGCACCGCCGCCGTCGAGCTCGGGCCTGCCGGCGTGCGCGTGAACGCGGTCGCGCCGGGTGTGGTCTGGACGCCCCGGGTCTCCGAGTACCTCGGTGAGGAGGGCCGGGCGAGCAACGCGGCGAACACGCCGTTGCGGCGCATCGCCGATCCCGCCGACATCGCGGCGGCGATCCTCTTCCTGAGCTCGGACCTCTCCGCGTTCGTCACCGGTCAGACGCTCGTCGTCGACGGCGGGGTCGGCGCGAAGTTCCCGTACCCGATGGCCGACGACCTGTGAGCTCGGCGCGAGGCTGACGACATGGCTGCAACGAGCTCGACCACCCAGCGTCTGGAGGCGTTCAGCGACGGTGTGATCGCGATCGCGATCACGCTGCTCGTGCTGCAGATCGACGTCCCGAACGCGCGGCAGGGATCGCTCTTCGATGCGCTCCTCGACCTCTGGCCGTCGTACCTCGCGTTCGTCCTGTCGTTCGTCGTGATCGGCATCATGTGGGTGAGCCACCACTCGATGTTCGAGCGCATCGCGAACGTCGACCGCCGGCTCCTGTTCCTCAACCTGCTGCTGCTGATGGGGATCGCGTTCCTGCCGTTCCCGACCGCGCTCCTCGCTCGTTACCTGCAGCAGGGCGGCGAGAACGCGGAGTTCGCGGCCGCGGCGTACAGCGCCACGATGATGTTGATCGGCCTCTTCTTCATGGCGATGTGGCACCACCTGTACCGGAACCCGGGCTTGCTCGTGGCGGGCATCGGCGCCGAGCGGGCGCGCACTGCGATGGTGCGGTCGGTCGTCGGACCCATCGTGTACGGCGTGACGATCGGTCTCGCGTTCCTCTCGCCCGAGGCGTGCCTCGCGGTGTACGCGCTGATCGCTCTTTACTTCGCCGGGGGCCCGTCGTCGCGGGTGGCGACACCCGACCAGGCTCCGGCGGCCGAGGCGGCCCCGGTCGACGAGGAGGCGTGATGTCGTTCGTCCAGATCGAGCACCCCCGCCCGAAGGTGACGCTCGTGACGCTGAACCGTCCCGAGCGGATGAACGCGATGGCGTTCGACGTGATGGTGCCGCTGCGCGACGCCCTGCGCGAGATCAGCGTCGACAACGAGTGCCGCGTCGTCGTGATCACGGGCGCCGGGCACGGGTTCTGCTCGGGGGCCGACCTCGTCGGCAGCGGCGTGCTCCCGAACATCGAAGGGTTGCAGCGCACGAGCATCGCTCGGCGCGCGATGAAGGTCCTCGACGACGTGATCCTCGCGGTCCGCGACATGCACCAGCCCGTGATCGCGGCGGTGAACGGCGCCGCCATCGGCGGCGGCTTCTGCCTGGCGTGCGCGTCCGACATCCGCATCGCGTCAGACGCGGCGTACTTCCGCGCCGCGGGCATCAACAACGGCTTGACGTCGACCGAGCTCGGCATCAGCTACCTGTTGCCCCGCCAGATCGGGTTCTCGCGTGCGTTCGACATCCTGCTCACGGGCCGCGACGTCGACGCCGTGGAGGCGGAGCGGATCGGGCTCGTGTCGCAGGTCGTCCCCGGCGACCGGCTGCTCGACCGCTGCTACGAGCTCGCCGAGGGGATCATCGGGTTCAGCCACGTCGGCGTCGAGCTCACCAAGCAGCTGCTGTGGGCGAGCTACGACGCGGGTGGGATGCACGCGCACATGAACCACGAAGGCCACGCGCAGCTGTACGTCCGCCTCACCACCGGCAACTTCGAGGAGAAGATCGCGGCCTGGAAGGAAGGCCGGACCCCCGTCTACACGGACGAGTGACGCAACGCCGCCATGAACGCGCCCATCTCGCGGTCGAGGTCGGGGCCGCTCGGGGTGTAGAGCAGCTCGGTGACGCCGGACGCGGCCGCGGCCTCGGCGCGAGCGCGCAGCTCGTCGGGCGTGCCGATCCAGCCGAAGCCGGCGACGCCGTCGCCCGCGGCGTCGAGCACCGCCCGGTCGCGCTCGACGACGTGCGTGACGTGCCCTTCGTGCACCGCGAGGTGGCGCTCGCCCTCCGGCCGCTCGGCCTCGATGGCGGCGCGCCAGTCGCGCCCGAGCGGGAGGCCGTCGACGGCCTCGCCCGCCATCTGCCACGTGCCGTGGTACGCGAGGACGTACCACGGTCCCACCGCCTCGCGCACGCGGGGCGTCATGAGATCCTCACCCGGGTCGAGCACCGTGCCGTACATCATCGACACGCACCGGTCGAAGCCCTCGACCCCGCCGCCGAACTTGATGATGCCGTCGGCGATCTCCCGGGCGATCTCCTGTCCCTTCGGGCCCACCGCGGACAGCAGCAGCGGGACCACGATCGGCCGCGAGACGGCGAGGTCGGCGTGGTGCAGCATCTGCGTGCGAGCGCCGTCGATCTCCACCACCTCGCCGCGCAGCAGCGCGCGCAGCGTCTCGATGTAGCGCCGCGTCGTCGCCCACGAGAGCGCACCCTTGCCGAGGACCCAGCGCGCGGTCGCGCCCGTGCCGAACCCGTACGCGGTGCGTCCGGGCGCGAGGCCTTCGAGCGTGGAGATCGCCGCGGCCGTCGTCATGACGTGACGCAGGTTCGGGACGAGCACCGCGGTGCCGAGCGGGATCGACGTCTCGCGGGCGGTGAGCGCGAGCCACATCCACACGTCCTCGTAGAGCCCTGCGGAGTCGAACAGCCAGACGCGGGCGTAGCCGAGCTCCTCGGCGCGGCGAGCGAGCTCGACGATGCGCGGGCCCGGAGGGAACCCGACGCCGAGCGAGGGGAGCGCGCTCACGGGCGCGCAGCGTACGCGGTGCCGGTAGCGTTGACCGAGCCACGGGAGAGCGATGAAAGGTGACGCGATGGGGCTGCTCGACAAGGCGAAGGACGCCGCGAAGACCGTCGGCGAGAAGGCCCAGGAGGGTTTGAAGGCCGGCCAGGAGAAGATGGACGTGGTCAAGACGAAGAAGCGGATCTCGGACCTCAAGGAGGAGCTCGGCGGGATCGTGTACCAGCAGCGGACCGGTGCCGCCGCCCCGAACGCCGACACGGAGATCGGTCGCATCGTCGGGGAGATCCAGGACGCGGAGGCGACCCTCGCTGGCTGATCGGGAGCGGTGCCGGTGATGCGCGCCGCGCGCTGCACGAGCTACGGCGGCATCGACGCCGTCACGGTCGAGGACGTGCCTGTGCCCGAGGTCGGCCCCGGCGAGGTGCGCGTCGCGGTGCGCGCCGCCGCGATCAACTTCCCCGATCTGCTGCTGCTGGAGAACCGGTACCAGGTCTCGATCCCCGTCCCGTTCATCCCGGGCAGCGAGCTCGCGGGCGTCGTCGAGGAAGCCGCAACCGACGTGGTCGGGCTCGCGCCCGGAGACCGCGTGTTCGGTGCCGCCTTCGTCGGTGCGTTTGCGGAGCAGATCGCGCTGCCCGCGGCGTCACTCACGCGCATGCCCGCCGGCTCGGACTTCGCGGCCGCGGCTGCGTTCGGCGTCGCGCACACGACCGCGTACCACTCGTTGCGCAGCGTGGCCGAGGTCGAGCCCGGGGAGTGGGTGGCGGTGCTCGGTGCCGCGGGCGGCGTCGGCCTCGCGACGGTGGAGCTCGCACACCACATGGGTGCGAAGGTCCTCGCCGCGGCCGCGGGCAAGGACCGGCTCGAGGTCTGCGAGGACCGCGGCGCCGACGCGATCGTCGACTACCGCGCCGAGGACCTGAAGGAGCGCATGAAGGAGCTCACCGAGGGCGGCGCGGACGTCGTGATCGACCCCGTCGGCGGCCCGTACGCGGAGCAGGCCCTCCGCGCGATGCGTCGGCGCGGCAGGTTCGTGACGGTGGGCTTCGCGTCGGGCGAGATCCCGCGCATCCCCCTCAACCTCGTGCTGCTCAAGGGCGTGACGATCAAGGGCTTCGAGATGCGGACGTTCATGGAGTCCGAGCCCGAGCTGCTCCTGCGAGACCGCGCCGAGCTGCTCGACCTCTTCGACCGCGGGCTCGTCCATCCGCACGTGTCGGCCGTGTACCCGCTCGAGGACGTGCGCGAGGCGCTGCGCGCCGTGGCGGAGCGCCGCACCACCGGCAAGGTCGTCATCGAGATCGCCTGACCCAACGCTGCGCCGTCAGGGGAGCGTCGGGCGGACGTCCTGCTCGAGGAACTCGACGACGGCGTGCGAGAACGCATCGTTCTGGTCGCCGGCGACCATGTGCGCCGCGTCCCCGACGTCGGCGAGGCGCGCGCCCGGGATCTTGGCGAGGAAGTCCTCGACGCCCTCCTGCGTGACGACGTCGCTCAGCAGCCCCCGCACGAGCAGCGTCGGCACCCGGATGTTCGCGAGCGCGGCGTCGAACAGGTTCTGGAAGTCCTCACGCGGGACCTCGGTGCGACCGCGCGAGATGAAGCTCGGGTCCCAGTGCCAGTACCAGCGGCCGTCGGGCTTCTGCCGCAGGACCTTCATGAGACCGGCGGGGTTCACCCGCTTCTTCCGGTTCGGCGTGTACGCCGCGATCGCCTCGGCCGCGTCCTCGAGCGTCGCGAAGCCGCCGAGCCCCGACGACATGAAGTCGTGGATCCGCTGGATGCCCTCGGGGTTCGACCGGTGCGTGATGTCGACGATGACGAGACCGCTCGACACGACACGGTCGCTCCCACCCTCGGCGATCATCGCCGACACGCCTCCGAGCGACGCGCCGACGAGCACGGGCGGGCGCCCGAGCGCGTCCGCGACCGCGACGCAGTCGGCAGAGAACGCGGTGAACGAGTAGTCGCCGTTCAGCGCCCACTCGCTGTCGCCGTGACCACGCAGGTCGATGGACACGGCGCGCCACCCGTGCTCGGCGAGGGTGCTCGCCGTCCCGCCCCACGCATGGCGGGTCTGGCCGCCGCCGTGCATGAGCAGGACGGGCCACGCGTCGTCGTCACCCACGACGTCGCCGACGAGATGGATGCGCTCGAACCCCTCGAACCGGACGAGCCGCGGCTGCATCACCATGGCGTCGCTCGCTGCGGGCGGGGATACCCCGCCCGCGGTCGCTCGCTCCGCATGCGCGTCGCCACCGCGGCAAGGTAGTCCCGCGCGGTGCAAGGATGCGGACGTGGAGTACAGGACGCTCGGCAGATCCGGCCTCAAGGTGTCGGTGGCCGGGCTCGGCTGCAACAACTTCGGGATGCGCATCGACCAGGAGCGCACGACCGAGGTCGTGAACGCCGCGCTCGAGGCCGGCATCACGTTCTTCGACACGGCCGACGCCTACGGGAGTGGAGGCGGGAGCGAGCGCTTCCTCGGCGAGATCCTCGAAGGCCGGCGCGACAG
>DATBSK010000167.1:0-7044 GCA_036559825.1 Acidimicrobiia bacterium | reverse complement strand
CGCGGCCGCCGTCGCGGGGCTCGCACTGCCGGCGAGCGCCCAGGGTGGCAAGGAGAAGCCGACGGACACCGAGGTCGGCATCACCGCGGACGAGATCCGCATCGCGGTCGTCGCCGACGACGAGAACCCGCTCGCCCCTGGCCTCTTCCACGGCTCACCCGTCGCGGTCAAGGCGTTCGCGAAGTACATCAACTCCCTCGGCGGGCTGGCCGGCCGTAAGGTCGTCGTCGACTTCATCGACTCACACCTCAGCGCGGACGACGCGCGCAACGCCATCATCAAGGCCTGCAGTGACGACTTCGCGCTCGTCGGCACAGTCGCGCTGTTCCTGAACAACGTCGATGACATGGTCAGCTGCGTCGACAAGAACGGCACGACGACCGGGCTCCCCGATCTCGCAATCATCATGACCGAGGTCGTGCAGCAGTGCTCCCCCGTCTCCTTCAGTATCAACCCCGGGCAGATCGACTGCAGCACCAAGGATCAGCACCCGCAGACGTTCCGCGCCAACCAGGGGACGGTGAAGTACTACCAGCGCACCATCGACAAGAACCTCCACGGCGTCTTCGTCTACTCGAACGACCTCAAGAGCGCAGCCGTCGGTGGCTTGACGTTGGCGCGTGGCGCGCAGGCCGGCGGCGTGAAGCGCGACAACGAGACGGGCATCTCCGCGCTCGCGACGCAGTCTGCGTTCACCCCGGTCGTGCAGCAGCTCAAGGACTCCCACTCCAACTACGCGCTGAACAGCGGACCGTTCTCGACGATGGTCTCGCTCCGCAAGGAAGCGAAGCTCCAGGGCGTGAACCTGGACGACCTCGTCTGGGACTGCTTCTCCAATTGCTACGACAAGCGCTTCATCGAGCAGGGTGGAGCCGACGCTGAGGGTCAGTACGTCACGCTGTCAGCGTTGCCATTCAACGAGAAGAAGTACAACAAGGCGCTCGCGAACTACATCAAGTTCGCCGGTGCCGACAACGTCGACGGGTTCGGCACCTACGCCTGGCTCGCCGGCCTCCTGTTCCGCGACTCGGTGAACGCCATCGTGAAGCGGGACGGCGTGAACGGCCTCACCCGGTCGGCGCTGCTCGAGCAGCTCAAGAACACCCACGCGTTCGACGGCGACGGCATGTGGGCCACGACCGACATCGGCAACCACACGCCGTCAGCGTGCTTCATGCTCACCCAGGTGAAGGGCGGCGACTTCAAGCGCGTCTACCCGAAGAAGCCGGGCACCTTCGACTGCAAGAAGAGCAACCGGATCGAGATCCACGAGGACCTGCTGGGGGCGTAGCTCCTCAGCCCTCGGGCTGTCCGTTCGCGCTCCGGGTACGGTCACGTCGGTGACCGACGCCGACCGCGCGTTCAACCCCTTCGACGCCGACCAGGTGCAGCACGCCTGGCCGCTGCTCGCCGAGCTCAGGAAGAGGTCGGCTGTCGCCTCGATCGAGGGTGGGATGCACTACGTCACGCGACACGCGGAGTGCCGGGCGGTGCTGCGCGACGTTGCGTCGTTCTCGAACGCTTCCGGGTTCAAGCAGCCGGGCGTCGAGGTCCCACTCGAGGACCGTGTCCTCGGCGAGCTGGACCCGCCACTGCACACCTCCGTTCGGCGCGTGATGGTGACCGCGCTGACACCTCGTGTCGTCCACGCCGCCGAGCCGTTCATCCGCGAGACGAGCGACGCCCTCCTCGCCGGCCTCCCCGTGCCCGGTCGTGCCGACCTCGTCCCTTCGTTCACGGCGCCGCTCCCGACCCGGGTCACCGCGCACCTGCTCGGGTTCCCGCCGGCTGATGCCGATCGCCTCGCCGGATGGGCGAAGGAGCTCATGGAGAGCGGTTTCCCGGCGACGAACCGCTCGGAGCGAGGCGAGGGGTTCGAGCGCGCCTTCCCCGAGTTCGCGGGCTACATCGACGAGCAGATCGAGGATCGGGCGCGCGCCGCCGCGTCGTCGGGCGACGACGGTGACTCGGACGTGCTGACGCGGCTCCTGGCGCTCGATGTCGGCGACGGCTCCCGGCTCACCCGTCGTCAGGTGCGCGCGCTGACGCGCAACCTCATCACCGGCGGGTTCACGACCACGAGCCAGCTGATCGGCAACCTGCTGGACGCGCTCTTGCGCCACGCCGAGCTCGAGCGCGCGCTGCGCGACAGCCCGGGCGCGCTCGGGACGGCGATCGAAGAGAGCCTCCGGCTCTCCCCCCCGGTGCTGTTCGTGCCGCGCGGCTGCATGCAGGACGTCGACGTCGCCGAGACGACGGTGCATGCGGGCGAGCGCGTGATCGCGGGCACGGCCTCCGCCAACCGCGACGATCGGGTCTTCGACGACCCGGACACCTTCCGCATCGACCGAGAGAACCCGGAGCAGCACCTCACGTTCGGGTACGGGCCACACGTGTGTCCGGGCGCGGCGCTCGCGCGCATCGAGGCGCGCATCGCGATCACGGCGTTCCTCGACCGCTTCCCGTCGGGCACGGTTCGGCTGGAGCCCGGCTACGAGTTCGTCAACGTCCCCACGTTCTTCGAGTGCGGACCGCGCGAGCTGCCGGTCGAGCTCGGTCCTGCGAGCGGGTGAGTACGTTGATCGCGTGAGCTTCCCCGAGCCGCCGAGCGATCCCGTGCCGACGCCGCCGCGTCGCCCGGGGTCCGTGCGCCGGACGAGCACGCTCCTCATGCACTGGCCCGACGGCTACGGCACGCAGATGCGCGTCGAGGGCCGAGCCCGCGACCTCCGCACCACCGGGGACGGTGATGCCGCCGTGGTCGCCGAAGACGCGCTCGTGGCAGGAGTCGCGGTCGACCGCACGATCGAGGACATCGAGTCCGAGCCCCACCGCGCCGAGCTCCCGCGGATGGTGGGTGCCAGCGGCGGGGGACGTCTCCGCCGCGTCGTCGACGAGACGGTGCCCGGCGAACGCGATGCGGGGAGTCCCCTCTACCTGCTGCTCGACGACCTGGCGGGGGCAACCCTCATCGCACCGTTCGCATGGTCGCAGTCGTCGGACGACTGGCAGGCCCGCGCCGGGGCCCGACTCCGCGAGCACGCGCGGTCGAACCCGGGTGCGCGCGTCGTGGGTCGCGACATGGAAGGCATCTGCTCGGGGTTCCGACCCGGGTCGAGCGCGCTCGCACCCGACGGCAGCGTGAACATCGGGATGCGCCACAACGTCGCGTCCGTGCCTCCGCTCGTCGCACCCGACGACCCGCTCGGGTGGCACACCCTCGCGTCACCGCCCGCGGTCGCGATGCGTCGTGCGCGAAGGATCGACGTCTGGGCCTCCGGCGACGCGCTCGTCGTCGATGCCATGTTCCGCGACAGCTGCTGGCGTCCGGACGGCACCGAGGTCGCCGTCCACGAGTACCGGCTCGACGTGGTCGTCGACCCTGCGACCGGGCGCGTGACGGAGGTGCGCGCCGATCCGCGTGTGCTCCCCTACCCCGAATGCCCTCCTGCCGCCGGCAACGTCGCGCGGCTCGTCGGCGTCGACGTCCGCGACCTTCGTGCCGTGGTGCTCGAGCGGCTGCGCGGCGTCGACTGCTGCACCCATCTCAACGACGCGTTGCGCTCCCTCGCGGAGGTCCCGGTCCTCGCGGCATCGCTCGCCGCCCAGGTGGCCGAATAGCGTCTGGCCATGTCCATCGCCATCACCGACGAGCACCGCGCGCTCGCGGACACCGCCGCCGACCTCCTGCGCAAGCGAGACGCCCGGGGGGCGGCGCGCTCCCTGCTCACGGCGCCCCGCGAGGAGCTCCCCGAGCTGTGGGCCGATCTCGCCGAGCTCGGCTGGCTGGGCCTGCACGTGAGCGTCGAGCACGGCGGTGCCGGCGCGAGCCTCGAGGAGCTCGTGGTCGTGGTCGAGGAGCTCGGCCGCGCGCTCGCGCCGGGGCCGTTCGTGCCGACGGTGATCACCAGCGCCGTGGTGGACGCGACGGGCGACCTCAGCACGCAGGAGGCGGTCCTCCCCGGCCTTGCCGACGGCTCCCGCGCCGCGGGCGTCGGGCTCGCGGCTGACCTCCGGCTCCGTGACGGGACCGTGTCCGGTGATGCCGGCGTCGTCCTCGGCGGCGGTCTCGCCGATGTGCTGCTGCTCGGGACGGGTGACGACGCCGTCCTGGTCGACGTCGCCGGCGGTGGCGTCGACGTCGCAGTCCCGACGAACCTCGACCCGACACGCCGCTCGGCGCGCGTGGTGCTCGACGGCGCCACGGCGACGGTGCTCCCGGGAGCCCGGGCGACGCTCCGCGACGTGGCCCGGGTGATCCTCGCCGCGGAAGCGGTCGGGATCGCGCGGGAGTGCACCGAGACGGCGGCGGCGTATGCGAAGGTCCGTGAGCAGTTCGGCCGCCCGATCGCGATGTTCCAGGCGGTGAAGCACCACTGCGCCAACATGCTGGTCGCGACGGAGCTGGCGACGGCCGCCGTGTGGGACGCCGCCCGCGCCGCGTCGATGGGCGGCGATCAGCGCGCGCTCACCGCCGCGGTCGCGGCGACGCTGGCCGGCCCCGCGGCCGACCTCTGCGCCAACCTCAACATGCAGGTGCACGGTGGGATCGGGTTCACGTGGGAGCACGACGCGCACCTCTACCTCCGCCGTGCGACGACGGTGCGCGCGCTGCTCGAACCGGACGTGGCGGCGGCCGCGGTGACGGACCTCACGCGTGCCGGTGTCCGGCGCGCGCGGACCATCGACCTGCCGTCGGAGTCCGAGCCCATCCGTGACGAGGTGCGTTCGTTCGCGCAGCGCATCCACGCCCAGGACGCGGCCGATCAGCGCCGCGCCCTGATCGAGAGCGGGTACGTCATGCCCCACTGGCCGAAGCCCTGGGGTCGCGACGCCGGCGCGATCGAGCAGCTCGTCGTCGAGCAGGAGTTCGCCGCGGCCGGCGTCAAGCGGCCGTCCTACGGCATCACCGGCTGGGTGATCCTCACGCTCATCCAGCACGCGACCGAGGACCAGGTGCAGCGTTGGGTGGCTCCGGCCCTCGGCCAGGACGTCGTCTGGTGTCAGCTGTTCAGCGAGCCCGACGCCGGCTCCGACGCTGCGGGGATCAAGACGAAGGGCACGCGCGTCGAGGGCGGATGGCTCGTGAACGGCCAGAAGGTCTGGACGAGCAGCGCGCACGTCGCAGGCAGGGGCTTGGCCACGGTCCGCACGAACCCCGACGTTCCCAAGCACCAGGGCATCACGACGATGGTCATCGACATGAGCTCCCCGGGCGTCGAGGTCCGACCGCTCCGGATGGTGTCGGGTGCTTCCGAGTTCAACGAGGTCTTCTTCACGGACGTGTTCGTGCCCGACGACGACGTCGTCGGGCCCGTCGACGGCGGATGGGCCGTGGCGCGCGCGACCCTCGGGAACGAGAGCGTCAGCATCGGCGGCGGCGAGGGGATGCTGGCCTTCCCGGGTGACGGGATGATCCCGCCCTACGACGCCCATCCGGAGCGGCTGCCCGGCGGTGCGGCCCGCATCGGCCGCTACATCGCGGACGCGCAGGCGATCGGCCTGCTGAACCTGCGCAGTGCGCACCGGGCGGTGGCGGGCGCGGGCCCCGGTCCCGAGGGGAACGTGACGAAGCTCGCCCTCTCGGAGATCGGCCACGAGGCGGCCGAGATCCTCGCGGCGCTCGCGGGGTCCGACACGGCCTTCATGGACGGCGCTGCGGCAACGAGCAACACACTCGTCCTGTTCCATCGCGCGATGTCGATCGCCGGTGGCACGTCCGAGATCAAGCGCAACCAGATCGGCGAGCGGATCCTCGGGCTCCCGAGAGATCCGCTGATCACGTAGGACCGCTGATCAGCCGGGACCGCGCCGGCTCAACCGCGGCGCAGGAGCGTGCCCGTCCCGAGTCCGCCGCCACAGCACATCGTGACGATGGCGTGCTCGCCATCGGTCCGCTCGAGCTCGTGGAGCGCCTTCGTGATCAGGATCGCTCCCGTCGCGCCGAGCGGATGACCGAGCGCGATCGCGCCACCGTTGGGATTCACGCGCTCCATGTCGGGCTTCAGCTCGCGCTCCCATGCCAGCACGACCGACGCGAACGCCTCGTTGATCTCGACGACGTCGACATCGGACATGGTGATGTCGTTGTCGGCCAGGAGCTTCTGCGTCGCCGGGATCGGCCCCTCGAGCATGAGCACCGGATCACACCCGACGAGGCACGTCTGCACGAAGGTCGCTCGCGGTTCGAGGCCGAGCTCCGCCGCCTTCGCACGCGTCATCAGCAGCACGGCCGCGGCCCCGTCCGCGATCTGTGAGGACGTCCCGGCGGTGTGCACGCCGTCGGGCCGGCCTGTCGGCTTCAGGGACGCGAGGCCCTCGATGGTCGTCTCGCGCAGTCCTTCGTCGCGCGCGAGGACGTGTGTCGTGTCCGCTGGCTTCCCCTCGTCGCCCGGGTCGGGCGCCTCGACGGGCAGCACCTGGGTCTCGAAACGCCCCTCGCTCCACGCGACCGCGGCGCGGTCCTGGGAGAGCTTGCCGAATGCGTCGCACTCCGCGCGTGTGATCCCCCAGCGATCCGCGATGCGCTCCGCACCCTCGAACTGACTCGTCAGCTCGTGGTGAGCCCAGTACGCCTTGTTCACGGGCTTGCCGACGTCCGGGTCACGCGGGATCGACGAGCCCATCGGCACGCGACTCATGATCTCGACGCCGCATCCGATTGCCGCGTCGACCTGGCCCGACGCGACGAGGGACGCGGCGAGGTTGGTGGCGTGCTGGGCAGATCCACACTGCGAGTCCACGGTGGACGCGGCGACCTCGATCGGGAGACCCGCAGCGAGCCAGGCGTTGCGGGTCACGTTCATCGTCTGCATCCCGACCTGTCCCACGCATCCACCGACGACCTGACCGACCTCGCGCGCGTCGATGCCGGCGCGCGTCAGCACCTCCTGCTGGACGAGGCCGAGCAGCGAGATCGAGTGCAGGGTCGACAGCCCACCGTTGCGGCGCCCGACGGGCGTGCGCACCGCTTCGACGATGACGACGTCGTTCATGGGAGATCCGTGTCATTGACCATGCGGAGACAGTATTCCGGCATCGGCT
>DATBSK010000166.1:0-17667 GCA_036559825.1 Acidimicrobiia bacterium | reverse complement strand
GCGGAGGCGGGGGAGGCCAGCAGCACGAACCAGCTCGAGTCTTCGAGCGCGCGCTCGATCGACGACCAGAGGTGCGGGTTCGTCGAGAGACCGGTCTCGTCGCGAAAGACGCTCAGCGCGCGCAGCTTGTGCCAGGGCCTGGCCAGGTGCTGCAGCCCCCGCTGCACCGCGGGGGCCAGGCGGCCGTCGACGGCATGGCTGTACGAGATGAACGCGTCGTAGGCCATGGAACCCCAACCCGGAACGGACACGGAGTATGGCGCAGGCAGGCGCCGCCGATACCATCACGGGCTCGGGATCGCGGCCTGGCCGTCCCCGCGCGGGTGTAGTTCAGAGGCAGAACATCAGCTTCCCAAGCTGAGAACGCGGGTTCGATTCCCGTCACCCGCTCGTTCGCAGGTTCGTTGACCGGCTCGCGCGCGCTCCCTACGATCCCGCGCACGACGGGACGGGAGGGCACCATGGCACGAGTCACCTGGCGGGGCGCCGCATGACGCCGACTCCTCCCCGCCCACCAGGCCCACCGCCCGGGCGACCCCCGACGCCACCACCGGGTCGGCAGGAGCCCGAGACCCCGCCGGCGGCCGCGGTTCCTGCTGAGCCCCCGGCGCCGCCCACGACCGAAGAGAAGACGGGTCCGTCGCGGCGCGCGCTCGTCATCGGACTCGTCGTCGCGGCCGTCGTCGGCGGGGGAGTCGCCGCGGCGCTGCTCGCCGGTGGCGGCGGTGGAGGAGGCGGCAACGGTGGGGGCGACTCCGCCAGCGAGGCCGCGCCGAGCCCCGTGGCCACGGACGAGCCTTCCGCGTCGACGGGCGCCGGTTGCGCGGCGATCACATCACTCCTGTCCACGGCGGACGTGAGCGAGCTGGCCAGCCAGGCGGATGTCACGGCCGCCGACAACGGCACCGCGTGCGAGTTCGCCGTCGGCGGAGCCCCCCTGATCGACGTGCTCGAGATCCCCACGTTCGACGTCCAAGGCACGCCGACGACGACGATCGCGGGGGTCGGGGACGCGGCCTACGCCAGGAGCTCGGACGGAGTGTCCGAGCTCACGGTCCAGCAGGGCTCCCGCATCTTCACCTTCCTGGCGAAGGCCGACAGCCCCGAGAGCCTGGTCAAGTTCGCGAACCGGCTGCTTGAGCACCTCGATGCCGAGTCACCCTCCGTGGAGTCACCTGCCGACCCACTCTCATGAACGAACGCGAGCGGTTGACGCGCATCGACCAGGCACTCACCTTCTGACCGATGGCTGGTGATGCGCGCCTCCTCCCCTGGCCGGACCAGCCGTCGGCGATGAGCCCCAACGACTTCGACGCGTTCGTGCAGGAGATGCGCGACCACCCCCCGCCGGGCGTGACCCCCGCGCAGCTCGATGCCGAGCTCTCGTGGGGCCGAGGCGAGGCGCTCACCACCGACTACATCGGCCGGATCGAGCGTCAGCTACCGAAGCCGCTGTCGGAGATGACCTCGACCGAGCTCTGGAACAACTTCGACGACATGCGGCGTGATCCGCAGCGCTACGGCCTCGACCCGGCTCAGATCGGCGCGGGGATGGACGCCAGGGACCTGGCCTTCTGGCGCGCGACGCACGCGATCAACGACCAGCACCAGACGGTGCCGCACCCGCTCGGCGCGAACGAGCGCCCCGAGTTCGACGCCCGCGACGCGATGAACAAGTTCTTCGGCGGGTTCGGGATGATCGATTGGGACCAGCAGGACGACCCCGGTGCGTCGCCGCCCGAGCCTCTGTTCCCCACACCGATCGGCGAGCACGAGGTGAGCCACCCGCCGCTCGACCAAGCGCCGTCGCCAGACGACGCCGCGGTCGACCAGCTGTTCGGAGGCACCGAGCTCGACGATCCTCCTGCGACCGGTCACGCTCCGACGCTCGACGACGTGAACCGGCTGTGGCCCGAGGGCCCAGGAGACGACGACACCTTCCGGCTCCCGGAGGACGCAGCGCCCGCCGCGCCGGCGTCCCCGGCGCCGGTTGCGCCGGCCGCTCCACCACCGGATCACTCCTTCGCTCCGCAGGCGCCCGACCCGGTGCCGGTCCAAGAGGCAGTGGAGACCGGTGGGCTGCCCGACGGCGACACGAACGACCTCGCGGCCGCCGACCCGATGGGCGGCGGCGACGGTGGATCCGGGGGGTGCTGACCACCCACCGGACCGGACTCACGGCCTGACCACCGAGCGACCTGGAGGCGCGCGTCGTGGCGACCCTGCACATCGAGCACCCGATCACCGACCTCGACACGTGGCTCGCGGCGTTCAACCGTTTCGGCGACGCGCGCCGCGAGGCGGGTGTGACGGCGCAGCGGGTGCACCAGCCGGTCGACGACCAGCAATACATCGTCGTGGACCTCGAGTTCGAGACGGTCGACGACGCCGCCCGGTTCAAGGAGTTCCTGGAGACGGTCGTCTGGCAGTCGCGTGATCTCTCCCCCGGCCTCGCCGGCACCCCACGAGCCCTCGTGCTGGAGGCGGTCGCATGACACCGACGCCGCCGCGCCCTCCCGGTCCACCACCTGGCCGCCCGCCGGGGCGCCCGCCCGGGCCAGCGCCGAGCCGGCCACCGACACCGCTGCCGAGCGAGGGACACACCGGTGACGCGCCTCCCGCGCCCACGGAGGCCACGGCCGCCGAACCGCGCCGCGTGTCGCGCCGCGCGCTGGTCATCGGTCTCGTCGTCGCCGTCGTCGTGGCCGGCGCGGCCGCGGCGGTCCTCGCCGGAGGCGGGGGCGGGGGCGGCGGTGCCAGCAATGACGACGGCGGCGCTGCGCTTGCTCCCGCCACCGAGTCCACGTCGGACACCGGCGGCAGTGGCTGCGACGACATCACCCCGTTGCTCACCGCCGCCGACGTCGCCGAAGTGTTCGCCAAGACCGACGTGAGGGTGCGAGCCGAGGGAGACAACGACTGCAACTTCTTCGCCAAGAAGGGGGAGGGGTCGGGACCGGTGAGCATCGACGTGTTCGAGTTCGACCTCGTGACCGGCGAGCCGACGACCACGATCCCCGGAGTCGGCGACGCCGCGTGGTTCGAGCTCCGCGGCGACTTTGGAACTCTGGGCTTCCGGCAGGGCTCCCGGAGCTTCAGCATCAGTGGGGGCTCCGTCGCCGGGCCGGAGCAGTTCGTCGAGCTCGCCAACCGGATGATCGCGCGCCTCTGATCCTCCGCTCGTTCCGCGGCGTTGTTGACCCGCGTCACGCGCACTCCTACGATCCCGCGCCGGGAGGGGAGGGCACCATGCGACGCGTCACCGGGCGGGGCGCCGCATGACACCGACCCCGCCGCGCCCACCAGGCCCACCACCCGGTCGCCCGCCCGGACCGCCGCCGAGCGGGAGCGAGCCGCCCACCGCGCCGGAACCGCCGCCGGTGCCAAGCCGAGGCGAGCCCGGGCAGCGGCCGTCGCGCCGCACGCTCGTCATCGGACTCGTCGTCGCGGTGGCCGTCGTGGCCGGTGCGGCCGGGGCGGTGCTCGCGGGAGGTGGTGACGGTGGTGGTCACCGCGGTGGTACAAGCCACGGGACCATCGACCCTGGAGCCGTGGCGGGGGACGCGGGGACCGACGCGTCGGACGTCCCCAGCGACTGCGTTGTCGACCCCCAGTCGGGGCAAACTCTGTGCCCGTCTATTCCGAACGCCGACGCGTCGGACGTCCCCAGCGACTGCGTTGTCGACCCCCAGTCGGGGCAAGCTCTGTGCCCGGATATTCCGAACGCCGACGTCCAGCCCCAAGTCGACGTCGACTCGAGCGGCTGACGCGAGCGCGTCTCCGATCATGGCGGACGACGCGCCCACCGCTCCCTGGGGGCAGGACGGCACCCTCGGGCACCGGCTGCCGTGGCCAGACCACCCGGCGAAGATGTCGCCCGGCGACTACCACGCCTTCGTGCAGGAGATGCGCGACCATCCGCCGCCGGACCTGACGCCGGGCCAGGTGGCCACCGAGCTCGACTGGGGCCGCGGCGAGGCCCGCCGGCGACACGGGCGGCGACGGCGCCGATGGGGGTCCGGGGGGTGCTGACCTCGCATCGGTGAAGATGCGACGTGCGCTACGTCGCCTTCCTCCGTGCGATCAACCTCGGCAAGGTCAACCGGGTGCCGATGGGTGATCTGCGCGCCGCGCTCGGCGAGGCAGGCTTCGCCGACGTCCGAACCCATCTGCAGAGCGGGAACGTCGTACTCGACACCGCGAAGCGCTCACCGTCCGCGATCGAGCGCACGATCGAGGCTCTCCTGCGAGACGAGTTCGGCGTCTCGACGGGCGTGATGGTCCGCACCGGCGCCGCGCTCGAGAAGGTCGCGAAGAGCAACCCGCTCGTGAAGGGCCGTGTCGACCCCAGGACGCTCCACGTCGCGTTCCTCAAGAAGGCTCCGACGGCAGCGGCGAAGCGGGCCGCTGCGAGACAGACGTTCGGCGACGACGAGTTCGTGATCCGGGGCAGCGAGGTGTACCTGCGCTACCCGCACGGTGTCGCGGGCTCGACGATGAACAGCGCTGTCTTCCAGCGCGCGCTCGGGACGCCGGCAACCGTGCGCACGTGGAACGTCGTCACCCGGCTCGTCGAGCTCGTCCGACCGTAGGATCACCCGCCGTGAAGCTGGCTGCGGCGACCATCGCGCTCGTGGTCGCGCTGGGGCCGTCACCGAAGGCGACCCTGCGCTCCGAGCAGAAGATCAACGGCGGCTACAACCAGGGCATCGCCCGCATCGATTCGGGATGGATCGTCTCCGGCACGTTCGTGCTCGTTCGGATGAACGACGAGCTGCGAGTGACGAAGTCGCTCTCGCAGCCGATCCCGGTCGCGCTGCGCGTCAAGGGCTACAACCACGTCGGCGACATCGACGTTGTCGACAAGTACATCTACGCGCCGCTCGAGCAGCCCGACTTCGAGAAGGGCGAGCAGATCACCGCCTGCTACGACGCCAAGACGCTCAAGTTCGTCGACTCGGTCACGCTCGCGCAGCACGAGAACTCGTTCGTGACCGTCGACCCGAAGACAATGACCGCGTACTCGATGGACCACTTCGGCGGCGACGCGCTGCTGCGGTACGACGTGCGGAACGGGTGGGCGCCCCTGCCGCCGCTCGCGATGAGCCAGTTCGTCGACAAGGTGCAGGGCGCGGACGTCGCCCGTGGGGCGGTCTGGCTGTCGACCTGCAGCCGTCCGGGCTCGTCAACGACATCGTCGGAGTGTGACCCCGCTCCGACGAACGAGCTGTTCCGCGTCGACCTGGCGACCGGCGCGGTGGTCGACCTCGGGTCAGCGGGTCACGTCGGTGGCGAGGGCGAGGGCATCGACGCGACCCGGCTCCGGTCGGGCGCGCTGCACACGCTCACGGTCGACGCGAAGCTGACGCGGGTGTGGCTGGGGCACTTCGGCATCTCCACTGGTCGGCGTCGCTAGCGACGCCTCATGCGGCGTCGGCCGTCGAGGCCGCCCGACGCCGCGAGATGACCGCGCGCACGATCGCACGCCAGCCGAACGCGGTGACGAGCATCCACGCGACGTAGATCACGGTGAAGACGGACACCCACGGGCGATCCGTGAACCCGCCGCGCAGCACGATCATGACGGCTGTGCCGAGCGCGACCGTCCCGGAGAGGCGGAGCGGCCAGCGGTCGGCGCTGGTGTAGAGCCGGAGGGCGAGCGCGGCCGCGTACCAGCCCACGGCGAGCGGCCACAGCACGGTGAAGAACCATCCCGCGCCGTCGTCGATGTGGTGCCGGCCTGCGCCGACGACGATGAACGAGACGATGCATGCCAGGTCGGCCAGCGGCGCGACCCACGCTCGGTTGCGGCGCATCACGCGGACGTCAGCGCCGCGATCCCGCAGATCGCGACGAACAGGCCGAGGACCATGAACGTGATCGTGCGTGCCACCGGCGCCTCGGCAAGCGTGCCCCGGCTCTGCTGCACCTGCTTGCGGACCGGGCTCCCGGGCCGGCTGCGCACGACTGCGGCGCGCGCTGCCTCCCGCCGGTCGCGCCGCCGCCGGATCAGCGCGTAGCCATTGGCCGCGAAGAGCGCGGCGCCCAGCGCGGTGAGGAGCTCGAGCAGCACCTCGCCGTAGAAGTCCATCTCTACGGCCTCGCTCCCTGCGGCGCCGGGTACCTGCGCCGCGGCCGGTCGCTCGGCGGACAGTCGCGCACCACCGCACGGAGTGAGAAGTCCATCTCGCTGCGACGAGCGTAGGGCCTCGGTTACAGGCTCGGCCCACCGGGCTTGAAGACCATGAGCACGAGGATGACGACCATCGTGAGGTCGAGCGCCGGCCCGACGATCGCGAGGCGCTTGCCGAGCTGCTCCATCTCCGCGGCCTGCGGCGGCGGCCCGCCTTGCGGCGGCCCGCTCGCGATCATCTCCTCCATCAGCGCCTGCATGCGGCGCACGGTCGGCCGGAGCACCGCGTGCGACGCGACGAGCGCCGCGAGGAAGAGGAGCATCGAGAGCCAGATCCAGGTCTGGCCGAAGTCGAAGACGTTGTCGCCGATGAGCACGAGCACGATGCCGAGCAGGAAGACCGCGTAGATGAAGTAGGTGCCGATCTCGGAGACCAGGAAGTTCGCCTGGCTGATCGCGAGCCCCTCGGGCCCGCGGCGTGCCTTCGCCTGCTGGCCGTAGATCCCGTTCAGGAACACCGCGCCGAACCCGACGATCGCGCACAGGATGTGCAGCACGAGCACGAGCTTGTAGGCGTCACTGCCGAACGCTGCGATCACACGTCCTCCCCTCCATGGCTCCCCGGCCCTGCGGTCGGCGGGATCCTATTGGCGCGTGATACAACGCGCGGCGTGCGCTTGGTGGTCGCGGACTGCTCGGTCGAGTACTCCGGGCGCCTCGGCGCACGGTTGCCGCGAGCCCTGCGCCTGCTGCTCTTCAAGGCCGACGGCTCGCTCGCCGTCCACGGCGACACGAAGGCGTACAAGCCGCTGAACTGGATGAACCCGCCGTGCACGATCGTCGAGCGCGACGGCGTGATCCGCGTGCGCAACCCGAAGGGCGAGGAGCTCGTCATCGAGCTGCACGACGTCCTGCTCGACGAGTCGATCGAGCTCGGCGACGATCCCGGGCTCGCGAAGGACGGCGTGGAGACCGAGCTCCAGGAGCTGATCGCCGCGCGCGTACAGGCACTGCGTGGCGACCTGCGGCTCGTGCGCCGGGAGTTCCCGACCGACCTCGGGCCGGTCGATCTCCTCTGCCGCGACGGCCACGGGCGCGCCGTCGTCATCGAGGTGAAGCGAGTCGGGGAGATCGCCGGGGTCGAGCAGCTCCTGCGCTACCAGGAGCGGCTCGACCTCGACGGCACGCTCGCGCCGACCCGCGGCGTCCTCGTCGCGACGAGGATCAAGCCCCAGGCCCGCGTGTTCGCCGAGAGCCGGGGCGTGGAGTGCATCGAGGTGGACCTCGATGACCTCCGCGCGGGCGCGCCCGGCGATCTGAAGCTGTTCTGACCTCCTCTACAGCAGCGCCAAGCGGTCCCAGAAGGTCGGGAAGACGAACGCCGCCAGGCCGAGTCCGACCAGCTGCACACGCTCACCGCCCGGCTTGAATCCGATCCCGCCCGCGATGAAGAGCACGAGCGCGATTGCGTAGAAGATGAACTGCCAGGTGTTGCCCATGAGCTCGATGGCGAGCGCCACAGGGCCCCCCTTCTTTCCGTTTCGGGTGACTTGCCGCGATCGAACATAGGGAAGGGCGCTCGGAAGGTGGTGGATATCGGCCCGGCACCCATGGAACGAGTGGGTCCACCGCCAATAGGCTTTGTGTCCCCATGAACCCCACCAGCCTCATTGCTGACGCGCGGGCCGCCACCGGGCTGGACGATCTCGGGGCCGACGGCTGGCAGGAGGGGCTCGAGCGCTACGTCGAGGCGCTGGAGGCCGAGGCCGACCTCACCGAGCTCGGGAACCTGGCGACCGAGGCCCAGATCGTCGGCAACCTCGCGAACCGCCTGCGGGTGACGGCGTGGTGGGCGGATCATCCGGAGCTGGCCGCGGAGCGCATCGAGCGCCCGATGATCGTGCTCGGCCTGCCGCGCACCGGCACGACGCTCGTCTCGGAGCTGCTGCACCGCGATCCCGCGAACCGCTCCCTCATGCGCTGGGAGGCGGGCAGCTCGGTGCCGCCGCCGCGAGCGGCGGAGATGGCGACCGACCCGCGCGTCGAGGAGGCCCGGGAGAGCGCCGGCACCATGGACGCGCTCAACCCCGACTTCAAGGCGATGCACTTCGAGGCGCCCGACGGACCGACCGAGTGCGTCGCGGTCCTCGCGCAGGACTTCAAGAGCCTGCTGTGGTCGGTGATCACCCACGTCCCGTCGTACGACGCGTGGCTGCTCGAGTGCGACCAGACGTCCGCGTACGCGTACCACCACGCGGTGCTGTCGTTGCTGCAGTCGGAGGCGCCCGGGCGCTGGTCGCTGAAGACGCCGCACCACTGCCTCGCGCTCGACGCGCTGGTCGCGCGGTACCCGGACGCGCGCTTCCTGATGACGCACCGTGATCCCGTCACCGTGATGGCATCCGTGTGCAGCCTCGCCCGCTCGTTGTCGGGCACGTTCACCGAAGCCGACCATCTCGACTCGATCACGCGGACGTGGACGCGCACCGCGCTCACGCTCGTCGAGCGGGTCATGACCTGGCGCGACGAGCACGGCGACGAGCGGTTCGTCGACATCGCCTACGACGAGCTCGTGCGCGACCCCGTGGCCGTCGTGGCCGCGGCCTACGAGCATCACGGTGAGCAGCTGTCGGCTCAGGCCGAGGCGAACATGCGCCGATACGTGGCCGAGCACCCGAAGGGTGAGCACGGGCGCCACGAGTACCGCCTCGAGGCGCTCGGGCTCGACCCCGGCGAGCTCGGCGAGCTGTTCGAGCCGTATCGAAGGCGCTTCGAGATCGCACACGACGGAGCCGGGATCGAATCATGAGGAGATGGGTCGTCGCGACGCTCCTGGCGACGTGCGCGCTCGCGTCCGCCCTCGCCGCCCCGGACGATGCCGGCGCGCGGGCCGGGCGCGATCCCGTCGACGTGTACACCGATCTCCTCAGCGGCGTCGCCGTCCACGACGTGCAGATGGCGTACGCGCTCAGCTGGGAGGCGACGGCCGTCCAGGAGAACGGCCTTGCGACGTTGGCGGCCGTGAACGAGGCGCGCGCGCAGTGGGTTGCCGCGGTCGAGGAGCAGGAGCGCCTCGAGGCGCTCACGCAGTACGTCAGGCGCGGCGGGGGCGCGAGTTCCGGCGGCTCGCGCTGCCAGGGCGACTTCGCGTGCTTCAAGGAGTGCACGCTGCCGATCGAGAGCCACGGCGACTACGGCGCGGTGAGCTCAGGCGGGACCTACCGCGGCGCGTGGCAGTTCGACCAGCAGACGTGGGACTCGAACGCCGCCGCGTCCGGCCGCTCCGACCTCGTCGGCGCCGACCCCGCGACCGTGGCCGCCTCGGACCAGGACTCGATCGCGCATGATCTCTACGAGCGCCGCGGCAACCAGCCCTGGGGCGGCCGCTGCTGAGCGGCGCGCGCCCTCCCTTCCGGAGCATGTGACACGACGGCCGGATATACGAGTTGTGGCGTCACATGCTCGCGTCAGGCGGGCAGGGTGAACGCGGCGCGTGCGTCGAGGCACACGGCGCGTGACGCGCAGCCAACGAGGTGATCGTTGACGAGGCCGAGCGACTGCAGGGCCGCGTACGCGGTGGTGGGGCCCACGAATCGAAAGCCGTAGCGCTTGAGCTCCTTCGACAGCGCGGTCGACTCCGGGGTCGTCGAGACGAGCTCGGCGAACGCGCGCGGCGCTCGCCGGCGGCGCGACGGCTCGAACGACCACACGAGCGCGCCGAGCGAGCCCCGGTCGTCCCGCACCGCGAGCGTCGCCTTGGCGTTCGCGATCGCGGCCTCGATCTTGCCGCGATGCCGGACGATGGACACGTCGTTCAGCAGCCGTGTGACGTCACGGGCCCCGAAGCGCGCGACGCGCTCCGGGTCGAACCCGCGGAACGCGCGTCGGAACCCCTCGCGCTTGCGCAGGATCGTGAGCCACGAGAGCCCGGACTGGAACCCCTCGAGGCAGAGCTTCTCGTAGATGCGCACCTCGTCGCCGACGGGTCGACCCCACTCGTCGTCGTGGTAGGCGCGGTAGTCGGGCGGGTCGGCGCCCCACGAGCAGCGGCGGACGCCGTCATCGCCCCTGACGACGCCTCGGGCCACAGGTCAGCTGACGGTGACGGTGTAGGTCAGCTCCTGCACGTCGGGATCGTCGGCCTGGAACGAGCGCGCGTACCGCAGCTGGACGGTCGCGCTGCCCGACGCGACCGGGTCGAGCAGGAAGCGCTGCGTCCCCGGGGCGCCGAGCGCGTCGCCGGACGGCTTCACGTACTCGTCGGCGACCACCTCCACCACCGTCGGATCGGAGCTCGTCGCCGTCCACTCGTAGCCGGTGGTGGGATTCGACTCGAGCTCGATGACGAACTCGTCTCCCTGCGAGGCCGTGATGGCGGTGTCGCTCTTCCCGTACCTGGGGCACCCGTCGCACTTCGTCGGGGAGTCCTTCCTGTCGCTGGCGTTCCCGCTCGACGTCGTCGTTCGGGACGACGTCTTGGTGTCGTCACCACCGTTGCAGGCGGCAACGACCAGCGCCCCTGCGAGCACCACGAGCGGCACCCGATGGCCCAGCATCACCCGCGCGCCATGTTGGCGAACTTCGTGTACGTGTCGAGGAACGCGAGCCTCGTCGTGCCCGTCGGCCCGTTGCGGTGCTTCGACACGATCACCTCGGCCGTCCCGCGCTGATCGGTGTCGGGGTTGTAGATCTCGTCGCGGTACAAGAAGATCACGACGTCACTATCTTGCTCCAGCGAACCTGACTCTCTCAGGTCCGCGAGCATCGGGCGCTTGTCGGCGCGGTACTCGAGCTGGCGGTTCAGCTGTGACAGCGCCATCACCGGGCAGTCGAGCTCGCGGGCGAGGATCTTCAACCCGCGGGAGATCTCGGCGACCTCGACCTGGCGGTTCTCGGATCGGCGCGACGTGCTCGGCGTCATGAGCTGGAGGTAGTCGACGACGACCAAGCCGAGGTCGCCGTAGCGCGCCTTCGTGCGACGAGCCTTGGCGCGCATCTCCATCACGGTGCAGTGCGGGTTGTCGTCGATGAAGAGCGGCGCCTCGGCGAGCCGCCCCACCGCGTGCGACAGGCGCGTCCACTCGTCTTCACGGATCTTCCCGGTCTGGAGGTTGCGCATCTCGACGCGTGCCTCCGCCGCGAGCAAGCGCTTCGTGAGCTCGAGCACCCCCATCTCCATCGAGAAGAAGAGCACCGGCCGGCGCGCCGACATCGCGACGTTCGCGGCACCGCCGAGCGCGAACGCGGTCTTCCCCGCTGATGGCCGCGCCGCGACCACGACGAGGTTCGACGGCTGCAGGCCGAGGAGCATGCTGTCGAGGTCGACGTAGCCGGTCTCGACGCCGGTGATCTCGCCGTCGCTGCCGTAGAGGGCCTCGAGCTGGTCGAGCGTGTCCTGCAGCGCGTCGGACACGCCGGTCATCGTGTCGGCCACGCGGCGCTCCGCGACCTCGAACACGAGTGCCTCGGCACGGTCGAGCGTCTCGGCGACCTCGCCGGAGTCGTCGTAGCCCATCTCGGAGATCTCGCCCGCCACGAAGATCAGCCGCCGGAGCAACGCGAGCTCGTTGACGATGTGCGCGTAGTGCGACGCGTTCGCGGACGCCGGCGTCTGCGCCTGGAGCCGGAGCAGCGCCTGGCGCCCGCCGAGCTGGTCGAGGAGCTCGACCCGGCGCAGCTCGTCCGCGACCGTGACGGGGTCGACGGGCTCGCCCTGGCTGTAGAGCGAGAGGACGCCGTCGAAGATGTGGGCGTGGGCCGGCTTGTAGAAGTCGGCGGCGCTCAGGCCGATCTCGGTGGCGGCGCTGATCGCGTCGCGCGAGAGCAGCATCGCCCCCAGCAGCGACTCCTCGGCCTCGAGGTTGTGCGGCGGGACCCGCCCGCCACGGCGCGGGACCGCTTCGAGAACCTGCACCACCGTGTCGTGCCTCCCCCGTCCGTCCCGTGTCCCACCAGCCCGAGAGAGGCACGCCACCGCCGGCTCCCACCAGCTGTGGGCGTTCCCTGCCCGTTCAGCCCCGGTTCACTTGCGTGACCCGGGGTGGCTATCTGCTCACATCGGGCCTGTGGAGCGATAGAGCGATTTCCCTGTGCACTCGGGCTTTCTTCATCCCCAGGCCTGTGGAAAACGAGAGCAACGCTGTTCACCTGCTGTTTCGCGCGCCGGGCGCGCACCAGCAGCATGAACGAGGGGTGTGACAGTGCCGGTGACGGGCGCGAGGTCGTCGGGGGAGGGTCGCCGACGACGATTGGGCTTCTGGAGGAGGAGGCGAGCCCTCCCCCGACGGCCCTATCCCGCCACGACCTCGACGGTCACGGTGGCGGTGACCTCGGGGTGGAGCCGGACCGGCACCTCGACCTCACCGAGCTCCTTGAGCGGCTCGGTGAGCGTGATGGCCTTGCGGTCGATCTCGGTCTCCGCGGCCGCGGTGACCGCTGCGGCGACGTCCGCCGGCGTGATCGAGCCGAAGAGCTTGCCCCCCTCCCCGGCGCGCGCCGTGAGCGGGATCCGTCGGCCGTCGAGACGAGCGGCGACCTCCTCGGCCGCGGCTCGCTCCCGCGCGTCGCGCGCGGCCCGGTTGCGCCGCATCGCCTCCGCCTGCGCGACCACGCCCTTCGTCGCCTTCATCGCGAGGCCGCGAGGCACGAGGAAGTTGCGCGCGTAGCCGTCCGCGACGTCGACGAGGTCGCCCTTGTTGCCGAGGCTCTCGACGTCCTCGCGCAGGACGATCTTCACGACGCCGGCTCCTCGACCTCATCGTCGGCTCCGGCCTCGGCTTCGGCGCCGGCCTCGTCATCGGTGCCGGCATCGGCGTCGAGCTCGGTGGCCTCGTCACCCTCGACAGCCTCGACGGCCTCGGCATCGACCGCGGCGACCTCGTCGAGCTCGGCGGTCGCGGGGTCGATCTCACCGTCGGACGGCGCGCTCGGCGGCGGTCGGAGCGGGCCGTCGGTGTCGAGTCGCAGCGGTCGGTCGTCGCGGTCGCGCTTGCCCTTGCTGCGGTGCGTCACCTGGCGCACCGAGTACGGCAGGAGCGCCATCTCGCGTGCGACGCGGATCGCGCGCGCGACCTCGCGCTGCTGCTGCGCGTCGTTGCCGGTGACGCGCCGGGCGCGGATCTTGGCGCGCTCCGACATGAACCGGCGGAGCAGGTTCACGTCCTTGTAGTCGACGTAGGTGACCGACTCCTGGTCGAGGAGCGACACCTTCTTCTTCGGCTTGCGGTCGTCACGGTCGCTCTTGCGCCGGCCGGTGCGCTGCTGCCTCGCCATCATCTCTCCTGGTCGCGCTCGCTCGGCCGCACGGTACGTGCGGCCGCCCTTCCTCTCTCGGTCGCCGCCGCAAGCGACGGCTCGTGCGGTCCCGGTCGGCGGAGCCGCCGGAACCGCGGGGACGCTCGGCTGCTCCTAGAAGGGCTCCTCACCCATGTCGTCGTAGCCGCCGGCACCAGCGCCGCCGGCGCCGCTGCCGCCCCCTTCCGCGGGCGCGGGCGCGGGCTTGCCGCCACCGCCACCGCCAGCCCCGCCGCCACCGCCGCCACCGCCGAAGTCGCCGCCGCCGCGGCGGTCGTTGCGGGTGACCTGCGCCGTGGCCCAGCGGAGGCTCGGGCCGATGTCGTCGGCGGTGATCTCCACCACCGAGCGCTTGTCGCCGTTCTCGGTCTCCCACGAGCGCTGCTCGAGGCGGCCGGTGACCACGATGCGCGAGCCCTTGGCGAGCGACTCGGCGACGTTCTCGGCCATCTCGCGCCAGCAGACGACGTTGAAGAAGCTGACGCGCTCCTCCCACTCCTGGGTCTGGCGGTTCTGCCAGCGGCGGTTGACCGCCAGCCCGAAGGTCGTGTTCGCCTGGCCGCCCGAGGTGTAGCGCAGCTCGGGGTCACGGGTGATGTTCCCCACCAGGGTGACGGTGTTGTCGGCCATCTCGGCCCTCCTCGACGTGCGCGAGCCGGCTGCTCGCGCGTCCTACCTACTGCTCCGCCGGGGTGCCGAGCTTCCCGTAGACCTGCTCCGGGATGCGCAGCACCTTGTGGCGGAGGACCTCGTCGGCGAGCGAGAGCGACCGGCCCAGCTCGTCCATCGCGCCGGGCTCGGCCTTCACCTGGAGGACGACGTAGTAGCCCTCCCAGCGGTGCTTGAGCCGGTACGCGAAGCGGCGCTTGCCCCAGTAGTCGACCGGGCCGAGCTCCGCGCCCTTCGACGACAGCTGGTCACGTGACTGGTCGACGGCGGCTCGCACGGCGCTCTCCTCGAGCTCCGCGTCGTAGATGACCATGACCTCGTACGGCCTCATGGGCCGTGCCTCCTTCGGACCGGGCGGGCACCGATGCGCCGCCGGGCTCCCGGGTCGCGACCGCCGTGCGGCCGGCCGCAGGAGCAGGACTGCGTTGCCGAACGAGGCAGGCTACTCGACGCGGAACCTGCCGACACCCTACGGACAAGCTGTGACGTCCTCATGGCGTCGCTCACTGCGGGGCGGGATACCCGCCCCGGGGACGTTCGCTCCGCTGCTGACGCCCGCGCCTGTCTCAGCCCGAGAGGCGACCGAACGGAAGATCCCCCGGCAGCGTCTCGATCGCGTAGCTGAAGGATCCGTCCGCCCTGTAGAGCGGGCAGTCGGACGCGGCGAAGCGGCACGGCTCCATCCGGAGCCGGTCGACCGCGTGACCATCGGCCGCGTAGAAGCCGATGTCGAGCGGCGTGCGGACGGTCGACATCGTGAACGGGGTCGACGTGGGCGCGTCGAACACGAAGAGCATCCCGCCGTAGCCCGCGATGTCGTTCCGCCCGCGGAGGCCCTGGTGGCGCTCGGGCTCGTCGTCCGCGACGGCGACGCGCAGCTGCTCGTCGCCGACGTGCACGGTCGTCTCGCTGAGGCGCGAGAGCTCACCGACGGCGGGCTTCGCGTGCGCGACGGCTGCCTCGAGCTTGGTGGCAACCCGCGACGCGCCACTGTCGTCGTCGGACGTCAACGCGTCACCCAGGAAGTAGAGCCCGATCCCGACCACGACGAGGAGCCCGGCCGCGCCCGCGGCGAGCCGGGCTCGGGAGCTCACGCCGGCGCGGGCTCCTGCGGCTCCCGATCACCCTCGCGCTCGCCCTCGCGCTCGACGGTGAGTCGGAGCTCGTCGGGCAGCAGGTCGGCGGCGTGGTACGTCTCCTCGCTCGAGGGGAAGGTGCCGGCGCGCACGTCGGCCGCGAACCGGGTCACCGCCTCGACCGCGGTGTCGCCGAGCTCGGCGTAGCGGCGCACGAACTTGGGTCGCATGCGCTCCTCGAGGCCGAGCAGGTCGTGGAACACGAGCACCTGGCCGTCGCAGTGGCGCCCGGCGCCGATGCCGATCGTCGGCACCGGCACGGTGTCGGTGACGAGCCGGGCGACCGCGTCGGGCACGCACTCGAGGACGATGGCGAAGCAGCCCGCCTCGGCGAGCGCGATCGCGTCGTCGACGATGGCGCGGGCCGTCTCGAGCTCCTTGCCCTGCACCTTGAACCCACCGAGCGCGTGGACCGACTGCGGCGTGAGCCCGAGGTGACCCATCACCGGGATCTCGGCGTCGAGGATCGCCTGGACGGCATCGAGCCGCTTGCGGCCGCCCTCGAGCTTCACCGCGCCGGCGCCGGCGCGCACGAGCTGCGCGGCGTTGCGCACCGTGTCGTCGATCGACACGTGGTAGCTGAGCCACGGGAGGTCGCCGATCACGAGCGCGTCGGGCGACGTGCGCGCGACCGCGGCGACGTGGTGCGCCATGTCCTCGGTCGTGACCTGCAGCGTGTCCTCGTAGCCGAGCACGACCATCGCGAGCGTGTCGCCCACGAGGATCATGTCGACGCCGGCCGCGTCGACGATGCGCGCGGTGGGCGCGTCGTACGCCGTGACCATCACGAGAGGGGTCCCGTCGCCCTTGCGGGCGCCGATCGCGGGCGCAGTCACCCGCGTCCTGGCTGTCGCAGCCATGGCTGTGACCTCCGCCGTCCAGGGCACGCACGGCTCCCGGCAGCCCTCGCAGATTACCGCGCTTCCATGTGTTCGCACGGTGGTGGGACTCCGGGGCCCCACTCCGGGCTCGGGCAGATGTTCGCCCTTCGGGCTCACATAACTCGCGCGGAGCGGGGCCCCTCCGTCCCGTGATCGGGGTGCACCCGTGGCGCGCGGGATCTGCGACCCCGTTGATCTACTTCGTGAGCACGGGCCCTCGGAGCCCGCGCTCCGCTGAGCTACCCCGCGTGGCGGCGGCCGTGGAGCTCGTGCCTGCTGAGGTGGTTCCAGCGGCACTCGATGCAGACCTCGACGACGTACCGGGAGAACTCCTCGTGCGTCGCTTCGAGCTTCTCCAGCTCGCGCTCGGAGGCGATGCAGCGACCGTTCGCCTGGCGGAGCGCGTCGCCGTAGACGTACGACACGAGCCGGAGGCTGGCCTGGCCGCAGATGGGGCAGTCGCCCTGCACGCACTCGCCGAGGTTGCGCCCGGCGCGCAGGAGCTCGGGATGCGCGTCGCAGACGTCGTTGCGCGCGCGCTGCCCCGAGCGGAGATCGCGCAGCACCGCTCGCCGGGCGAGCGTGTAGTCGACGTGGTGCCGCCGAGGCATCGGCGCGGAGTGTAGGGCTGCCCCCGGCGGATCGCGTCCCATCCGCGACCGAGGCCGGGGCCGCGGACCTTGCGGAAGCCGGGGCCCGACTTGACGCGCGGGGCCGGAGCCGTCAAACTGATGCTTCGATATATCGACCCGATATATCGAGGCGTCACGTAGGGCGCCGACCACCGAATCCGGAGCCATGTCCATGCTCGAGCTCGCCGTCCTCGGCCTCCTCAAGGAGCAGCCGCTGCACGGGTACGAGCTGAAGAAGCGGCTCGGCGACACGCTGGGCTTCCTCTGGGGGGTCTCGTACGGCTCGCTCTATCCGGCGCTCCGCCGGCTCGAGCGCGCCGGCGCGATCGAGATCGTCGAGCCCGCCCCGCCCGCACCCGCCCCGGTACCCACGGGCTCGATCACCGGCGACGTGGCCGCCGCCCGCCTGCGGTCCGTGGCGGACCGCCTGACCTCGGGCACGCGGCGCACGCGGAAGGCGTACCGGATCACCGAGCGCGGCGACGAGATGCTCGTCGAGCTGCTGCTCGCCGACGACGAGCGCGCTGACCCCGAGAAGGCGTTCACCCTGAAGCTCGTGTACTGCCGCCACGTGCCGCCGCAGGCTCGCCTCGAGCTGCTCGAGAGCCGCCGCGCGGTGCTCGTGGAGCGGCTCGCGCGGGCGAAGACCCCGGCACGCGGACGCGCTCGCGGCAGCGGCACGCCCGATCGTTACCTCGCGTCACTGCTGGAGCACCGAACCCGATCCGTCGAGCGCGACCTGGAGTGGGTCGACGAGCTCATCGCCGCCGAGCGCGCGGCGATGCCCGACCCCGGCCGACCGGCCTCGTCGGTCGCCTGACGCAGAGTCCCTGAGCAAAGGAGCCAGGCACCATGGCCCCCACCACGAACCGTTCGCCGTCGAAGAAGGTCCGTGTGGCCATCGCCGGTGTCGGCAACTGCGC
>DATBSK010000165.1:0-3451 GCA_036559825.1 Acidimicrobiia bacterium | reverse complement strand
CGCGACCTACGTCGGGCGGGGCAAGGCCGAGGAGCTGCGAGAGCTCGCCCAGGCGCTCGACGTCGACCTGGTCGTGTTCGACGACGAGCTGACGCCCGCCCAGCAACGCAACCTCGAGTCGCTGTTCGGCCGGGACGTCGTCGACCGCGTCGCCCTGATCCTCGACATCTTCGCCCAGCACGCCACCAGCCAAGAGGGCATGGTGCAGGTCGAGCTCGCGCAGTACCGCTACGTCCTGCCGCGCCTGCGGGGTCGCGGCGCGGAGCTGAGTCAGCAGGCCGGCGGCATCGGCGCACTCCGGGGGCCCGGCGAGACGAAGCTCGAGACCGACCGCCGGCGCATCCAGCGGCGGGTCACGAAGCTCGAGCACGACCTGAAGCGGCTCGCGAAGACCCGGGCGACCCAACGCAAGGCCCGCCGACGGAGCGCGGTCTCGACCGTCGCGCTCGTCGGCTACACGAACGCAGGGAAGTCGACGCTGCTGAACCGCATCACCGACGCCGACGTGGTCGTGCAGGACCGCCTCTTCTCGACGCTGGACGCGACGACGCGCCGGCTCCGGCTGCCCGGTGGTGAGACGATCCTGTGCTCCGACACCGTCGGGTTCGTGCGCCGGCTGCCACATCAGCTCGTCGAGGCGTTCCGCTCGACCCTCGAGGAGGTGGTCGACGCCGATCTCCTCCTCCACGTGGTCGACGCGACGGCGCCCGACGCCGAGGCACAGGTCGACGCGGTGCACGAGGTGCTCGCGGAGATCGGCGCGGGCGACGTTCCCGAGCTCCTGGTCGTCAACAAGACCGACGTCGCAGATCCGGATCGAGTCGAGGAGCTGGTGGCGATGGACGGCTGCGTCTCGGTGTCGGCGGCGACTGGAGAGGGGATCGACAAGCTCGTCGCGGCCATCGCGGAACGGCTCCGGGCGTTGACGTCGGTGATCGAGCTGCTCATCCCGTACGACCGGGGCGACGTGCTCGCGGCGCTCCACCGCGAGGGCAACGTGCTCGTCGAGGTGCACGGTGACGACGGCATGCGCGTGCGCGCCCGGCTGGGCGCCGTCGAGGCGTCTCGCTACCGGGAGTTCGTGTCTGCCGCAGCGGACCGCCGGTAGCCTCCTGCCATGTCGAGGGCCGCGGTGCGCGACGGATTCGTCCCGCCGCCCTACCCACACGATCGCCTGGATGACCTGCGCGCCATCGCCGAGTCCGCGCCGGGCGGGATCGTCGACGCGTCGGTCGGGACCCCGGTGGACCCGACGCCGGAGATGGTCGTGCAGGCGGCCACCGCCGCCCTCAGGGACGCGACCGGGTACCCCGCCACGATCGGGTCCGGCGCGTTCCGCGACGCGGCAGCGGGGTGGATGCAGCGCCGGTTCGGCGTCACCGTGTCGCCGGACGCCGTCGTCGCGTGCATCGGCACGAAGGAGGTCGTCGCGGGCCTGCCCCGACTGCTGTCGCTGCGAGACCCCGGACGCGACACCGTGCTCTATCCGGCGCTCTCGTACCCCACGTACGCGATGGGCTCGACCCTCGCCGGCCTCCGCGCCGTGCCCGTGCCGGTCGATGATGCGTGGCACCCCGACGTGAGCTCGGTCGACGCCGAGGACGTCGCGCGGGCGCTGGTGCTGTGGTGCAACGACCCGGCGAACCCCACGGGTGTCGGCTCGTCCGCCGCCGGGCTCGGCGCGACGGTGGAATGGGCCCGGGCGCACGGGATCGTCGTCGCGAGCGACGAGTGCTACGCGGAGTTCACCTGCGACGAGCACGGCGATCCGGCGGCGCCGGTCACCGCGCTCGCAGGAGATCACGACGGAGTGCTCGCGGTCCACTCGCTCTCGAAGCGGTCGAACATGGCCGGGTTCCGGATCGGTTTCGTCGCCGGCGATGCCGAGCTCGTGGGCTACCTCGGTGAGGTTCGCAAGCACGCCGGGATGATGAGCGCCGCCCCGACGCAGGCCGCCGCGGTCGCTGCGCTCGGCGACGACGCGCACGTCGACGAGCAACGCGCGCGCTACGCGCGGCGTCGCGCCGCCGCCCTTCCGGCACTCGAGCGCTTCGGCCTGGTGCACGACGGCGGACCGTCGACGTTCTACCTCTGGCTCCGGAGCGCGCACGACGACGCGGCGGACGGCTGGGCGATCGCGGCGCGGCTCGCCCGAGCCGGTGTGCTCGTGGCGCCCGGCGACCTGTACGGTGCCGCCGGCGGGCGCCACGTGCGGCTCGCGCTGACGCTCACCGACGCACAGGTCGAGCAGATGATCGAGGACCTCGACCGGGACGGGAGCTCATGATCCGGAGCGGAGCCGTGCTCGGAGGAGCACGACGGCGCAGCGGAGGCGACCGGTCGAGATGAGCGACCTGCAAGCTCGGATCGGCGAGCTCTGGGACCACCGGGACGACCTGGCGTCGTTCGCGCCCGAGCAGGAGGCCCGGGCACTCGTCCACGAGGCCATCGACCTGCTCGACCAGGGCGCGGCGCGCGTCGCCGAGGTCGTCGACGGCGAGGTCGTCGTCCACGAGTGGTGCAAGCAGGCGATCCTGCTCTTGTTCCGCGTCGCCAAGATGGAGACGATCGAGCTCGGGCCCTTCGAGTACGCCGACAAGATCCCGCTGAAGCACGGGTACGAGGCGGCGAAGGTGCGCGCCGTTCCCGGCTCCAACGCGCGCTGGGGCTCGTACCTGGCGCCGGGCGTGATCCTGATGCCCAGCTACGTGAACATCGGGGCCCGAGTCGGCGAGGACACGATGGTCGACACGTGGGCCACGGTCGGCTCGTGCGCCCAGATCGGGGCGCGCGTGCACCTCTCCGGGGGCGTCGGGATCGGCGGTGTCCTCGAGCCGCCGCAGGCGGCGCCCGTGATCATCGGCGACGACTGCACGATCGGGAGCCGTTGCATGGTGACCCAGGGCGCACGCGTCGGCGACGGCAGCGTCCTGGGCGAGGGCGTGATCCTCAATCCGGGCATCCCGGTGATCGACGCCGAGACCGGCGACGAGCTGGGCCGAGGGGTCGTGCCGCCGTGGTGCATCGTCGTGCAGGCGATGCGGCCGCGGCGCTTCGGCGGGGGCGAGTTCCATCTCCCGTGCGCGCTCGTCATCCGCCGCCTGACGGCAGGTGAGCGGGCCGACAAGGCCAAACTCAACGACATCCTGCGCGACCACGGGATCAGCGCCTGACGAGGCCTCGCGCTCCCGGGACCCGGGACGCGAGGAAGCTACGGCAGGCGGCGCAGCAGCGTGACGACCTTGCCGTAGATCGACACCTCGGCCGGCTCGAAGACCATCTCGCCCATCGAGCGGTTCTCCGGGCGCAGGACGATCTTCCCGCGCCGGCGGACGAGCCGCTTGACCGTGGCCTCCTCACCCGGGATGCCGGCGACGACGATCTCGCCGGCGTCGGCATCGGGCTGCTGGCGCACGACGACGTAGTCGCCGTCGAGGATGCCCGCTTCGAT
>DATBSK010000164.1:0-10168 GCA_036559825.1 Acidimicrobiia bacterium | reverse complement strand
TGACCAAACAAGTCCGGAGGCTCAGCGCGGCGAGAAGCCCTCCGCCGCGTGCTCGTCGGGTGCCGGGAGCGGACCGGGAGGGCGCGCCGGGTGGTCCGCGTAGAGCACGGGGTGGCCGAACGCGGGACCGTGCCGGCCCTCGACGACGATGCCACGGCTGCGCAGGTGCTCGTCGGCGACGACCTCCGCGCGCGACAGCACCGGCGAGATCGGCGCGCCCTCGGCGAGAAGGCGCTCGACGACCTCGTCGCGCGTCCACGGTGCGAGCGCTGCGGTGATCCGAGCGCGAACCTCGTCACCGCGTCCGAGCTGCTCCGCGATCCCGATGCCGACGAGATCGTCGAGCCCGAGCGCGCGGCACGTCGCGTCCCAGAAGTGCTGCTCCACGATCACACCGAGGGCGACGTAGCCGTCGGCGACGGGGAAGATGCCGTACGCAGGCATCCCGCGGACGGGTCCCTCGACACCCTCGAGCGCTCCCCCGCCGACCACGTTCGTCCACGTCGCGAGGAGGTCGGTCATCGAGACGTCGATGATCTCGCCCTCACCCGTGTCACGGCACCCGACCCACGCGGCACAGATCGCGAACGCCGCGGCGAGCCCACCGGCGAGGTCGGCGAACGGGATGCGCGGTGACGGCATCGGCGCGGGCTCGCCTCCGTCGGGCGCAAGTGAGCCCGCGCGCGCCTGGTAGTTGACGTCGTGCCCGGGCGCGTGCACCAGCGGGCCCGATCCCCCGAAGCCCGACAACGAGCAGTAGATGACGCGCGGGTTCACGGCACGCACGTCGGCGGGCCCGACGCCGAGGCGCGCCGCGACGCCGGGTCGCCACCCTTCCACCACCACGTCCGCCTCGGCGGCGAGCTCGAGGCCGCGGGCGCGGTCGGCCGCGTCCTTGAGGTCGAGCACGACGCTGCGCTTGTACCCGGCGACCGTCGCGAAGATCTCCGGGAACGCGCGCATGGGATCGCCACCGGGCGGTTCCACCTTCAGGACCTCGGCGCCGAGGTCCGCCAGGAGCTGCGTGGCGTACGGCGCCGGCCGCCACACACTGAGGTCGAGCACGCGCATCGCGCCCAGAAGTCCACGTTCCACAGGGCCATACTCTCGCGAGATGGGCACCGTTGACATCCGGCGAGCCGGTCAGCGCTTCCACACCTCGACCGACTGGCTCGACTCCTGGCACTCGTTCAGCTTCGGGCACCACTACGACCCGTCGAACACCCACCACGGCCTGCTGGTGGTCAGCAACGACGACCGCGTACGCGCCGGCACGGGATTCGGCACGCACGGGCACAGCGACATGGAGATCGTGACCTGGGTGCTCGGCGGCGAGCTCGAGCACCGCGACAGCACCGGAGGGCACGGCGTGATCTATCCCGGACTCGCCCAGCGGATGAGCGCGGGCAGCGGAGTCCGCCATTCCGAGATGAACCCGAGCGCCACCTCGGACGTTCACCTCGTACAGATGTGGGTGCTGCCCGACACGAAGGGGATCGAGCCGGGGTACGAGCAGCGCGACGTGTCCGAGCAGCTCGCCAGCGGGACGCTCGTGCCGGTCGCGTCGGGCAAGGGGCACGACGGCGCGGTCACGATCCACCAGCGCGACGCCGCTTTGTGGGCGGCGCGTCTCCCCGCGCACGCGAGCGTGCGGGTGCCCGACGCGCCGCACGTCCACGTCTTCGTCGCCGCGGGCACCGCGACGCTCGGTGAAGGAGAGGAGCTCTCGGCGGGTGACGCGGTGCGCCTGACGGACGCCGATGGCGTCGCCCTCACCGCCCGTCCCGAGGGAGCCGAGGTGCTCGTCTGGGAGACGGCCTGAGGACCAGCGCATGAGCCCGACGATGCGCAGGACGGGCGTCCCGATCGCGATCGCGGTCGTCGTGGTCCTGTTCGCGCGAGTCGCCTGGGACGTGCCGTCCGGCGTGCTCGTCCAGGGAGCGATCGTGGGGGGTCTCAGCGCCCTCCTCGCGCTCGGGCTCGCGATCGTGTGGCGCGCCAATCGCATCATCAACTTCGCCGCGGGCGATCTCGGCGCCGTGCCCGCCACCCTCGCCGTGCTGCTCACGGTGAGCACCGTCGGCTTGGGATGGTGGGCGGGGCTCGGTGTCGGGATCGTGACCGCGGTCGCGCTCGGCGCGCTCGTCGAGATCATCGTCGTCAGGCGGTTCGCACGGTCACCGCGTCTGGTGCTGACCGTCGCGACGATCGGTCTCGCGCAGCTGCTCGCGGCAGGCGCGCTGCTGCTGCCGCGCGCGTTCGAGCTGCCCGGGAACGCCGTCCCCCAGCCATTCGACGCGTCGATCACGATCGACCCGATCACGTTCCGGGGTGCCGACGTCGTCGCGATCATCGTGATCCCCCTGGTGTTCGCCGGGCTCGCGCTCTTCTTCTCGCGCGCGGACCTGGGGATCGCGGTGCGCGCCGGCGCCGAGCGCGCCGACCGCGCCTCGACCCTGGGCATCCCGGTGCGGCGGCTCCACACGGTGGTGTGGGTCCTCGCGACGCTTCTCGCGTTCCTCGCGGTCTACCTCCGCGCCGGGATCGTCGGGCTGCCGATCGGTCAGGTGCTCGGACCGGTGATCCTCCTGCGCGCGCTCGCGGCCGCCGTCATCGGCGGCATGGAGCGGCTGCCGATGATCGCCGGTGCAGCGATCCTGCTCGGGATCGTCGAGCAGTCGGTGATCTGGCACTGGCACGAGCCCGACTACGTCGAGCCGATCCTGTTCCTGATCGTCGTCGTCGCGCTCCTGGTGACGCACGTCCGAACCGACCGCTCGCCGGAGGTGTCGACCTGGCAGGCGGCGCGCGAGGTGCGGCCCGTGCCGCGCGAGCTCGCGCGGGTGCCGGAGGTGCGCGTCGCACGTTGGGCGGTCATCCTCGCGGTCGTCGCGGTGCTCGTCGCGGCACCCGCGTTCCTCTCCGAGAGCCGCACCAACCTGGCGGCGACGATCCTGGTGTTCGCGATCGTCGGTCTCTCCCTCGTCGTGCTCACCGGATGGGCCGGACAGGTCAGCCTCGGGCAGATGGCGTTCGTCGGCGTGGGCGCCGCGGTGGGTGGCGCGGCGACCGCGCGACTCGGCTGGGACCTCGTTCCCGCCGTGCTGCTCGGCGGCGTCGCCGGCGCCGGGGTCGCGTTGCTCATCGGGCTGCCTGCGCTGCGCCGCCGCGGGCTCACCCTCGCCGTCACGAGCCTCGCGTTCGCGCTGGCCACGTCGGCCTGGCTGCTGAATCGGAGCTTCTTCGGCGAGGGCGCGAGCATCGACTGGCTGCCGGGTGAGCGCATCGCGCGCCCCGATCTCTTCGGCCTCGACCTCGGCACCGAGACCCGCATGTACTACGTGTGCCTCGCCGGGCTCGCGCTCGCCTACCTCGTGGTGGTCGGGCTGCGCCGCACCCGGACGGGGCGTGTGCTCATCGCCGTGCGCGAGAACGAGCGCGCGGGCGAGGCGGTCGGGGTCCACTCCCGGCGGACGACGCTCTTCGCCTTCGCGTGCTCGGGCTTCCTCGCGGCGTTCGCGGGCTCGCTGTTCGTGCACCAGCAGAGCGGCCTCACGATCGGCCCGTACCGGCCGCAGGAGAGCCTCGAGGTCTTCACGATGGCGGTGATCGGAGGTCTCGGGTCCGTCCCGGGCGCGTTGCTCGGCGCGACCTACGTGCGCGGCGTCGACTACTACTTCGCGCAGGAGTGGCAGATCCTCGCGACCGGCGTGGGCCTGCTCGTCGTGCTGATGCTCCTGCCGGGCGGGATCGGCGGAGGCCTCGCAGATCTGCGCGACGCGTTGCTCCGGCGCGTGGCGCGGCGTCATGGCCTCGACGTCGCCAGCCTCGAGCCGCCGCGCGCGGCTCCACCGCCTGCGGACCAGCCTCCCCCCGTGTCCGCGAGCGCGCGCACAGCCGCGCTCGAGGTGCGCGACCTCGTCGTCGAGTACGACGGCACCCCGGTGCTCCACGGCGTTGACGTCGTCGTCGGCGAGGGCGAGGTCGTGGCGCTCCTGGGCACCAACGGCGCCGGCAAGTCCACCGTGCTGCGCGCGGTCGCCGGGCTCACGCCGGTGGCGTCCGGCCGCGTGCTCGTCGGTGGTGACGACGTCACGCGGGCGCGCCCCGACGTGCTCGCCCAGCGCGGGATCGCGAGCGCCCCCGGCGACGCGGGGACCTTCCCGGGCCTCACGGTGCGCGAGCACCTCCGGCTCGCGGCATGGACCCGCCGGCGCGAGGCGGGCGCGGTGGACGCGGGCACGGAGCTGGCGTTCGCACGCTTCCCCGAGCTCCGCGAGCGCGCGGGCAGCCGGGCAGGCGACCTCTCGGGTGGCCAGCAGCAGATGGTCAACCTGGCGATGGCGCTGATCGCGCGCCCGCGGCTCCTGCTCCTCGACGAGCTCTCGCTCGGGCTCGCCCCCGCGGTCGTGGAGCGACTGCTCGGCGTCGTGCGCGAGCTCGCGGCGTCCGGCACCACGATGCTGCTCGTCGAGCAGTCGGTGCCGCTCGCGCTCGAGGTCGCGGCGCGCGCCTACTTCCTCGAGCAGGGCGTCGTGCGCTTCGAGGGCCCGACGCGTGACCTCCTCGATCGACCCGATCTCGTGCGCGCGGTGTTCCTCGACCGCGCGCCCGCGGCCGCGTCCCGTCCGGGCGTTCCGAGAGCACCGGGCGACGCGGTGCTGCTGTCGGTGCAGGACGTGTCGAAGCACTTCGGCGGCGTGGTCGCGCTCGACCACGTCTCGTTCGAGGTCCACGACGGTGAGATCCTCGGGCTCCTCGGCCCGAACGGCGCCGGCAAGACGACGCTCTTCGACGTGCTCAACGGCTTCGTCGCCGCGGACGCAGGTCGCGTCACGCTCGGCGTGAACGGCACCCGCGAGGAGCTCGGTGCCCGGCCGCCCGCGGCACGTGCCCACGCCGGGCTGGGACGCTCGTTCCAGGACGCGCGCGTGTTCCCCGCACTCACCGTCGCGGAGGCACTCGCGGTCGCCTGCGACGACCTCGTCGAGGTGCGGGACCCGGTGGCCGCGGCCCTCCACCTGCCCGCGGTGACGCGCTCCGAGACTGCGGTCCGTGCCCGTGTCGACGAGCTGCTCGCGCAGCTGGGCCTGTCCGATCGGCACGACGCGTTCGTGCGCGAGCTGTCGACCGGCATGCGCCGGATCCTCGAGCTCGGGTGCGTGGTCGCGGCGAACCCTCGAGTCCTCCTGCTCGACGAGCCGTCGGCGGGGCTCGCCGGCGCAGAGCGTGAGGCGATGGCTCCACTGCTGCGGGGCCTCCGCGACGACCGTGGCGTGACGCTCGTCGTCATCGAGCACGACCTCGGCCTGCTGCAGACGCTCGCGGACCGACTCGTCGCCCTCGACGTCGGGGCGGTCATCGCCGAGGGTCGCCCCGAGGACGTGATCCGTGACCCGGCGGTCGTCGCCGCGTACGTCGGGCGCGCGCCGTGACGCGAGCCGCGTCCCCGACGCCGGCCGCGGTCGTCCGGCGGTACGTGCCCGCGATGGCGGTCGCGCTCGCCCTCGTCGTCGCGGGCCTCGTGACCGAGGGCAGCGAGCCCGAGCGCGCGCACGGCGGCGGCCGCGTGCACGCGGGCGCGCTCCCGCTCACGTTCGACGAGGCGCGCGCCGCAGGGCGGACCGTCGACTGGGGACCGACGTGCGACACGACGCGAGGGACGGTGGCGGTGCCGCTCTGGTACGCGCCGTCGTGCGTCGAGCCGTGGACCGGCGGTGACAACGGCGGCCAGACCTCGCGGGGAGTGACACGCGACGAGATCGTCGTCGCCGTGTACCAAGCACAGCCCGATCTCCTCGAGCAGACGTTCCTCGAGCGCAGCGGCAGCGACGAGGCGCTCGGCTCCGAGCTCGCGACGATCCAGCAGTACGTCGACTTCTTCCAGGCGCACTACCAGACGTACGGACGCCGGGTGCGACTCGTCCCGCTGAAGGCCAGCGGACCCCCCGACGACGACGTCACGGCGAAGGCGGACGCCATTCGGGTCGCGACCGAGATCAAGGCGTTCGCGTCGTTCGGCGGGCCGAGCCAGACGACCGCGTACGCGGACGAGCTCGCGGCTCGGGGCGTGCTGTGCGTCGGCGACTGCACCATCGCGGCACCCGAGTCGTTCATCGAGTCACGCGCGCCGTACATCTGGCCCACGCTCGCGTCGCCGGACCAGGCTGCCGAGCACTGGGCCGCGTTCGTCGGCAAGGAGCTGTCGGGTCGGCGCGCCCGCTACGCGGGTGACCCGTCGCTCCGTCGGGAGCAGCGGCGGTTCGGCGTGGTGCGCTACGACGACGAGCCCGGGACGTTCGATCGCAGCTTCAAGCGCTTCACCGACCTCCTCGCGGCTCACCAGGTCGAGCTCGCGACCCAGGTCCCGTACCAGCTCGACCTCGAGTCCGCGCAGGAGAGCGCACGCTCGTCGATCGCAGCGTTGCGCGAGGCGCACGTCACGAGCGTGATCCTCGCCGGCGACCCGGTGTTCCCCGCCTTCTTGACGAGAGAGGCGACGGCACAGGGGTACTTCCCGGAGTGGGTGGTCATGGGGTACGCGTTCACCGACACGGCCGTCTTCGGGCGTCAGTACGACCCGCGCCAGTGGCGCCATGCGATCGGCGTCACGCTGCTCCCGACGCGCCAGGCCGACGACGTCGACGAGCTGGCGACGATCCTCGTCTGGCAGACGGGCCGGGGCCCGATCGCCAAGACCTTCCGGCTGCTCGTGCAGGCGCCCCTCCTCTTCTTCACCGGCGTCCACCTCGCGGGCCCCGACCTGACGCCCGCGAGCTTCCGCGCCGGGCTCTTCCGCTACCCGTCTCACCGCCCGACGAGCTCCCCCTTCCTCCACCTCTCGTGGGGCCGGCACCACATCTGGCCCCTCGTCGACCTGACCGCCGGCGACGACGCGGCCGTCATCTGGTGGGATCCGCGCGGGACCGGTCCCGACGAGGTCGGCAACGACGGGACGGGGCTCTGGCGGTACGCACGGGAGGGTGCGCGCTACCTCCCGGGTCACTGGCCGAACGGCGACGTCGGGCTGCACGACGACGCGACGTCGGTCACGATCCTCGAGCAGCTCCCGCCCGGTGCACGACCCCCCGACTACCCCTCACCTGCGTCGGCCGGGCCCTCACCGACGTCGACCCAGCCCTGACCCTCCACGTAGCGGCGGATCACGCGCGCCGGGTTCCCGACCGCGACGCAGCGATCGGGGAGGTCGCCGGTCACGACCGAGCCCGCGCCGACGACGACGTGCCGGCCGATGGTCACACCCGGCAGCACGATCGTCCCGTGCCCGAGCCAGGACGCGGCCCCGATCGAGACCGGGCGTGAGGCGGCGAACTGGCGGCTCGGGGGGACGTCGAGATCCTCGTAGCCGTGGTTCGCGTCCGTGATGTACACGTGGTGCCCGGTGAAGACGTCGTCGCCGATCACGACGCGCTCGTGCGCGACGATGCCGCTCCCCCGCCCGATGAGGCAGCGGTCGCCGATCGACACCACCTCCACGTCGCCGAGGTCGTGCTCGGGTGAGACGCCCGCCGACAGCGTGACGTACGGACCGAGCACCGTTCCCTCGCCCACCGTGATGTAGCGCTCACCGTAGAGCGCGGCAACCGGGAAGCAGATCGCCGAGCCCTTCCCGAACGACCGGAACCCGCGGGAGCGCGCGCCGTGCTCGCCGATCGCCGCCCAGCGACCCGCGCGCTCCCACGCGGCGCGCACGAACGCTCCCGCCGCCCGGCGCAGGAAGCCGATCACGTCAATCGGGTGGACCGATGACGACGATGCGGTCATCGGCGCCGAACGTCACCATCGCTACCTTCGGCGGGTTGACGACGACTGTCGCGTCGCGTCCGGCGTGCTCGATCACTCGGTAGCCGATCGCGACTTCGCCTCGCTCACGCGCGGCGGCGACCACGCGCCCGAACGGCATCGTCTCGTCGACGCCGACGTACCGTGCCACCGGCTTCAGCCCGAGCGCGGATCCCTCGGCGTCGAACAGGTCCGTGAACACGTCGTCGAGCTCCGGGTTCTCGGAGAGCTGCGCCAGCACGTAGCTCGACAGCGCATCGCTGACGACGAAGTCGTCGGCGCCGGTCGCGCGTGCGAGCTCGACGTCGCTCGAGTCGAGGAGCTCGGTCACGACCCTGCTGCGATGACCATCCGAGCCGGCTTCGAGCGCGCGCCGGAGCAGGAGCAGCGTCAGGAGGGTGCGCGCATCGGCTTCTGCGGCGCTCATCCCGCTCCGGTACCCGAGGATGATCACGTGGTCGAACGAGCGACCCGACACGGTCTGGGTCAGCTGGTCGAGGTCGCCATGCTCGGCTTCGTAGCGAACCTCGAGGCGGGCGACCCCGAGGTCACGCAGCTCGTCGGGACCGACGATGTCGGGGTCGACGATGACGTCCACCGTCGAACCTCGGACCGCGAACTCGTCCAGCTCCTGCAGCACCGCCGGACCGAGCGGGTTCCACCCGACGACGAGCAGCTGCTCCGGCTCGTTCGGCGACGGCGCCGTGCGCGCCGCCTCCGGCACGGGCTCGTCACGGAACCCGGAGAACACGACCGTGTCGTCGTCCGCGGAGATGGCGATGATGTCGTCCCCGTCGGTGATGACGGTGTCCATGGGCGGGTTCAACGCGACGGTCCCGTTCGCGCGCCGGATCCCGATCGGGCTCGACGCCTCGAACGAGAGGAGCGCCTCCCCGAACGTGTGGCCGACGAGCTCCTCGACGCGCTGGAAGTAGATCTCGTCGCCCTCGAAGTCGAGCAGCTCCTGGCAGACCGCGCTCAACCCGGACTGGCGGCAGGCCTGGGCCGTGATCCGGGCGATGACGTCCGAGGACCGGACCGTGAGCAGCCGGCCACTGCTGGCTTCGCGCAGCGCCCACGACGTCTCCTCGTCGTCGACCTCCGCGACGATCGGCACCTCGGTGTCGCCCACGACGTGCAGGACCGCCAGGACGGCCTTCACCACCGACGCGTCGGCGTCGGCGGCGACATCGCCCGCGCCGAGCACGATGATCGAGCGCGCCGAGTCGGCGCTCGCCATCCGCAGGTCGCCGATGCTCGCGGGGTCGCCGGTGCGGCACACGATGCGCGTCCCCTTCGTGTCGCCGACGCGCGCCGTGAGATCGTCCTCCATCGCCTGCTTCTCCTCGCTCGCGAGGACGACGATCGCCGGCCGACGCTGGTTCTCGTTCGCGATGCAGAGCTCCGACACGATCGTGTAGATGCGCGGCGACCACCCGAGGACGAGGGTGTGACCCGACTCCACGACCGTGCTGCGCCCGCGTCGCAGCAGCTCGATGCGCTGCTCGATGCCGCTCGCGATGAGACCGATCAGGACGGCGGCGATCGAGATGCCGATGAGCGTGACCGTCAGCATCACGACCCGCAGGAACCAGCCGTTGTCGCCCGAGAACGTGCCCGGGTCGAGGATGCGCAGGAGGCTCTGCCAGAACGCCTCGCCGAGGCCGGGATGCTGGTCCTCGTTGATCGCGGTCCCCGTGACCGCGAGCACGAGGGCGGCGCTGAACACGAGGCCGAAGGTCAGCAGCGCGAGGTAGCCGATCACCGGCAGCGTGCCGCGCGAGATCGTGGTGTCGAACCGGTACCGAACCTGCTGCGCGAGGGAGCGGTGCACGGGCTTCACCCGCGGCTCCTCCCACTCCGTCGTCGTTGACGGTCGGCACGCGTCTCCGCGCGGAGTGCTCGGTACACGACGAGGACCGAGACGACGGCGATGCCGACCGCGAGCAGCACGAGGGCGACGAGCACCGGCGGCCACTCGGGGTCGAGGCCCTGGTCCCGGGCAGCGCCCATCGCGGCCGGCACGGCAGCGCCCACGCCCGGACCCTAGACGTCGTCCTCGCGCGCCGAGATCCGGGCACCGTCGAGCGGCATGCGCAAGGATGTGGCGCCACGGTCACGAAGGGGGGCGCGCATGGCAGCGCCGGCAGCACCGGTGAACGCGACGGGCACGACGTCCGTCCCGCTGCGCATGCTCGGTGTGCTGGTCGCGGGCGCCGCCGTCGCGGTGCTCCTCGGCGTGTACGCGAACGAGCACACGCCCACGCACGAGAAGCCCTACACCCTCGTCTTCAGCGACACGATCCAGCTGAAGGTCTGGTTCGCGAGCGCCGCGGTTGTCCTTGCCGTCGTGCAGGTCCTGCTC